>NZ_JBBKTQ010000005.1:0-348832 GCF_037890035.1 Ramlibacter sp. AN1133
GAAGGTGACCGGCACGTTGCGGCAAGGGGCCGCACGGTGCACGATTTCCAACTGCGCCGTGCGGCCCCTTGCCGCAACGTGTCCGCGTCGACCGTTCTGTTAGATGTCATTCTCCGGCAGTAGCCTCTTGTACGCAGCGACAAGCTCCCGAGAACAGAAGCCTTCCGGCAGGTCTTTCACAAAATCGCCGAAGAATCCGCTGTCTTCCTTGCGGTAGTTCTCAGCGTCAGCCAGAAGATCGGACAACGCCCGCTCGAATACCTCTCGATTCCCAGTTGCCCTCGCAACCCGAGCTTGGCAGCAAAGCGAATATCGGAGCAGAGCTCCAACAGAGCGAGAAATATCGACTGCCCGCGCGGCAGCGTCAAGCGCCTCTGCGGCACCGTCGGGCCGTCCGCTGAGTGCGTGTGCGAGCGAGAGCCACATGACCGCAGCATCGGGGTGATTTCCAACTCGCTCCCGCTGCACTTGCAAGTACTCGTCATCCATGTCTGCACGGATGTATTCCGCCCCCACTTCAGCGAGCAGATCGTCACGTTCGTACTCATCTTCGGCGGCTGCCATTAGAGAGCGCAAGTACGGAACCGAGCCAGGTACCAACTTGCCGTCGACGAGTACACGAGGTTCGCGCCGAACACGGAGCTGTTCCCGCAACGCGGCGCGCGCCTCTGGGTCTAGAAACGGCATGATGACATCTAACGTTGGAGTTGACCGGCACACACCGGCAAGGCGCCGCAAGCCGTATGCTCCCGCGCACGGCTTGCGGCGCCTTGCCGGTGTGTGTCCGCGTCGAACGACCTGTTAGGCGGCATGCGCGCGAACATACGCTCAGCGGTTCCGTTTTGCGAGTTCCTTAGCAAGTGCCGAAGTGGCTTGCGACAGCGAATCCAAGGGATTCGCGCTGCAGTAGTTGTAGATCCACAAGTCCCAGGCCGCCGCATCTGTTCCCGCGGCAACATTCGAGCGCTGTACGACGTACTCGTTGATGGCGGTCAAGTATCCTGCGACCCAGATGCTGTTACTCAGCTTCGCTCGCCCATCATCCTTGAAGTCGCCAACGACTTCCCCGCAACTCTTTGTGCCCATACTCAGGATGGTGAACCTCCCGGACGCATCGGCTGCAATTGCCCCGAATGCAAAGCCGGAAATGAGCAATGCCACAACGGTGTGCTTCATGATGAGCCTAGGTCGGTCCTGATGCCGCCTAACGTAATTTAGACGTCACCAAAAGCTCCCATATCCCCCACCCGCCGGAATAAACCCCTTCCAGCCCGTGCGCTATGTCCTTGACTCATACGAAGAATCCTTCGTAAACGGTGGATAAGAACAACCGCCTTTCGCAGACTTTTATCCCGTAGCAGCCCCCCGACGGCACGCATGCGGGATAAAGCCCAGCCCATCGGGCCACCAGCCCCTGGTCATCCCCCTCCTATCGGCGGAGAGCCTTGCACGCACCTCCTCCCCGCCCTATACTGTATTTAACAACAGTACGAACAGCGTACCCCGTGCACCCCCGCCCCCCACCTGCATTCCAGTCCCCGCGCCTGCTGGAACAGGTCCGCGAACAAGCGCGCTATTTGCACTATAGCCCGCGCACCGAGAAGGCCTACGTTTACTGGATTCGCTTCTTCATCCGCTGGCACGGCTTGAAGCACCCACGCGACATGGGCGCGCACGAGGTGCAAGCGTTTCTCACGATGCTGGCCAGCGAGCGGCAGGTCTCGCCGTCCACGCACGGCCAGGCACTCTGCGCCATCCTGTTCCTGTACCGCGAGGTTCTCTGCGTCGAGCTTCCATGGCTGCAGGAGCTGGCTCGCCCGCTCTATCGCCGCCGCATCCCGTCCGTGCTCACGCGCGAAGAGGTCGACCGGCTCCTCGTTTCCATGCAGGGCGTGACGCGACTTGTCGCTTGCCTCCTGTACGGCACCGGCATGCGCCTGATGGAGGCCCTCAGGCTGAGGGTGAAGGACGTGGATTTCGATCGCTGCGTGATCGTCATCCGCGAGGCCAAGGGCAACAAGGACCGCGTCGTCATGCTCCCCCACTCGCTCGACGGCACCCTGCGCGCGCAGCTCGCCGAAGCGCGCGCGACATGGGAGCGGGATCGCCGCGGCGGCATCGCAGGCGTCCAGGTTCCCGACGCACTGGAGAGGAAGTACCCGCAAATGGCCAGCACGTGGGCATGGTTCTGGGTCTTTCCGTCGCCGGTGCTTTCGGGCGACGCGCGGCACGGCGCGCAGCGCCGGCATCACCTCTTCGAGGAACGGCTGCAGCGAGCGATCAAGAGGGCGGTCGTCTCCGCGGGCATCGACAAGCGCGTCTCCGCGCACACGCTGCGCCACAGCTTCGCCACGCACCTGCTGCAGGCCGGCACCGACATCCGCACCGTGCAGGAACTCCTGGGCCACAGCGACGTGAGCACCACGATGATCTACACCCACGTCCTGAAGATCGCCGCCGGCACCACGTGCAGCCCCCTCGATGCCCTTGCCAGTCGCGCGACAACGGGGGTGGTGCCGGTGCCGGCGCCAGCAGCGGCCGCGGCGGCGGCGGGGCCGCTGCCGGCCCCGCGCGGCAGCCCGAGCATGACCCCCTGAATTCCCTCTCCCACCAACACCTCCTCGCCACCGGTCGCCGCCCACCCACCGCGACCCCGCCGCTTGACCCCCATCAACCCGCCCGGCCTCCGGCGGGTGAAGCATCCCCGCATGCCCGAAACCCTGGCGGACCTCCTGCACCTGTACCCCGCCCTGCGCCCCCTCGGCGGTGAACTGGCCGCGCTTGCCGCCCAGGCCATCGCCGCGCCCGCCGGCACCATCCTCTTCACCGAGAACGATCCCTGCCGCGGCTTCCCGCTGCTGCTCGAAGGCGAGGTGCGCGTCAGCCGCAGTTCGCCCGACGGCCGCTCGCTGGAGCTGTACCGGATCGTTCCGGGCGAGGTGTGCCTCGCCTCCAGTGCCTGCCTGTTCCGCAGCCAGCCGCTGTCGGCGCAGGCGGTCACCACGCGTCCCGCGCGCCTGCTGCTCGTGCCGCCGCCGACGTTCAAGGCCTGGCTGGCGCAGCCCGTCTTTCGCGACTTCGTGCTGGGCCTCTACGCCGAGCGCATGGCCGACCTGACGGCGCTCGTCGACGAGGTGGCCTTCCAGAAGCTGGATCGGCGGCTTGCCGCAGCCCTGCTCGGGCACGGCCCCGAGCTTGCCGTCACGCACCAGGAGCTCGCGAACGTGCTGGGCACGGTGCGCGAGATGGTCACGCGCCTCCTGCGCCGCTTCGAGCGCGAGGGCTGGATCGAACTGGCGCGCGAGCGCATCCGCATCCGCGACGGCGCAGCCCTGCGCCGGGTGGCGGAGGCTGGGTAACCAAAGTCACATACAGGCGCACGCGCGTCTGCTGCAATGCGGGCACCCCATCTCACCCAAGGAGCAAACCCATGAAAGCAAACGTCGGCAGCATCGACCGCATCCTCCGCGTCCTGGTCGGCCTGGCCCTGATCGGCCTCACCCTCACCGGCACCATCGGCGTGTGGGGCTGGCTCGGCGTGGTGCCCCTGGCCACCGGCCTGATCGGCTGGTGCCCGCCGTATGCGTTGCTCGGCATCAGCACCTGCAAGGTGCGCGCCGGCACCCGTTGACCATGCACCCCTTCCCGCATCGCTATCACGCACAGGCACGTGCGGCCGGCACGGGGCGCGTGATGGTCGGTGCAGAAGGCCTGCCGGAGATCGAGACCGACGCGCCGCCGGAGTTCGGCGGCCCGCCCGGCCACTGGTCACCGGAAACGCTGCTGGTCGCCGCCATCGCCGACTGCTTCATCCTGTCGTTCCGCGCCAGCGCGCGGGCGTCCAGGCTGGCGTGGTTGTCGCTGGCGGTGGACGTCGAGGGCGTGCTGGAGAAGGCGGACGGCACCACGCTGTTCACGCGCTTCACGATCTCGCCGCGGCTCACCGTCTCGCCGGGCACCAGCGAGACCCTGGCGCAAAGCGTCCTGCAGCACGCCAAGCGCCTGTGCCTCATCACCAATTCGCTCAGCGGCGCATGCGAACTTGCGTCCACCGTGCACGTGGTCGCCAACGACGAGGCGCCGGCCGGTCCTTGAGGCCCCCCGAGGGCGGGTTTGTGCGGGTGGCATGCTAACGCCACCGGGACTACGATCGCTTTTGCGTCGCTGCGGCCCCACGGGCATGCGGCGGCAGAGCGTCCCCCCGAATTCCCGCGCCCGCGCGGCGCGGCCCTCCGCCGAACGGCCACCCGCATGAACACCCTCCTGAAGAACGCCGCCTGCGCCCTGCTCGCGGCCTGCACCCTCGTTGCCGCGCCGCTGGTCCACGCCCAGAAGTACCCCGAGAAGCCGATCCGCTTCATCGTGCCCTTCCCGCCAGGCGGGGGCAACGACATCCTCGCGCGCGCCATGCAGCCGAAGCTCGCCGAGCTGCTGGGCCAGCCGGTGGTGGTCGACAACCGCGGCGGCGCCGGCGGCAACCTCGGCACAGACCTGGCGGCCAAGGCGCCGCCCGATGGCTACACGATCGTGATCGCCTCCAACCAGGTCACGATGAATCCCGCCTTCCAGAAGCTGCCCTTCGACATCGAGAAGGACTTCGTGGCCGTCGCCCAGGCGGCCAGCGTGCCGATGGTGCTGGTGGTGCATCCTTCGGTGCAGGCCAGCAACGTGCGCGAGTTCATCGCGCTGGCCAAGGCCAATCCGGGCAAGCTGAACCACGGCACGCCCGGCAGCGGCACGCCGCAGCACATCGCCTTCGAGGTGTTCAACCACGCCGCCGGCATCAGCGTGACGCACGTGCCGTACAAGGGCACCGGCCCCGCCATCGCCGACCTGCTGGGCGGCCAGGTGCAAAGCGCGATCGCCACCATGGCCTCGGTGGAGCCGCACATCAAGGCAGGCAAGCTCAAGGCGCTGGCCGTCACCACGCCCAGGCGCTCGCTGGTCGCGCCCAACCTGCCCACCATCGCCGAATCGGGCCTGCCCGGGTATGACGTGCCCCTGTGGTATTCGATCCTCGCGCCGGCCGGCACGCCGCGCGACGTGGTGGCGCGCCTGTCCTCCGACATCCAGAAGACGCTGCAGGATCCGTCCGTGCGCGAGCGCCTCGTGCAGCAGGGCTTCGACATCAGCTACCTGAACGCCGACCAGATGGCCGACCTGATGAAGCGCGACCTGGCGCGCTGGCAGAAGTCGATCCGGGAAATGGGCGGCATCAAGGTCGACTGAGCGTCCATGGCGGTGAACATCAACGACGCGCTCGCGGGCGTCATGGTGCTCGATTTCTCGCAGGTGGGCGCGGGGCCCACCTGCGGCATGCTGCTGGGGGACCTGGGCGCGGACGTGATCAAGATCGAGCCACCCGCCGGCGACATCGGCCGCAAGCTCGGGCCGCCATGGCAGCACGGCGAGTCGGTGGTGTCGATGAGCTTCAACCGCAACAAGCGCTCGATCGCCATCGACCTGAAGAAGCCGCAGGGTCCGCAGCTCGTGCGGCGCATGGCCGCGCGCGCGGACGTCGTGCTGGAAAGCTTCCGCCCCGGCGTGATGGACCGGCTGGGCCTGGGCTACGAGGCGCTGCGCCTGCTGAACCCCCGCCTCGTGTTCTGCTCGGTCTCGGCCTATGGCCAGACCGGCCCCTGGCGCGACAAGCCCGGCGTGGACGGGATCATCCAGGCCGTCTCCGGCCTCATGAGCAACATCGGCAGCGAGGATTCGCCGCCCATGAAGGTGCTGACGCCGGCGGCGGACATGACCACCGGCTTCCTCGCCATGGGCGCCATCCTCGCCGCGCTGCGCGTGCGCGATGCGACCGGCGCAGGCCAGCACCTCGACGTGAACCTGTACAACAGCGCGATCATGCTGCAGCAGTCCGCCGTCGCCTCGTACCTTTCCTGCGGCGAGAAGCCCGCGCGCACGGGGACGGCCGCGCCCTACTCCGCGCCCAACGAGGCCTATCCCACCAGGGACGGCTGGATCATGATCGCCGCCTACCACGAGGACCGCTGGAAGGCGCTGTGCGCGCTGCTGGGCGACCCGGCACTGGCCGGCGACGAGCGCTTCGCCACCAACGCGCAGCGGGTGGCGAACCGCAAGGCGCTGATGTCCGAGTTGTCGCGGCGGCTTGCAACGCACACCAGCGCCGAGTGGCAGGAACGGATGGAGGCCGTCGACATCATCTGCGGCCCCATCGCCGACTACGACATGCTGGCGGCCTCGCCCCAGCTCGCGCACAACGGCGTGATCGTGGAAATGCGCACCGCGGATGCCGGCGTGGTGCGCATGCCGGGCGCGGCCTTCGGCGACCGCGATGCGCAGGCGCGCGTGCGGCGCGGGCCGCCGGCGATCGGGGAACACTCGGTGGAGATCCTGCACGCAGCGGGCGTGCCGGAAGACGAAATCGCCGCGCTGCTCGCCAGCGGCGCGGTGGTGCAGAAGAAGGACGTGCAGCCATGAAGTTCCAGGCCATCCGCCTGTATTCCGAAGGCGGCGAGCGCAAGAGCCGGCTCGTCGAACAATCGCTCTCCGACCTCGATGCGGGCGAGGTCGTCATCCGGTCGCGCTACGCCGCGGTCAACTACAAGGATGCGCGCGCCGTCACGGGCGTGGGCAACGTGATCTCGCGCTTTCCCTGCGTGCCGGGGGTGGAGGTGGTCGGCACCGTGGTCGATCCGGGTGGCTCGGGGCTGCGCGAGGGCGAGCTCGTCACCGTGCAGGGCGGCCGCGACTTCGGCATGCGCCGCGACGGCGCCTACAGCGAATACGTGCGCGTGCCCGCGGAATGGGTCGGGCGCGTGCCCCCGGGCAGCGACGGCTTCTACATCGTGGGCATGGGCCTCGCGGCCTATACGTCGGCGCTGGCGGTCGACGAACTCCTGCAGCGCGGGATCAAGCCGGAAAGCGGCCCGGTGGTCGTGACGGGCGGCACCGGCGGCAGTTCCTCGTTCGCGATCGACATGCTGGCGGGCCTCGGCTTCCACGTCGTGGCCAGCACCGGCAAGGCCACCGAGCACGAGTACCTGAAGAAGCTCGGCGCGGCCCAAATCATCGGGCGCGAGCAGATCGCCTCCGGCGACAAGCCGCTGGAGGACCAGCGCTGGGCCGCCGCGATCGACGCGGTGGGCGGCGCACCGCTCGACGCGCTGCTGCGCTCGATGAAGAAGCGCGGCGTGGTGTGCGCCTTCGGCAACGCGGCGGGCGAGGAGCTGAAGACCTCGATCTATCCCTTCATCCTGCGCAGCGTGTCGCTGGTGGGAATCAACGGCAACCACCCCGTGCCGGAGCGCGGCGACGTGTGGCGCCGCATGATGCCGGGCGGCGACCTGCACCCGCGCCACATCCACGACATCTGCTACACGATCCCGTTCTCGCAGCTGCTCGGGCACTGCGAGAGGCTGATCGCGGGCGGCGTGCGCGGCCGCGCGATCGTGACCTTCGGCACGTGAAGGAGCTCGCCCTCGCCGACCTGCGCTTCGCCGGCATCGTGCGGCCGGGGGACACGGTGGTGTGGGGCCAGGCGGCTTCGGAACCCTTCGCGCTGACGGCGGCCCTGATGGCGCAGCGGCACGAGATCGGCCGCTTCGCCGCCTTCATCGGCGTGTCGTGGTCCGACGCGGTGCAGCCCGCCTTCGCCGACGCGGTGCGCTTCCTTTCCTATTGCGGCGGCGGGCGCAACCGCGCGCTGGTGCAGGCCGGCGCGCTGGACATCCTGCCCTGCCACTATTCCGAGCTGGGCACGCTGATGCGGCGCGGCCAGCTCCCGGTGGACGTGGTGCTGGTGCAGGTCGCGCCCGCGGACGAACAGGGCCGCTTCAGCCTCTCGCTGGCCGGCGACTACGTGGTGCCCGCGCTGGCGCAGGCGCGCGTCGTGGTCGCCGAGATCAACGCGCAGGCGCCGCGCACGCACGGCCCGCACTTCCTCACCGCCGCACAGGTCCACTTCGGCGTGCACACCGACCGGCCGCCGCTTGCCCCGCCGCCGGCCAAGGGGCATCCGGCCGAAGCCGCGGTGGCGCGCAACGTCGCGGCGCTGGTCGAGGACGGCATGACGATCCAGACCGGCATCGGCAGCCTGCCCGATGCGATCGCGCTGCAGCTCACCGACCGGCGCGACCTGGGTTTCCACTCCGGTTCCATGGGCGACGGCGTGGCGGCGCTGATCCGCGCGGGCGTGATCACGAATGCCCGCAAGACGATCGACGCGGGCGTGAGCGTGGCCGGCTGCCTGATGGGCAGCAGCTCGCTCAACACGCTCGCCGACTGCAATCCCGCGCTGCAGGTGCGCAGCGTCGACTACACGCACGCGCCGCAGGTGCTCGCATCCATTGACCGGCTGGTGACGATCAATGCGGCGATCGAAGTCGACCTCACGGGGCAGGTGAACGCGGAGGTCGCCGGCGGCGTGTACGTCGGCGCCGTCGGCGGCGCAGTGGACTTCGTGCGGGGCGCGCGGGCCTCGCGCGGTGGCATGCCGATCATCGCGCTGCCCTCGCGCACCGGCGGCAAGTCGGAAACGAGCCGCATCGTGGCGCGCCTGCACGGCCCGGTGAGCACCGCCCGCGGCGACGCGGTGGTCGTGGTCACCGAACACGGCGTGGCGGACCTGCGGGGCCTGACCCTCGCCCAACGCGTGCAGGAGATGCTGGCGATCGCCCATCCCGAGGAACGGGAGCGCCTGGCGCGCGAGGCGCATTCCACGCTGCCCGTACGGGCTTGAGCACGCGCGCAGCGCGCGCGTTGCGCAATAGCTCACACCCGCACGGCCCCGCGGCAACTCGACCAAGGCCTCCGCGCACTGGCCCATGCGCGCTTGCCTGTCGCGGCATAGGACTCTTCCTATCCCGGCTCGGCGGACGCCCTGCCCGCGAATCGGAAGGCGCCGAGGCCGTGATTCAGTGTCGGCTGATCGCGGGAATCCCGACTCTCTCCGATAGTTCTCCCATGCCGAGAGGCGATGCAACCCCCGCGAGGAGACCCCAAATGATGGATTCCGCCAACTCCCAGTTCCAGCTGTGCTTCCGCTCGCTGTTCGACAGCGGCCGCGGTTTTGCATTTCCCTGCGACCCCAAGGGCCAGGTCGACCTCGACAACATGAGCGAGAAGGCGCGCAACAACTACTTCTACGCCCGCGCCATGATCGGCCGCGAACTCACCTACCCGGCCGTCGAAGTCCTGCACTGAGACTGCACCCGGAGGGCGGCCCGCCCTCCGCGCGGGGCTCACACCATCAGCTCGATGACGAAGGGCCCCGGCTGCCGGAAGCTGCGCGCGAGCAGATCGGCACACTCCTCCATCGTGCTGGCCCGGGCGCCCTCCACGCCCATCCCGGCGGCCAGCTGAACCCACCCGAGATCCGGATCCCCCAGGTCCAGCATCCGCAAGGCGGTCGGACCCGGGGTCGCCCCCACGCTCCGGTATTCCCCCTGCAGGATCGCGTACTTGCGGTTGTTGAGCAGCACGGTCGTGCACGGCAGCTTCTCGCGCGCCTGCGTCCACAGGGCCTGCAGCGAATACATGGCGGAGCCGTCGGCCTGCAGGCTGATGACGCGCCGGCCGCCCCCGGCCAGGGCAGCACCCGTCGCCACCGGCAGTCCGGCACCGATCGCGCCGCCCACCAGGTGCAGCCAGTCGTGCTGCGGGGCCGCATGCGAGTGCTTGTAGAACCCGCGGCCGAAGGACACGCTCTCGTCCGAGACGATGCTGTGCTCGGGCATCAGCGCCGCGATCGTCTGCGCCACCTTGTCGGGCGCGGGCGCGCCGCTGGCGGCTTGCGGGCGCGGCCCGGGATCGGGCAACGGCACCTGCTTGGCGCCCAGCGTCTCGGCGAGTGCCCGCAGGGCGGCTGCCGCATCCTGTTCGGGCCGGGTCACCACGTGCAGCTGCGCATTCGACGGCGCCTGCATCGAAGGCTTGCCCGGATAGGCGAAGAAAGCCACCGGCGGTTTCGCGCCCACCAGCAGGATGTGCTCGAAGCGGGCGAAGGCCTCCATCGCGAGGTCGGTGTTGTACGGCGTGCGTTCGAGCTGCAGCCTGCCGCGGCCGCGCTCCACGTGGGCGTTCATGTAGTCGGCCATCAGCTGCGCGCCGGTGGCCTGGGCGATGCGCCAGGCCAGCGCCTGCGATTCGCCGCGCACGCCGCCGCCGGCCAGCAGGATCAGCGTCGGCTGGCCGCTGCGCAGCACGCGCGCGGCGTTCTCGATGGCGAAGCCGTCGAATGCGGGCGGGGCGGGCACGGGCAGCGGCTCGCCGACGAGGCCGCCCTCGTCCCACGAGGCGTCCGAGGGCAGGATCAGCGTCGCGACCTGTCCCGGCGCCGTGCGCGCGGCCTGCACGGCCGCGGCCGCATCGCGGCCGACGTCGGCCGCGTGGGTGCTCGTGCGCACCCAGGCCGACACGGTGCGCGCCAGGCCTTCGGTGTCGGCGCTCAGCGGCGGATCGTACGGCCTGTGCCAGGTGGCCTGGTCGCCGACGATGTTGACGATGCCGCTGCGCGCGCGGCGCGCGTTGTGCAGGTTGGCGATGCCGTTGGCCAGGCCCGGGCCGCAGTGCAGCAGCGTGCAGGCGGGCTTGCCCGCGATGCGCCAGTAGCCGTCGGCCATGCCGGTCACGACGTTCTCCTGCAGGCCCAGCACGCAGCGCAGGCCGGCGCTCTGGTCGAGCGCGGCCACGAAGTGCATCTCGCTGGTGCCGGGGTTGGCGAAGCAGGTGTCGACGCCGGAGGCAAGCAGCGTGGCGACGAGGCTCTGGGCGCCGTTCATGGTCGGGATCTCCTTCAAGGTCCCGCGATGGTACTGACTCGCCCGAGCGGAACGTGCAGGAGGAGATTGCCGGCCGCGCCCCCCGGCCGCGTGAGCGGGCAGCCGGCGCGGCCACCTCGTGGTTGATCAGTCCACCTTCGCGCCGGAGAAGTGGACGATCTTGGCCCACTTCTCGGTCTCCATCTTGTGGATGGCCCAGAACTGCTCGGGGGTGCCGGCGATCGGCAGGCCGCCCAGGTCCGCCAGCTTGGCCTTCATGCCGGCGTCGACCAGCGCCGCATTCACCTCGCGGTTGAGGCGCTGCACGGCCGCCGCCGGCGTGCCCTTGGGCACCGCAATGCCGAACCAGGCACTCGCTTCGTAGCCCGGCACCGTGTCGGCCACCGTGGGCACGTCGAGCGCCGGCGAGCGTTGCGCGCTCGTCACCGCGAGCGCGCGCACCGAGCCGCCGCGGATGTGCCCGATGATGGAGGGCATGTTGTCGAACAGCACGTCGACCTGGCCGCCGATCAGGTCCGTGATCGCGGGCCCCGCGCCCTTGTACGGCACGTGCTTCATGTCGATGCCGGTCATGAACTTGAACATCTCGCCCGACAGGTGCACCGAGGTGCCGGAGCCGGACGACGCCATGTTGATCTTGCCGGGGTTCTTCTTCGCGTAGTCGATGAATTCGGCCACGGTCTTCGCAGGGAAGTTCTTGGTCACCGTCATCACGTTGGGCACCCGCACGATACCGGCCACCGGCGCCATGTCCTCCAGGAAGTTGAAGGGCAGCTTGGGGTACAGCGTGGCGTTGATCGCGTTGGCGGGGTTGACCAGGAAGATCGTGTAGCCGTCCGGCGGGGACTTCACCGCCATCTCGGTGCCGATGTTGTTGCCGCCGCCGGCCTTGTTCTCCACCACCACCTGCTGGTTCAGCCGTTGCGACAGCCACTGGCTCATCAGCCGCGCCAGCAGGTCGGTCGTGCCGCCGGGCGGATAGGGCACGATGAACTTGATGGGCTTGTTCGGATAGTCGGACTGGGCCGATGCGGGCAGCGCGAACAGGCTGCCGAGCAGGACCAGGCCGGTGAGAATCCTCGGGATCAGACGCATCGCGGCTCCTGTGTGGGGAAGTCCGGCAGGCTACAGGGGCCGGCGAGCCAGCGTCAATCGGGACTCGCGGCAGGCGAAAAAGGATGACGCCCTACATCCGGCGGCTGCGCGGCTGGCCATCATGGGCGCATGAACACGCCGGCCCCACCCGCGAACGCGGAACTGAACGACGCCACGCCGACGCCGCCGGAAGAAGTGAAGGCGGACCTGGAGAAGGCCAAGGCGGAAAGCCACCGCCTCGACTCGCCCCGCCGCACCAACGATTCGACGATCGATCCGGAGCGGCCGCAGGAAGACATCCTCAAGGGCTTCCACGGCGGGTAACGCCATAAAAAAAGGGGGATGCATCCGCATCCCCCACCCCACGTTCTTCCCCGGAGGGAAGGAGTCACACGTTACTTCCCGACGGACACCGCCTGGGCGAAGATGATCTTGTCGAAGGTCTTGCCGAGCGAGCGCGCGGTGAAGTTGCTCATCTGCGTGCCGCCCTGCCACTGGACCTTGTCGCCGGCCTTCATGGGCGTTTCCATCGCGGCCACCCACACGGTCTTGCCGGCGCCTTGCTCCACCTCGATGTAGCTGTAGCCGCCGGCGTTGGTCACGGTCTTGACCGTGCCGCGCGCGGAGGGATCGGCGGCTGCGGCGGCGGGCGCGCCCGCGGCGGCCGCGGCCATCTCGTCGGCGCTCACGGCCGGCGTGCCATTCGGGAACTTGCCGTGCGGCGCCACGGCCACGGGGGCCTGGCCCACCGGGGCCCAGCGGTCCACGAACAGGATTTCGGGGAAGGTGCGGTTCAGCGACTTGGCCGTGAAGTCGCGCATCAGGCCGTAGTTGCCCCACTCCACCTCGGCACCCTGCTTCACGTCGATGTGCGAGCCGGCGATCCAGACCTTCTTGCCGGAGGCCATCTGCACTTCGGCATAGGTGTAGCCGCCGCCTTCGGCGGTCTGCAGCACCTTGCCGCGGTTGTGGGATGCGGTCGGCGCGGCGGCGGCGGAACTGCCACCGAACATGTCGACGGCCTGGCCCCTGGCCTGCGGCGCGGCGGCGGGAGCCTTCTGCGCGACCGGCTGGGCGGCCGGTGCGGGTGCGGCGGCAGCCGGCGCTTCAGCGGCGGGAGCGGCCGCGGGGGCGGCCGTGGCAGCGGGTGCCGCGGCGGTCACCGGTGCGGCGGCGACGGGCATGGCCGGCGCCGGCGCGGCGGTGGGGGCTTCTTGCTTCGAGCAGCCACCCAGCAGGGCCAGGACGGCGGCGACGGTCACGAGCGGACGAAACACGGAATCTCCTTCTACGCAGGCAGCTTGCCTGCAGTCGGAGCCGATTCTTGGGCCGGGGCGGCCCGCCGCACTTGATCTTCCTCAGTCGGGCCCGCCTTTTGCACGCACCACGGCCGGGGAGCGTCAGGGTTGCGCCGGGCAGCCTGGCGGGGCCGTTGGGCCGAGAATGCCCCCGAACTGGGCCCCCGTGGGCCCCAAAAGGATGCGGGAATGACGTGGTCCATCCTGGCGCGCGACGAGGCGGGCCGCTTCGGCGCTGCCATCGCCAGCCGGTTCTTCGCGGTGGGCGCGCTCACCGTGCATGCGCGGCGCGGGGTCGGCGTGCTCGCCACCCAGGCGCTCATGAATCCGCTCTACGGACCGCAGGGCCTGGATCTGCTGGCGGCCGGCCGCACGCCTGAACAAGTGATCGCGATGCTCACCGGCGCCGACGCCGGGCGCGAGCAGCGCCAGCTCCACGTCCTGCCCGCGCAGGGCCAGCCCGCGGCCTGGACCGGCGCGGCCTGCATAGCCTGGTGCGGCCATCGCCTGGGGGAGGACTTCAGCGTCGCCGGCAACATGCTGGCCGGAGCGCGGGTGGTCGATGCGACGGCCGAAACGTTCCTCGAAATGCGCGGCAAGCCCCTGGCCGAGCGCCTGCTCGCCGCCCTCGCCGCGGGTGAGGCCGCCGGCGGCGACAAGCGCGGCAAGCAGGCCGCCGCCCTGCGCATCCAGGCCGACGAGGACTATCCGCAGCTGGACCTGCGCGTGGACGACCACGAGGAGCCGGTGCTGGAGCTGCGGCGCCTGTACCGCAAGAGCCTGGAGCGCGCCCAGCCCTTCCTCGCCTGCCTCGCCGGCCGGCGCGATGCCGTCGGCATCACCGACCGCGCCGAGATCGAGGCGCGCATCGAGCGCTTCCAGCGCGAGCGCGGAGGCGCGGCCTGATGCCCGTCCTGGAAGTGCGCGACCTGCGCACCGAATTCAGCACGGACGACGGCAGCTTCCCCGCGGTGGACGGCGTGAGCTTCGCCGTCGATGCCGGCCGCACGCTGGCCATCGTCGGCGAATCCGGCTGCGGCAAGAGCGTGACGGCGCTTTCCATCATGGGGCTGGTGCCCGATCCGCCCGGGCGCATCACCGGGGGCTCGATCCGCTTCGAGGGGCGGGAGCTGGTGGGCGCGCCGAAGCGCGAGCTGCTGGACCTGCGCGGCAACGGCATGGCGATGATCTTCCAGGAGCCGATGACCTCGCTGAACCCCGCCTTCACGATCGGCGAGCAGATCGTCGAGGCGCTGCTGCGGCACTGGCCCGTCTCGCGCGGCGAGGCGCAGGCGCGCGCCATCGAGGTCCTGCGCCAGGTGCGCATCCCGGCGCCCGAGCAGCGCTTGCACGAATATCCGCACAAGCTCTCGGGCGGCATGCGGCAGCGCGCGATGATCGCGATGGCGCTCGCCTGCAACCCGCGCCTGCTGATCGCGGACGAGCCGACGACGGCACTGGACGTCACCATCCAGGCCCAGATCCTTGCGCTGATGCGCACCCTGCAGGCGGAAACCGGCAGCGCGGTCATCCTGATCACGCACGACCTGGGCGTGGTGGCGGAGGTCGCCGACGAAGTGGTCGTGATGTATTCCGGCCGCATCGTCGAACGCGCGAGCGTGGCCGCGATCTTCGCGCAGCCGCAGCATCCCTACACCGTGGGCCTGCTCGGCTCGATCCCGCGGCTGGACGTCGCGCGCGAGCGGCTGGCGTCGATCGAGGGGCAGGTGCCGAACCCGCTGCAGCGGCCGCGCGGCTGCCATTTCGCGGCGCGCTGCCCGTTCGCGATCGCACGCTGCCATGCCGAGTCGCCGCCGCTGATGGAAGTCGGCGCGCAGCACGCGTCGGCCTGCTGGCGCGCGCCGCTCGATCCCGACGTGCTGGCGCCGCACCTGCCCGAAGCGGTGGCCACGCCATGAACGCGCTCGTCGACGTGCAAGGGCTCGTCAAGCACTTCCCGGTGCGGCGCGGGCTGTTCGGGCGCGTGAGCGGGCTGGTGCGCGCGGTCGATGGCGTGGACCTGCGGCTGCACGCCGGCGAGACGCTGGGCGTGGTCGGCGAATCCGGCTGCGGCAAGTCGACCCTCGGGCGGCTGATCCTGCGCCTGATCGAGCCCACCGCGGGCCGCGTCGTGTTCGACGGGCAGGACATGGGCGGGCTTTCCACCACGCAGCTGCGCGCGCGGCGGCGCTCGATGCAGATCATCTTCCAGGACCCGTATTCGTCGCTGAACCCGCGCATGACCGTGGGCCAGACGCTGGCGGAGCCGCTGCGGCTGCACGGACTGCATGCGGGCCGCGAGGCCGGGCGCGTCGGGGAGCTGCTGCGCATCGTCGGCCTTGCGCCGGAACACGCGCAACGCTATCCGCACGAGTTCTCGGGCGGGCAGCGCCAGCGCATCGGCATCGCGCGGGCGCTCGCGGTGGAGCCCAAGCTGATCGTCTGCGACGAAGCCGTGTCGGCGCTGGACGTGTCCGTGCAGGCGCAGGTGGTGAACCTGCTGCAGGACCTGCAGCGGCGCTTCGGCCTCGCCTACGTCTTCATCGCGCACGACCTCGCGGTGGTCAAGCACATCGCCACGCGCGTGGCCGTGATGTACCTCGGGCGCATCGTCGAGACGGCGGACAAGGACGCCTTGTTCGCCTCCCCCCGCCACCCCTACACGCAGGCCCTGCTGTCCGCGATCCCGCGGCCGGAGCCGGACGCGCCGCGCGACCGCCTGGTGATCGGCGGCGACGTGCCCAGCCCGCTGCATCCGCCTTCCGGCTGCCACTTCCACACCCGCTGCCCGCACGCGCAGCCGCTGTGCTCGCAGCAGGTGCCGCTGCTGGAAGCGACGAGCGACGGCCACGCCGCCGCCTGCCACTTCTGGCGCGAGCTGCAGGGCCGCGGCGGCACCACAGCGCAGCCGATCGCCTTCGCTCCCGCGCGCCGCCGGCTCGAACGCCTGCAGGCCGCCTTCGTCACCCCGGCGCCGGCCGCGCCGGGCCCCTGAAACTTTCCTGGAGAGCCCACCATGCCCTGCTTGCCTAGATCCCTCCTGCGGCCCCTGGCGGTCGTCCTGCTCGGCGCCGCCGCGCTCGCCGCCCAGGCACAGACGACGCTGCGCGTCGGCCTGGCCGAGGACCCGGACGCGCTCGATCCCTCGCTGGCGCGCACCTTCGTCGGCCGCGTGGTGTTCGCGGCGCTGTGCGACAAGCTGTTCGACATCGACGAGAAGCTCGCCATCGTGCCGCAGCTGGCCACCGGCTACGAGTGGTCCGCCGACGGCAAGGCGCTCACGCTCAAGCTGCGCCAGGGCGTCACCTTCCACGACGGCGAGAAGTTCGACGCGGCGGCGGTGAAGTACAACATCGAGCGGCACAAGACGATGCCCGGATCGAACCGGCGCGGCGAGTTGGCGCCCGTGTCCACCGTGGATGTCGTCGATCCGTCCACCGTGCGCCTGAACCTGTCGGCGCCGTTCTCGCCGCTGCTCGCGCAACTCACCGACCGCGCGGGAATGATGGTCTCGCCCAAGGCGGCGCAGGCGGCCGGCGACAAGTTCGCCGCGCACCCGGTGTGCTCCGGCCCGTACAAGTTCGTCGAGCGCGTGCCGCAGGACCGCATGGTGCTGGAGCGCTACGCCAACTACTGGAACAAGGCCAGCGTCGCCTTCGACCGCATCACCTACGTGCCGATCCCGGATGCGACCGTGCGCCTGGCGAACCTTCGTTCCGGCCAGCTCGATTTCATCGAGCGCGTGGCGCCCAGCGACATGGAGAAGATCGTCAAGGAGAAGAAGCTCAAGACGGCCAGCATCACCGAGATCGGCTACCAGGGCATCACGATCAACGTGGGCAAGAGCGACAAGGCGAAGAACAACCCGCTGGGGCGCGACCGCCGCGTGCGCGAGGCCTTCGAGCTGGCGCTGGACCGCCAGGGCCTGGTGCAGGTGGTGATGGACAACGAGGCCATCGTGGGCAACCAGTGGGTGCCGCCGACCAACACCTTCTATGCGAAGAACATGCCGATCCCGAAGCGCGACATCGCCCGCGCCAAGGCGCTTCTCAAGGAAGCCGGCGTCCCCAATCCGAGCTTCACGCTGGTGACGCCCACGACCTCGGACGCGCAGCGCATCGCGCTGGTGGTGCAGGCGATGACGCGCGAGGCCGGCTTCGACGTGAAGATCCAGGCGGCGGAGTTCGCGACCTCGCTGAACATGGCGGACAAGGGCGACTTCGAGGCCTACGTGCTGGCCTGGAGCGGACGGCCCGACCCCGATGGCAACCTCTACAGCTTCCACGCCTGCAACCAGCCGCTGAATTACGCCGGCTACTGCGACGCCGAGACCGACAAGCTGATCAAGGCCTCGCGCGAGGTGCGCGACGTGAACGAGCGCAGGAAGCTGTTCGAGCAGGTCGCCGCGCGCGTGCTCAAGGAGCGGCCGATCGTGTACCTGTACCACCGCAAGTGGCTGTGGGCGTACAACCCGAAGCTCACGGGGGTGAGGAACATTCCGGATGGATTGCTGCGGGTGCAGGGATTGAAGATGGGCAACGGGGCGTGAAAGTGCCGCGGAGCGCCCCCACCCCAGCCCTCCCCCGGAGGGGGAGGGAGTAAGGCCATGTTCGATTACCTGGTCAAGCGCATCGCCCAGCTCATTCCGACACTGATTCTCGTGTCGATGCTGATCTTCGGCCTGCAGCAACTGCTGCCCGGGGACCCGGCGAAGATCCTCGCCGGGGAGGAGCAGGACCCGGCGGTGGTGGAGTACCTGCGCAAGAAGCTGCACCTCGACGAGCCGCTGCCGGTGCGCTACGCCTACTGGGTGGGCGGCGTGCTGCGCGGCGACCTCGGCGAGTCGATCCGCAACCAGCAGCCGGTGCTGGGGCTGGTGGTGCAGAAGCTGCCCGTCACCCTGCAGCTCGCGGCGATGGCGATGGGCATCGCGCTGGTGATCGGCATTCCGGCGGGGATCATCTCGGCCGTCGGCCGGGGCACGGTGTGGGACTGGGCGGCGAACATCTTCGCCTTGTGGGGCATCTCCACGCCGAACTTCTGGCTCGGCATCCTGCTGATCCTGCTGTTCGCCGTGAATCTCGGATGGCTGCCGGCCTCCGGCTACGTCAGTCCGTTCGAAGACCTCGGCGCCAACCTGAAGGCCATGATCATGCCGGCCTTCGTGCTGGGCAACGCGATCGCGGCGGTGCTGATGCGGCACATGCGCAGCGCGATGCTGCAGGTGCTGTCCGCCGATTACGTGCGCACCGCCCGCGCCAAGGGGCTCGACGAGAAGACGGTGGTCCTCAAGCACGCGCTGCGCAATGCGCTCACGCCGGTGATCACGCTCGGCGCGCTGGAGCTCGGCACGCTGCTCTCGGGCGCCGTGCTCACCGAGCAGGTCTTCACCATCCCCGGCTTCGGCAAGCTGATCGTCGACGCCGTGTTCAACCGCGACTACGCAGTGGTGCAGGGCGTGGTGCTGGTCACGGCCACGGCGTACATGCTGCTGAACCTGCTCGCGGACCTGGCCTACTTCGCGGTGAACCCGCGGCTGCGGCACTGACAAGGAAAGCATGGCCGCCGTCCTGCCCATCCCCACCTCCGAAGCCGCGGCGCCACCCGCCGGCCCGTGGCGGCGTGCATTGCGCCGCCTGCTGCGCCGGCGCGCCGCGCTGCTGGGGCTCGCCGTCGTCCTCGGCTTCATCGTGCTGGCGGTGTTCGCGCCGTGGGTCTCGCCGCAGGACCCGATCGCCACCAGCTGGAGCGCGATCCGGCAGGCGCCCTCGGCCGAACACTGGTTCGGCACCGACGAGATCGGCCGCGACGTGCTCTCGCGCGTGATCTGGGGCACGCGGGCCTCGCTGCTCGCGGGCGTCGTCTCGGTTTCCATCTCGCTGCTGATCGGCGTGCCGATCGGCATGGCGGCCGGCTTCCTCGGCGGCTGGATCGACGGCGTGATCTCGCGCATCACCGATGCCTTCCTGGCCTGCCCGTTCCTGATCCTGGCGATCGCGCTGGCCGCCTTCCTGGGCCCGAGCCTCACCAACGCGATGGTGGCGATCGGCATCTCCGCCGCGCCCATCTTCGTGCGGCTCACGCGCGGCCAGGTGCTGGGCGTGAAGGTGGAGGACTATGTGGAAGCGGCGCGCGCCGTGGGCAATCCGCCCTGGCGCATCGCGCTGCGCCACATCCTGCCGAACATCACGGCGCCGCTGATGGTGCAGGCCACGCTGGCCATTGCCGCCGCCGTGATCGCGGAAGCGAGCCTGTCCTTCCTGGGCCTGGGCCAGCAGCCGCCGGCGCCGAGCTGGGGCAGCATGCTCAACACGGCGAAGAACTTCATCGACAACGCACCCTGGATGGCGATCTGGCCGGGCGTGTCGATCTTCCTGCTGGTGCTGTCCTTCAACCTCCTGGGAGACGGCCTGCGCGACGCGCTTGATCCCAGGCAGCGGTGAGCGCCGGGCTTCGCGCGCTGCGCGGCTCAGCGCCAGCCTGCGTGAGCCGCGACCGCAGGCACGACAGTCGGTAGGCTGGCGGTGACCGAAGGGAACCCCAGCAACGGCCCAGTTGACCTCCCTCAGTCGGGACTCCGGGTATTCCCTTAGACTGCCGTCAACATCGGAGAGAACAAGAAAGTGCTGTCCCCCGCCTCCCGCGTCCTGCATCCCGGCCTGCGCCAGAAAATCATGTCCGCCGAACAGGCGGCCGCCCTCATCCAGCACGGCGACCACGTCGGCATGAGCGGCTTCACCAGTTCCGGTTATCCCAAGGCCGTCCCGCCCGCGCTGGCCCGCCAGATCGAAGCCCACAACCAGCATGGAGAGGTGTTCCGCATCGGCGTCTGGACCGGCGCCTCCACCGCGCCCGAACTCGATGGCGCGCTGGCCAAGGTCGGCGGCATCGAGATGCGCCTGCCCTACCAGTCCGACCCCACCTGCCGCGCGCGCATCAATGCCGGCGAGATGGAGTACATCGACATCCACCTGTCGCACGTGAGCCAGTTCGTGTGGTTCGGCTTCCTCGGCAAGCTCAACGTGGCGCTCGTGGAAGTGGCCGGCGTGCTGGAGGACGGGCGCCTGCTCGCGGCCTCGTCCCTGGGCAACAACAAGACCTGGTTGGACCTGGCCGACAAGGTGATCCTCGAAGTGAACAGCGCGCATGCGCTCGGCCTCGAAGGCATGCACGACATCTACTACGGCACGGCGTTGCCGCCCAACCGCAAGCCGATCCCCGTGCTGCATCCCAGCAGCCGCATCGGCGATGCCTACCTCCACGTGGACCCGGCGAAGGTCGTCGCGATCGTCGAGACCCACATCCCCGACCGCAACCCGAAGTTCACGCCGCCCGACGAGGCCTCCGAACGGATCGCCGAACACATCCTCGACTTCCTCGAGCACGAGATCTCGCGCGGCCGCCTGCCCAGGGAACTGCTGCCGATCCAGTCCGGCGTGGGCAACACCGCCAACGCGGTGCTCAGCGGCCTGAACAAGGGCAAGTACAAGGGCCTGACGGCCTACACCGAAGTGCTGCAGGACGGCATGCTGGACATGCTCAAGTCCGGCACGCTGGCCTTCGCGTCCTCCACCGCGCTGTCGCTCAGCGACGAGGGCATGCGCGAGTTCCTGGACAACCTCGACTACTACCGCGAGCGCATCCTGCTGCGCCCGCAGGAGATCTCCAACCACCCCGAGGTGATCCGCCGGCTGGGCGTGATCTCCATGAACGGCATGATCGAAGCCGACATGTACGGCAACGTCAACTCCACGCACCTCATGGGCACCCGCATCATGAACGGCATCGGCGGCTCGGGCGACTTCGCCCGCAACGCCTACCTGTCGATCTTCATGTCGGCCTCGACGGCGAAGAACGGCGCCATCTCGTGCATCGTGCCGATGGCCAGCCACGTGGACCACACCGAGCACGACGTGCAGGTGATCGTGACCGAGCAGGGCCTGGCGGACCTGCGCGGCCTGGCCCCGCGCCAGCGCAGCAAGGTGATCATCGAGCGCTGCGCCCATCCCTCCTACCGCGCCGCCCTGCAGGACTACGAGGACCGCGCCCAGGCGCTGGCCCGTTCCGGCCGCGCCGGCCTGCACACTCCGCACCTCCTGCGCGAAGCGCTGTCCTGGCACGAGCGCTACGAGGAGACGGGGCGCATGCTGCCCCGATAACCGCGCCGCCAGCGGGCCCTCCCCGCCCCCGGGCCTTTCTGGGATAGTGGCGCGGTGGACCGTGCCCCCTCCCCGCCGCGCTGGCTCCTGCCCCTGCTGGGACTGGGCGCGCTCGCCTGGCTCCTGCAGGCCTGGCTGCCGCCCACGGCCACGCTGTCGGCCGCAGGCATCGACCGGCAGGACCTGCTGCGCGGCACCTGGCTGCGCGAATACAGCGAGGACGGCGTGCAGGTGCGGCGAGTGCTCGAACTCGCGGCGGACGGCGCCTTCCACGAGAGCGTGCGCATCGCCGACGCCCGCGGGCGCATCACGCGCATGGAGCACCAGGGCACCTGGCTGTACGACGGCACCAACCTCAAGCGCAAGTACACCCTCATGAACGGCGAGCCGCCCTCGCGCCTGAACGTGCCCTTCGCCACCTTCGAGGTCGACTTCCAGGGCCGCAACGACTTCGTGGGCGTCGACCACGTGCACCGGGTGCGCGTCGAATACCGGCGCGTGGCGGACGACACGCAACCCTGAGGCTCGTCTCCCGGGGCTCCGCGGGCGTGAATGCTTCACGCCGCCGGGGCGTCCCCTGCATGTCCGCACCGATTCCTTGCGCCAGCGCAAGGAATCGCCGCGCAGTAGGCGCTACTTTTCCCCCGGATAGGAGCCACTGACCAATGAGCGCGTTCGTCTGGGAAGACAAGTACAGCCTGCAGATCGCCGAAATCGACCGCCAGCACCAGAAGCTGTTCGCCCTGTTCAACGAGCTGTATGACGCCATGCAGCAGGGGCAGGCCCGCGAGGTGATCGACAAGGTGCTGACCAGCGTGGTGGACTACACCGCGTACCACTTCGCCTTCGAGGAGAAGCTGCTGAAGGAGGCCGGCTTCAAGGAGGAGGCGGCGCACCGCGCCGAGCACGGCAAGCTGGCCGGCCAGGCCAAGGCGCTGGCGCAAAAGCTCAAGGAGCGCGGCAGCGACACCACCGTGGCCATCGCCACGCTCAAGTTCCTGGGCGACTGGCTGGCCCGGCACATCCTGGTGTCGGACAAGAGCTTCGCGCCCTTCCTGCTCGCGCGCGGGATCCGCTAGGCTCCTTCAGCGGATCCGCTCGCCCAGCCGCGCGAAGCGCGGCGCCCAGCGGCCCAGGATGTCGGCGGAAACGAGGATGTGGTGCGCCCGGCCGATCAGCAGCCGGCGCGGCACCATGCCGATGTAGCGCGAATCGGCGCTGTCGTCCCGGTTGTCCCCCAGCACGAAGAAGTGCCCCTCGGGTACCCGCACGGGCGGGAAGCTGCGCTGCGCCGGCTGGCCCGGCAGGAACTGCACGGCGTGCTCGCGCGTGTCCAGCCGCTCCAGCGTGCGCACCGTTTCCGCCGCGACGCCGCGCCGCTGCTCCCGCACCGTCACCGGCTCGCCGTAGCCGGCCGGCCGGCCATTGACGAACAGCACCTCGTTGCGCATCTCGACGACGTCGCCGGGCAGCCCCACGATGCGCTTGATCAGCCGCGTGCCGTCGGCCGGCGAATGGAAGGTGACCACGTCGCCGCGCGCGGGGTCGCCCAGGTGTGCAATCGCCACGTCCGTCAGCGGCACCTTGGCGTCGTACGCGAGCCGGTCGACCAGCACCACGTCGCCTTCCAGCAGCGTCGGGCGCATCGACCCGCTGGGGATCGGATTCCAGTCCGCCACGGCCGTGCGGAACAGGCCCAGGCCCAGCAGGAACAGCAGGAAGCCGCGGTTGCGGCGGAACCAGTCGCGCATGTCCATCTCCGATCAGGCAAGCCGAACGGGATTCTGGCACCGCGTGGGCGCCTCCGGCGCTAGCATGGCCGGCATGCTCCGGCGCGCGCCGCGGGCCGAAGGAATCCGCATGACCAACACCCTGCTGTGGACGGCGCTCTATGTGTTCATCGCGCTGGTGGTGGTGGCGGTCGTGGTCCGCGGCATCAAGGGCCTGCTGCGTCGCAACGAACCGCGCGGCCCCTTCCGGCGTCCGCCTGGGGAGTGACGCTGCGGTGGCGACAAACGGCGGCCGCTGCTAACATGCCGGGGCCAAGGCTGTCCCCATGCAAGACCGCATCCTGTTCCTCGACCCCGAGGTCAAGCCGCCGGAATACCGCGTCCCGCGCGGGCGCAGCGGCGTGGGCGCGCAGTCCGCGCTCGAGACCCTGCTGAGCGACCTCGAGCGCATCCGCAAGGCCAAGGAAGCCTACCGCCAGCTCTTCCAGGGCATCGAACAGGTCGTCACGCGCCATTAGCACGGGCCCCGGGTAACTCCCCGCGGGACACCGCAAACCCCTCCAGATAATGGCCTCCGTTTCGAGGAGGCCCCCGCATGCAGGCTGCGATCACCCGGCTGCCCGACAGCTTCCGCTGGCCCGGCGGACGGCGCCTCGCCGTGATCTTCAACATCGCGTACGAGGCATGGTCGGACGGGCAGGCCCCCGGCATCGGTCCGATGGGCAACGTGCTCAAGCCGGGCTTCTTCGACACCAATGCGCATTCGTGGGCCAGCTTCGGGCTGGTGCGCGGCATCCAGCGGCTGCTGGCGATCGCCGAGCGGCACCAGGTGAAGACCAGCGTGATGGTCAACGGCGTGATCTGCGAGCGCGACCCGGCGATGGTCCGCCAACTGGCCCAGCTCGGGCACGAGATCGTGAACCACTCCTGGGGCATGGACGTGATCCCGGTCTATCTCGACGAAGCGGGCGAGCGCGCCAACCTCGAGAAGAACCACCGCATCCTGCACGAGACCGCCGGCGTGGCGCCGCGCGGCTGGATCAGCCCGCGCGGCACCGGCAGCGCCATCAGCTCGCGGCTGCTGGCCGAGGCCGGCTACCTGCACCACGGCGACGTCAACGACGACGACCGCCCCTACGTGATGGACTTCGGCGGCCGGCGCATCGTCGGCATCCCGCTGACCATGGACGTCAACGACCTGCCGATCTGCATCCGCTACGGCCACGCGCCGCGCCACATGCTGGAGGTGTTCGAGGACACCTTCGCGGCCCTGCGTGCCGAGGACGCGCCCCTGATGCTGGACGTGACGGCGCACACGCACGTCATGGGCCGCGCCTCCGGTGCCTGGGTCTACGACACCATCATGGGCCGCGTGAAGCAGTGCGAGGACGTCTGGATCTGCACGCGCGAACAGATGGCGCGCCACGTGCTCGAACACGCGCCGCGCGCATGAAGGAACGCCGCATGCATCGCATCCGCCGCGCCCTGCTGCTCGTGGCCGCCCTCGCGCCGCTCTGCGCCGCGGCCCAGCCGGCGGCCTGGCCCACGAAGCCGGTGCGCTTCGTCGTCGCCTTCGCGCCGGCGGGGCCGGCGGACATCATCGCCCGGCTCCTCGGGCAGAAGCTCGGCGAGGCGCTGGGGCAGGCCGTGGTCGTGGAGAACAAGCCGGGCGCGGGCGGCAGCGTGGCCTCCGCGCTGGTCGCGCGCGCCGAGCCGGACGGCTACACGCTCATGATCAACACCAGCTCGTACGCGGTGAACCCCGCGATGCAGCGCAGCCTGGGCTTCGATCCGGACAAGGACCTCACGCTCGCCAGCCTGGTCGCCTCCAGCCCCAACCTGATCGTGACCGGCCCGGCCGTGAAGGCGCGCACGCTCAGGGACGTGCTCGCGGAGGCGAAATCCGGCAACTGGAACTACGGCACGGCCGGCGCCGGCACCACGCCGCACCTCACGGCCGAATACCTGTTCAAGGTGCTGGGCAAGATGAACGTCACGCACGTGCCCTACCAGGGCGCGGGCCCCGCCCTCGCGGCGGCGATGGCGGGCCAGACGCAGCTGGCCAGCGTGGCCCTGCCGGCCGCGGTGGAGCTCGTGAAATCGGGCCGCGTGCACGGCCTGGTCGTGACCGGCGCGAAGCGCTCGCCGGCCCTGCCCGAGGTGCCCACGGTGGCCGAATCGGGCTTTCCGGGTTTCGAGGACGTCACCTGGGTCGGCGTGTTCGCGCCGGCCCGCACGCCGGAGGCCATCCTGCAGCGCCTCAACCGCGAAGTCGCACAGATCCAGCGCGATCCGGATTTCCAGGCCCGGCTGGCCGCCGCGGGCTTCGAGCCCCTGTCGGGCGGCCTGGCCGAAGCGCGCGACTACCTGCGCGCCGAGATGATCAAGTGGTCGCGCGTGGTGCGCGACACCGGCGCCAAGGCCGACTGAGGAGACCCCACGATGCACGACGAGCAAGCCCCCTCCCCTTCCCGCCGCCGCCTCCTGATCGCCTTCGGCAGTGCGGCGGGCCTGGGCGCGTGCGCGCAGCAGCCCGCCGCGCCCGAGCCGCAGGCGCGCGTGCGCGTGAAGGTCTTTCCGGGCGCGCAGAACCTCGGCCTCTTCGCCGCCGCGCAGCAGGGCTTCTTCGCGCGGCGCAACCTCGACGTCGACCTGCAGTTCACGCAGAACTCGGTGGAACTGCGCAACGGCCTGGCATCGGGTGCGTTCGAGATCGCCCATGCAGCCGTCGACAACGCCGTGGCGATGCGCGACCCGGGCGGGCAGGACGTGGTGATCCTCTCCGGCGGCGACAACAGCATGAACGAGCTGTTCGTGCAGCCGGAGATCACGGCCATCTCGCAGCTGCGCGGCAAGACGCTGATCGTGGATGCGCCCAATACCGCGTACGCGCTGCAGGCCAAGAAGATCCTCAAGGACCGCGGGCTCGCGTCCGGCGACTACACGCTGAAAGAGGTCGGCGGCACCTTCCAGCGCATCCGCGCGATGCAGCAGGACAAGTCGAACACGGCCTCCATGCTCAACCCGCCGTTCTCGCTGCAGGCATTGGCGAGCGGCTTGCGCAGCCTGGGCAAGGTGTCGGACCTGCTGGGTCCGTACCAGGCCTCGGGTGCGTTCGCGATGCGCCCATGGGCGCAGGCGAACAGCGGCGTCGTCGAGCGCTACCTCGCGGCCTGGATCGAGGGCACGCGCTGGGGCCTGAACCCGGCCAACCGCGAGCCGGCCATCGCACTGCTGGCGCAGCGCCTGCAGCTCGAACGCCCGCTGGCCGAATCCACCTACGGCGTGCTCGCCTCGGGGCTGGCGCGCGACGCGGCCTTCGACGCGCCGGGCTTCGCGCGCCTGCTCGCGATCCGCGCCGAGATGGAAGGCCAGTGGGGCGGCACGCCGCCGCCACAGGACCGCTTCGTGGACCTGCGCTGGTACCAGGGTGCGCTGCGGCGCGTCGGCTAGGAGCCCAGGCTCCTAGGACAGTTCCGCCGACTTGATCTGCTTCGCCTGCGCCTTCACCGCGTCGAACTCCGCGCGGGCACGGGCGATCTCCTCCGGGCTCGCGCGCTCGATGTTGCAGTAATCCAGCTTCCAGTCGCTCGATTCGCTCCACCGGATCGGCGACTGCACGGTGGTGCGCGGGGCCGTCGCCGACTGCAGCAATTGCAGCGCGAGTTCCAGCGTCTGCCGCTGCGAGGCGGGATCGTGCGGCCTGCCCGCGCCGTTGCCGAGCGGGAAGTCGGAGAACAGGAAGCGCGGCACGCCCACGTGCTCCACGATGTCCCTGGCGCAGCCCATGACCACGGTGGCAATGCCGGCGGCTTCGAGTCCGCGCGCCACCAGCGCCAGGGTCTGGTGGCACACCGGGCAGTTGGGCACGAGCAGCGCGGCATCCACGCCGTCGTCCAGGCAGCGCTGCACGATCAGCGGCACGTCGGCTTCCATCGTGTGCCGCTGGCTGCGGTTGGTGGGCGCGCCGTGGAAGCGCGGCGCCAGCCGCATGCGCCCCTCGCCCGCCAGCGTTCGCATCAGCGGCAGCGGGAACCAGCATTGGCTGTCTTCCATCGAGGTGTGCCTGCGGTCGATGGCCACGTGGGCGATGCGCAGGTCGTGGTCGCGCGCCGTGTCGCCGGTGTAGGGCACGTAGAACTTGACCGCCGCATTCATCGGCGCGCCGGGCCCCTGCGGCCCCTTGCCCGGCTGGTACGGCGCCGCCGTCGTCACCAGTGTCACGACGCAATCGGCCAGCGCCTTCTTCAGCGGCTGGAACGGCACCTCGTCGAAGTGCGCGTAGCGGTAAGGGTTGCCGTAGCCGAGCGCGAGGTACCAGTCGCGGGTGCGCTCGAGGTAGGCGATCGGTGCGTCGTGCATGGAGGGCTTCCTAGAAGGGCGGCAGCCCCAGCGCCGCACGGAAGCGGTTCTTGAGGTACACGCCGTCGCGGGCGGGGAGCGCCTTCGGCAGATCCTCGGAGGCCACGTGCACCTGCGCCAGCAGGCAGCCGCTGCGCGCGGCGATGCGCGCGGCCAGCGACGCCACGGCTTCGGGCTCGCGGATCGCCTCGGCCTGCGCGAAACCGCAGCCGCGCGCCACGGCCACCAGGTCGGTGCCCAGGCTGGTGTGGCTGCGCTGCATGCCGGTCTCGCCATAGTGCCCGTTGTCGAGGACCACCACCGTGAGGTTCGCCGGCTGCTGCGCGGCGATGGTCGCGAGCACGCCCAGGCCCATGAGCTGTTCGCCGTCGCCGGTGATCACCAGCACGCTGCGCTGAGGCTGCGCAAGCGCCAGCCCCAAGCCCATGGCGGCGGCGCCGCCCATGCCGCCCCAGAGATAGAAGGTCCCATCGCGGTCCCCGGCCGCGAACGCATCCCAGCTCGGCGAACCGAGGCCCGTGACGACCAGCGCCTCGGGGCAGCGCGCCAGCAGTTCGCGCACGAAGGCGCGCCGGTCGATGCCGCTCATTGCGCGCCCTCCCAGGCCTTGCGGCCGATCAGCTTCTGCGCCAGCAGCACCGCCACCGACTCGCCGGCGCCGAAGGCCGCATCGACGCCGGCCTGCACCGTCTCCGCCACCTCCTCCGGGCGCGTGGCGCACAGCACCCGCACGCCCATGGCCTCCAGGCAGGGCCGCACGGCCTTGGCCATGGGCACCTGCCACGGGTTGAATTCGGCCCACTCGCCGCGCATCGTCACCAGCGTGAGGAAAGGGAAGCGCCCGTTCTCCACCAGCGACAGCATGTTGATGCAGTTGCCCACGCCGCTGCTTTGCATCAGCAGCACGGCGCGCTCGCCGCCCAGCCAGGCGCCGCAGGAAACCGCGATGCCCTCCTCCTCGGTGGTGAGCACGATGCCGCGCAACTGCGGGTCGGCATGCACGCGGCGGATCAGGTGCGCATGGCCGGCATCGGGCACGTAGGCCACCTGCCGCACCTGGCCCTGCTTCAGGATCTCGAACACCTGGTCCTGCCAGGCGGGTGCCGCGCGCTCCATCACGACTCCAGCCGCGGCGGCGTGGCGCCCGCGAGTTCGCACCACGCATCGGCCATGGCAGAGAAGTCCTTCGCGCCCCAGCCGCGGGCGCGCGCCACGCTGTAGGCCTCGCGCGCCGCCGCTGCTGCCGGCACCGGTGTGCGCACGGCGTTGGCCGCCTCGACGATCAGCGTCAGGTCCTTGTGCGCGAGGTCGATGGTGAAGCCCGGTTCCGTGTCGCCGCGCAGCACCTTGGTGGGCCAGGCGATCTTCAGCTGGCCGTTGGTGGCGGTGGTCCCGTGGATCACTTCGAGCGTCTTCTCCAGCGACAGGCCGAACTTCTGCGCCAGCGTCAGTGCCTCGGCGTTGAGGTGGCAGGAGACGATCGCCAGGTAGTTGTTGACCAGCTTGGTGCGGGTGCCGGTCCCCGTCGGCCCGCAGTGGTGGAGGGTGGTGCCCATCGCCTCCAGCAGCGGCCGGACCGTGGCGAAGTCCTGCGCGCTCGCCCCCACCATGAACAGCGATTCGCCGCGGTCGGCATGGCTCGCGAGGCGGCCCACCGGTGCATCCACGAAGCGCATTTCGCGGCGCGCCGCGGCGGCTGCCACGCTGTCGGTCACCTCGGGCGCCACGGTGCTCATGTCCATCACCAGCGTGCCCGCGCGGGCGTTGGCCAGCACGCCACCGGGGCCGGCGATCACTTCGGTGACCGTAGCGGAATCGGGCAGCATCGTGATCACCACATCGCAGGTGCGGGCCAGTTCCGCGACGTCGCGCGCGGCCCGTGCGCCGGCCGCGACCAGGTCCTGCACCGGGCCCGGCGCCAGGTCGTGCACCATCAGGCGGAAGCCCTTGCGGCACAGGTTCAGCGCCATGCCCCGCCCCATGCGGCCCAGGCCGATGAATCCGGTCAGTCCCTTGCTGCTGTCGTCGCTCACTCGTCGCTCCCTGGATGCCCCGCGCCGGGGCTGCGCAGTCCTTGTAGCGCAAGGCGCCCCGGCGCGAGAGCGGGGAAACCACGTGGCGCGGTGCGCGCCCGCGCTATTCGGCCCCGTGCCGCCGTCGCTCTGACACACTGGGCGGCTTGCACGCCGCCCAAGACCTCCTGCTCGCTGCCCTGCGCGCTGCGCCGCGCAGGTACCGCCTGCCGCCGCTGCCGCCCGATGCCGCGCCCGCACGCGCCGGCGACGTCGAGACGGCGCTGGCGTTCGCGATCGAGGCGGCGCGGCTGGGGATTGAGCAGCGGCGGCCGGTCGCTGACGATGTGCGCGATCTCTTCACCGGCGCGCTGGCCGCGTTCCTGCGCGAGGCCATGGTGGGCGAGCGGGGCGATCCGTCGTTCCAGGCCCTGGTGCTGCAGGTCCACGATGCGCAGGTGCACGAGTTCGTGCGGCTGTCCCGGTCGGCGGCCGCCGACCGGCGCACCGTGCGCAGCCTCACCGACGCGATCGCGCATCCCGGCAAGACGCGTGCGCTGCCGCCCGGTCCCGGGCGCGATCGGCTGGCCGCGCTGCACGCGCTGGTGGCGGCGGATGCGTGGACTTCCCTGCGCGACGCGCTGGCGGAAGGCGCGCCCGAAGCCGATGCATCGCTCGCAGCCACGCTGGACGCGATCCTTGGCAGCGAGGCGCTGCAGCGGCTCGTCCGGCGCGCGGCGCTGCTGCCAGGCGCCTCCGTGCAGCGCTACCTCGCCCTGTGCGAGCGGCGCGGCCCTTCCGCCAGCAGCCACGCGGCAGCGACCCAGGGCCGCAGCGCCGCGCGGGCCGGCGACGATGCCGAGCGCGCCACCGTGGCAGCCTTCCAGCAGCTGGTGGACCTGCTGCGATCGCGCACGCCCGGCACCTACCGCGTGCTGCGCAGCCTGCGTCCGCTGGCGGGCTTCCCCGGCGACCGCGGCAAGGCCAAGGACGAATGGGATGCGGCGATTGCCAGCGACTCGCGGGAAGGTGCGGACCTCCTGCTGCTGGCCGAAGTGAAGGCCGCGCCGGCCGCCGCCAGCTCCGACTTCTCGCGCCTGCATCGCGGCCTCGTGCGACTGGCGCACGCGGACGCGGCGCGCAGCTACGCCTTCGGCACCGCCGACGGCGAGGCACGCATCCGCGGCGCATCACTGCGGCAACTGCAGCCCGCGCCTCGCGGCCTGCCGGCGCAGGTGATCTACTGCTGCACGGCGCCGCCGGAAACGCAGCCCTCGCTGCTGGCCGCCGCCAGCAAGGCCGTGCTCGCGGCGGAGCCGGCCAGCCTCGCCTACGCCCGGCGACTGGCGCAGGGCGACACGCCGGACGATGCGCAGCTGCGGCCCGTGTGGGAGGCGCTCACGCACGCGCCGCGCCTGCGCGCCACGCTGCACCAGGATGCCACCGCCCGCCTGGTGCGCGAGGCCATGCTGCATCCGCAGGACCTGGTGGCGAGCCTGGCCGCACTGCCCTAGTGGGCAACATGGTCCGGACGGTGGCAAGCTTCGCCCATGACACCCCTGCACACCACCCGCGCCGGCGTCCTCGAAATCTCGTGGCACGCCTGCGGCCCCGCCGAAGGGCCGCCGGTCTTCCTGATGCACGGCTTCCCGTACGACATCCACGCGTACGCGGAGGTCGCGCCGCTGCTGGCCGATGCCGGCTGCCGCGTGATCGTGCCCTACCTGCGCGGCTTCGGGCCGACGCGCTTCCTGGCCGCCGACACGCCGCGCTCGGGCGAGCAGGCCGCGCTCGGCGCCGACCTGCTGGCCCTGATGGACGCGCTGCGCCTTCCGCGCGCCGTGCTCGCCGGCTACGACTGGGGCGGCCGCGCGGCCTGCATCGTCGCGGCGCTGTGGCCCGGGCGCTGCGCCGGCCTGGTCTCGTACAACAGCTACAACATCCACGACATCGCACGCGCGATGGAGCCCGACACGCCCGCCAACGAACAGCGGCTCTGGTACCAGTATTACTTCCACTGCGAGCGCGGGCGCGCGGGCCTGGCGAAGGACCGCCGCGCGCTCACGCGCCTGCTGTGGCAGCTCTGGTCGCCGAGCTGGCGCTTCGACGACGCGACCTTCGAGCGCTCGGCGGCGGCCTTCGACAACCCGGACTTCGTCGAGGTGGTGATCCACTCGTACCGGCAGCGCTACGGGCTGGTGCCGGGCGACCCGGCGTATGCGGACATCGAGCGGCGCCTGGCCGCCCAGCCCGCCATCACCGTGCCCGCCATCACCTTCGACGGCACCGACGATGGCGTGCATCCGCCCGCGCAGGGGGAAGCCTCCGCGCACCGGTTCACGGGCCCGCGCTCGCACCGCATCGTGCCGGGCGTGGGGCACAACATGCCGCAGGAAGTGCCGCGGGTGTTCGCGGACGCGGTGCTGGAACTCGTTGGCGCCGCGCGCCAGCCTTCCTCGAACTCGTTCGCGCCCTAGGAGCCTGGGCTCCTAGCTTTCCTCGAGCTCGTAGCGCGTCCACGCGTGCGCCAGCAGGTGGCGCAGCGAACTCTGGCGCTGGTCGTACGCGGCCGCCGGCTCGTCGCGGGTGGGTTCCACGCCGGCCAGGGCGCTCTCGAAACTGAGCTGGTAGGAGCGCAGCGCTTCCCGCGCCGACTTCCGGCGCACGCCGCGCAGGGCCTCCTCGAGTTGCGAACGGCTTTCCCGCAGGCCCGTCGCGATGCAGGCGTTCAGCTTGTCGGCGTCGACGATCGAGATGCTTTCGCGGTAGCGCACCTGCACCCAGCGCGAACAGCTGGCCAGGACCTGGCGCGTGAAGTTGCGGTAGCCATGCACGCGCGCGCCGCAACAGGGGTGCAGGCGCCCATCCGGCTCTCCGTCGGCGAAGGAGGCGACTGGCAGCAACACAAATGCAAGCGCCACCGCTACGGCACGTCGGTTCTCTCGCATGGTTCTCTCCCTGTACTCCGGGCAGGGTAGCCGGCACCTTCCAGGGGCATAACGCCCGAAAGTGCCTCCCCCCATGCAACGCATGGTGACATCGTCCGTGCCTGTTACACGCGCTACTGGTCCATGAAGCAGCGCACCGCGTCTCCGCGCGCCACGGTGCCGCCTTGCAGCACGCGCGCCGTCACGCCGCCGTGGCCGCGCATCGCGTTCCACGCCCCGGGCCCGAACCGGTCCTCCATCCTGGAGCAGGGCTCGCAGGGGCCGCTGATTTCGAGCACCACGTCGCCTCCGATGCGCAGGCGCAGCGCCTGGTCGCGCAACAGCGCACGCGCCGCGAGCAGGTTGAGGCCGGAGACCACGAGGTTGCGGCGCAGGTCGGCAGGGTCCAGGGCATCGCGCCGCAGCAAGGCGGCGATCACGGCAAGGTGCTCGGACTGGACCAGCGTCACCTGCCGCTTGCCGCCGGCGCGGCCCGCCGCCGCGCGGTCGCCTTCGAGCCCGCGGCCTTCGACCACGCGCACGGAGGGCACCGCCTGCGCCCGCTGGCCGCGCGCGGGACGCAGCAGGATGGCTTCGAGGCGGCCCGGATGCGGGAAGGCCGCCGCCAGCGCGCGCAGGTCCTTCATGCGGCGCGCGCGGCGCCGGCGGCGCGGCCCCTACTCGTCACCGAACAGGTCACCGAGTGTCTTGCCGCCGCCGGAAGGCTTGCCCCCGCTGCGCGGCGTGCCCTTCGGGTATTCCTCCGCGATCCGGTCTTCCCAGTAGGTGGCGGGATTCGGCGCGCTGCACAGGCGCCGGAACACCTCCTCGGGGACGTGCTTGTACGCCAGCACCGAGCCGTTCTCCCAGTGCAGATCGAGCTGGCGCGATGCGGAATCGTATTCCGCCTGGCGGATGCGACCGCCCGTGAACACTTTTGTCGTCATGCGCGGCTTCCCCGGGGAAGATGCTTTGGTACGAATGAGTCTAGCGTTGTGTCCCGTGCGGTCGGTGCCGGTCGGGCCGTGTAAAAGGCACTTTCGTCCATTGGTCCCCAAACGTCTCGTGAGTAACATTTCTCACGGTTTCGAACGGGGAGCGACATGAGACTGACCCTTTGTGATTGCGGCGTGGCCTACCTGGTGCGATTGAACCGGTCCTTCTGGATGCGGTTCGTGCCCGGTCGCCGGCACTATTTCTGCGTCCGGTGCAAGGCGCACCAGCTGCTGTCCCGGCAGGGGCTGCGGCGCGCGTTTCCCAACCTGCCGCCGCAGATGGACACCTCGGTCACGGCGCCGGGCGCGCTCGAACAGCCGTCCGCCGTTCCCTCCGAGCTGTTCGCGTCCTCCACGCGCGCACCGGCCCGCGTGGGCCCGCGCTAGGCCTCCGCGCGAGGCGCGCCCCCGGTCGCTCCCCCTCGACCGGCGCGCCTCACCCGGAGATGTTGTGGTACCGCTCCACCTGGCAGGCGTAGGTGTTCTCGCCCGCCGCGCAAGGCGAAGGTTCCGCCTGCGGGGGCGGTAGCGAAGAGCAGGCCGCCAGCGGCAGCAGCAGAGCGAGCAGGAATTTCCGGGCCATGGGCTCTCCCTTCAGGCTGCGCACGCGAGCGGCGCCAGCGGGACGCCAATGTAAGGCAGGCCCGCCTTGCCTGCAGCGCCTTGCCGCAGCCCCCTCCTGCGCCCGGGGTTTGCCCCCCGCCAGGCACCGAAGCGGTGCAGGGTGTGAACTCGCACACGCGATTTCGCCCATGGCTGTTGCGCCAACCCCCTCGCCGGCCACATCGGCACCAATGGCATCTTGTCATGGCCGAGCGGGGCCGCTACAACAGGCACGGAGGCCCCGACATGTTCCACAGCAGACGTACCCACGACACCGCCCTCCTCAAGCTCCTGGCCAGCGCGGCTGCGCTGGGCCTGCTCGCCTGCCTGTCCGCCGCGGCCATGCTTGGAATGAGCACGCTCGCCCGCAGTCCCATGCTGGCCACCAGCGTCGTGCTCGTGACGGGCGCGCTGGCCGTCGGCCTGCGCCGCCTGGTCGCGGAAATCGCGGACCGGCGCGCGGCCGAAGACCTGGGCGCGTCCGAACTCACCACGCTCACCTTCCCGCCCGAGTCGCGGGTGCAGCGCACGCGTCCTTCGCAGCTGCGTTGATCACCGCGAGAGCAATTCGCACAGGCGCGCCAGGTCCACGTTCCCGCCGCTGACGATCACCCCGACCCGGGCCCCGCGCACTTGCTCGCGGCGCGCGCGCGCCGCCGCGAAACCCAGGCAGCCGGTCGGCTCGAACACCAGCTTCATGCGTTCGGCGGCGAAGCGCATGCACGCCACCAGTTCGGCGTCGCTCGCCGTGAGGATGTCGTCGACGTGCGCGCGGATGATCGGGAAGGTGAGGTTCCCGAGGTGCTGCGTCTGCGCGCCGTCGGCGATGGTGCGCGGCGTGGCGATGTGCACGATCGCGCCGCTGCGCAACGACTGCTGGCCGTCGTTGCCCGCCTCCGGTTCCACCCCGTAGACCTTGCACTGCGGCGCCAGCGCGCGCGCGGCGAGCGCCGTGCCCGCGAGCAGGCCGCCGCCGCCGAGCGGCACGAACAGGTGGTCGAGCGCGCCGACCTCCTCGATCAGTTCCTGCGCCGCCGTGCCCTGCCCCGCGATGACGTCGGCATGGTCGTACGGCGGCACCAGCGTCAGGCCGTGCTCGCGCGCGAGCTCGCGGCCGATCTGCTCGCGGTCATCCTTGTAGCGGTCGTACAGCACGACGTTGCCGCCATAGCCGCGGGTGGCCGCCACCTTCGCCGCCGGCGCATCGTCGGGCATCACGATGGTGGCCGGCATGCCGAGGATGCGGGCCGACAGCGCGATCGCCTGCGCATGGTTGCCGGACGAGAACGTCGCCACGCCGGCGCGGCGCTGGTCCGCGTCGAAACGCGACAGCGCGTTGAAGGCGCCGCGGAACTTGAACGCGCCCATGCGCTGCAGGTTCTCGCACTTGAAGAACACTTGCGCGCCGAGCTCTTCATCGAGCGTGCGCGAGGTGAGGACGGGCGTGCGGTGCGCATGCGCGCGGATGCGCCCGGCCGCGGCCAGCACATCCTCGTAGCCCGGCAGGGCCGTGTTCATGGTTTGCAACGATGATCTCCTTGCATCTGCGGACGGTCGGTCCATACTAGCGGCCCCGATGTCGAAGGAGCTCGCGATGTGCTACCTCGTTCGTCAACAGCAGCCTGAATTCGAAGCCGGCGGGGTGGCGCAGCCGCCGGGGCTGCCGAGCATCCGGCCGCGTTGGGCCGGCGCCGGCGCCGCCCTCGTCTTCGGTGGCCTCGCGCTCGCGGGGGCACTGCTCACCACCCCCTCCATGGCGCCGCAGGCGCACGACGCGAAGGATCGCGCCGCGCCGCTGCCGGTGGCCGAACGCTCCACGCAGCTCTCCGGCGCCGGCGGCGTGCAGGAGACCTCGCTGCAGATGGACGACGGCGTGCCCACCAGCACCACCGACTTCAGCAAGGCCACCGCGGGCCACTGCCACCACGGCCTCTAGCCTCGGCGTCGCTTCGGCGGACCCCACGTCCGGGTCACCGGCGCGGGTCGTCTCCCGCTTTTCCGGTTGCAGGCCCGCGCGTCAGCGGGTCTTGGTGCGGGTGCCCCCGCCCTTGGCTGCCGGCTGGGCGGGCGCCTCGGCGCGGGCGCTCGCGCGGGCCTGGTTCTGCGCCAGGGCTTCGTCCTCGCGCTCGTGCGCGTAGAAACGATAGCCGGCGCCCAGCATCACCACCGTGAACAGCGCCATGTAGCGGTATTCGTTTCTTTTCGTTCCGCTCAGGAGGGCGGCCAGCAGGGCGAGCGCGCCGGCGACGAGCAGCAGTTTGACGTCGGTGTGCAGGTTGCTGAGGAATTCCATCGATGCTCCAGGGGGCAGCCTGCACAGTACCCCACCGCATTGGCCCTGACCAGCTTGCGGCCCCGCAGCGCGCCGGGAATGTGGCGGCGACGGCACGCCGGCCGCCCCGCGAATGCCCTCTTACCAGCGGGCGGCCTCCTGCAGTAGAAGAACGCAGGACAGGACACCAGGGGAAGCGGCCATGAACCACGGCGATCGGGAGCGGCGGCACCACGCGAGCCTGGAGCGCATCAACCGCGTGCAGCTGGTCGTCGGCCGCGGTGACCGCATGCGCGTGGACCACGAAGGCACCCTGCTGGAGCGCGCCCGCATGCTGGGCGAGGAGATGCGCTCGCACGAGGCCACCGAACTCGGGCTCGCCGCCTTCGACCGGCTGCTGCGCCGCGCGGAGGAACGCGACGCCCGCCACAGCCGCGACATCCTGGCCTTCGTGGCGGCCCTCTGGAGCAACCGGCCGCTGCCGCTGAACACCCTGCGCGGGCTGGACGCCGCCGTGGGCGACGACATGCTCGCGGTGCTCGATGCCTTCCGCTACGCGCGGCTGGACCTCGTGGAGGCGGTCGAGGGCGGGCCGCGCCGCGTCGCCCGGCTGGTGAACGAGCGCAAGCTGTCGAAGGCGTGAGGGCGCCTGCGCCCGCTCATTCGTGCGCGATGATCACGCCGCCGGCCATGTCCACCCAGCGCACGGACTGGAACGCCGGCAGCAGGCGCCGGAATTCCACCGCCGCGTCGCCGCCCCGGCCTTGCACCGTGACGTAGCCCACGTGGCCGGCGGCGGCCAGCACGGTGAACTGCAGCAGGTAGCCCCGGGCGGCGCCACGCGCCTGGCTCGCTGCCGCCACGAGCGTGCTGCCGTCCGGAAGCACGGAGCGCGTCGTGCGGACCACGCGGCCGTGGCTGGCGGCAGCCGAGCGCACCAGCCGCACGCTGCGATCGGCGAAGTTCGGGTCGGGGGGTTCGTCCGCGGAGGCGAGGTAGACCGAAGCCGCGACCTCCTGGGCCTGCGGGCCGCGCAGCAGCACCGGCTCCGCCGGCCGCACCACGGTGTAGCCGCCGGGCCACTGCATGGCGAGGTGCCCGAAATACAGCTCCTGCGCCTGCGCCGCGGCGGCGAGGCAACAGCTGCCGAGGACGACGAGGACAGTCCGAACGAACTTCATCTTCCACCTCCCATCACGCAAGCGGCCGCGCCCGCGCCGGGCAGCGTGGGCGGGTGAATCCCTCGAGCTGAAGGCCATCGTGGGACGGGCGTCCCCGGCAATCCTTGACGCACCGCAAGCTTGGCGCACGGCCGCGGCGACGGCACCACGAAGCCGCGGCAGTCGTCAGGCGGTCGTCCGGTCCAGGAGGTAACCCAGCCCGCCCGCGCGGTACCAGTGGTAGCCGTAAGGTTCCATCACGATGCGGTGCACGCCGCGGCCGTCGGCGCGGCTGTGGTCCTGCGTCAGCAGGTTGATCAGGTCGCGCCCCTTGCGGTCGACGGAGCGCAGCCGGATCTCGGTGACCTCGCCGAGCAGGTTGTGGATCACCACCACGGCGTTGTTGCGCCAGTCGTAGCGCAGCGCGAGCACGCCGTCGTTGCCCGTCTCCAGCACGGTGAAGTCGCCCCATCCGAGTTCCGGCACTTCCTTGCGCATGCGGATGATGCGCTCCGTCCAGTTCAGCAGCGAGTCGGCGTCGCGGCGCTGGTCGGCCGCGTTGATCTTGTGGAAACCGTAGGGCCCTTCCTGGATCACCGGCACCACCGGCTTGTCGCCGCGGGTGAAGCCCGCCAGCGGCTCCGTGGACCACTGCATCGGCGTGCGCGCGCAGTTGCGCTCCGGCAGCGCGAGGTCGTCGCCCATGCCCAGTTCGTCGCCGTAGCGGATCACGGGCGTGCCGGGCAGCGTGAACAGCAGGCTGTAGGCGAGTTCGAGCCGGCGCCGGTCGCCACTGAGCATGGGCGCCAGGCGCCGGCGGATGCCGCGGCCATAGAGCTGCATGTCCTGGTCCGGGCCGAGCGCGGCGAACACCGCCTGCCGCTGCTCCTCGGTGAGCCGCCCCAGGTCGAGTTCGTCGTGGTTGCGCAGGAAGTGGCCCCACTGCGCGTTCGCGGGCCGCCCGCGCGTCTGCTCCAGCGCCTTCACCAGCGGCTTCGCGTCCCCGGTGGCGAGCGCGTAGAAGACGCGCTGGTTGACCCAGAAATTGAACATCATCTGCAGCCGCTCGCCCTCCGCGCCGAAGTAATGCAGGTTGTTCTTCGGCTCGACGTTCGCCTCGGCGAGGATGATCGCGTCGCCGCGGCGCCATTGCAGGAACTCGCGGAACTCGCGCAGCATCTCGTAGCGTTCGCGGCTGCGGATGTCCGGGCCCTTGGTCTGGATCACGAAGGGCATCGCGTCCATGCGGAAACCGGACACGCCCAGCTGCAGCCAGAAGCCCATGATCTTGCGGATCTCCGCCAGCACCAGCGGGTTCTGCGTGTTGAGGTCCGGCTGGAAGTCGTAGAAGCGGTGGAAGTAGAACTTGCCCGCGACGGGGTCGCGCGTCCACGTCGTCTTCTGCACGCCGGGGAACACCATGCCCTTCCCGGCGTCCCTGGGCCGCGTGTCCGACCAGACGTAGAAGTCGCGGTACTTCGAGTCCGGGTCCTTGCGCGCTTCCAGGAACCAGGGATGCTCGTTGCTGGTGTGGTTGATGACCAGGTCGATCATCACGCGGATGCCGCGCTGCCTGGCCTGGTGGCTGAAGTCGACGAAGTCGCCCAGCGTGCCGAAGCAGGGATCGACCTGGTAGTAGTCGCTGATGTCGTAGCCGTCGTCCTTGCGCGGCGACTTCTGGAACGGCATCAGCCACAGGCAGGTGACGCCCAGGCCGTGCAGGTAGTCGAGCCGGCGCGACAGGCCCTCGAAGTCGCCGATGCCGTCGCCGTTCGAGTCCATGTAGGTCCCGACGTGCAGGCAGTAGATGATCGCGTTCTTGTACCAGAGGTCCTTGATCATTCGCGGCCCTCTTCTTCTTCGAGCGCGGCGCGCACCAGCGCCTTGAACTCCGGCCAGAAGGGCAGGTCGGAGCCCATGTAGCGCTGCGTCATGAGCGCCACGCACACCTTCTTCGCGGGCCAGATCCACCACTTGGTGCCGGCGAGGCCGCCCCACTGCAGGTCGCCGGGCCGGCTGCTCGGGTCCGCGTCGGAGCGTTCGACGGTCACCGAGCCCGCGTAGCTGTGCCCGCGGCCGATGGTGCGTGGCTCGTGGGGAAACCCGATCCACATCCCCGGCGGCAGCTGGTTGCCGAACACCAGCGGCAAGGTCTGCGGCCGCAGCAGCGGCGCGCCCCCACCGGCGAGCACGGCCAGCAGCCTGCCGAAGTCGTCCAGGCTGGTGACGAGGCCGCCGCCGGCGTTCAGCCGCGGCGCGGGCTGCAGGTAGGCGCCCGGGGACGGCAGGTGGTCGGCCCGGCGCAGCCCCCGCTTGCCCGGATCGCGCAGGTCGCCGATGTACATCCGCGCCAGGCGTCCCTGCTTGTCCGGCGGCACGAAGAAGAAGGTGTCGTGCATGCCCAGCGGCTCGAAGACGTGGCGCTGGAAGTGCCGGTCCAGCGTTTCGCCCGCGACCACCTCGATCACGCGGCCCATCACGTCGGTGGCGACCGAGTAGTTCCAGTCCGCGCCGGGCTGGAACAGCAGCGGCAGGCCCGCGAGCGCCTCCATCATCTGCGCCAGCGTGAGCGCGGGATCGGCCACGCCCGCGGCCATCGAGGCCTTGGCGATGGGCGCGTTGGGCTGCAGGAAGGCGTAGGTGAAGCCCGCCGTGTGCGTGAGCAGGTGGCGCAGGCGCACGGGCTCGCGCAGCGGCTCGGTGTCGTCCAGCGCTGTCGCGCCGGGGCGCAACGCCCGCAGCGCCCCCAGCGCGGGGATGTATTCGGCGACCGGGTCGTCCAGGCCGATGCGGCCCTGTTCCACCAGCCGCAGTGCCGCGCAGCTCGTGACCAGCTTGGTGTTGGAGAAGGCGCGGAACAGGTGGTCCTCGCGCAGCGGCACCTGCGCTTCGCGGTCGGCCCAGCCGATGCAGTTGCGCGCGACGCTCGCGCCGCCACGCAGCACCGCGTACGACACGCCGACGAGTTCCTCGCTCGCGATCCGCCGCCGCAGGGCGGCATCCACCGGGGTGAAGTCCGGCATGCCTCAGTCTGGCCGCGGCGCGGCGATGAGGTGCGCCCGCTCGAGCGCGCTGGCCACGCGCAGGACCACGCCCTCGCCGTCCAGCGGGCCGACGATCTGCAGCCCGATGGGCAGCCCGCCACCATCGAAGCCCACGGGGAAGGAGGCCGCGGGGTGGCCGGTGAGGTTGAAGGGATAGGTGAAGTACGACCAGTCCACGGCGTTGCGATCCGCATGGCCGGGCGGCACGTCGACGCCGACGGGCAGCGCGGTGACCGGCAGCGTCGGCGTGAGCAGCACGTCGACCTGGCGGAACACCGCCTCCGCGCGTTGCCACGTCTCCTCGCGCAAGGCGACGAGCTCCGCCTCGGCCGGCGGCGCCAGGGCCTGCAGGTCCGCGATCGCCTGGCGCAGGGACGGATTCACCAGCTCGAGCAACTGCGGCGTGGGCGCGAGTTCGGCCAGGCGCTCGGCGATGCGGCCATAGAACAGCCGGTTCCAGGCCGGCGCCGGGTCGCGTGCGAACGGCGGCGGCAGCACCCGCACCTGCGCGCCTTCCTCCTGCAGCTGCCAGGCGGCCTGTTCGCAGGCCTCCAGCACGGCAGCGTCGGCGCTGCCATACCCGAGCGACGGACACCAGCCGATGCGCAGCCCGCGGCTGCCTTGCGAGAGGCTCGCGAGGTAGTCAGGGACCGGCGCGCGCAGCGAGGCTTCGTCGCGCGCGTCGCGCCCCGCGATCACCGACAGCATCAGCGCGGCGTCGCGCACGTCGTGCGTGATCGGGCCGACGTGCGCCAGGGCCGGCGCCGCCGCAGCCGGCCACACCGGCACGCGGCCGAAGCGCGCCTTGATGCCGAACACGCCGCAGAAGCTGGAAGGAATGCGGATCGAGCCGCCGCCGTCCGTGGCCAGCGCCACCGGCACCATGCGGGCGGCGACCTGCGCCGCGGCTCCGGCGCTCGAGCCTCCGGGGGTGCGCTCCGTGTTCCAGGGGTTGCGGGTGATGCCCGTCAGGGGCGAGTCGCCGACGGCCTTGGAGCCGAGCTCGCTGGTGGTGCTCTTGCCGACGATGCAGGCGCCCGCGTGGCGCAGCCGCTCCACCGAAGGCGCGTCGTGCTGCGCGACGTTGTCGGCCAGCAGCTTCGAGCCGAAGGCCTGCCGCACGCCCTTCACCGCGATCAGGTCCTTGACGCTGACCGGCACGCCGGCCAGCGGCCCCGGATCGCGTGCACCGGCGATCAGCTTGTCGACATGGTGGGCCTGCTGCAGCGCCGCGTCGGCGGTGAGCGTGGCGAAGGTGTTCAGGCGCGGCTCGAGGCGTTCGATGCGATCGAGGAACTCGCGCATGACGGCGACCGCCGTGATGTCCCGCCGGCGCACCGCCGCCGCGATGTCGACGGCCGTGGCCTGGGTGACATGGGACAGGTCCATCGCGCACACCTCCGTGGGAAGGCGAGGATGATGAACGGAAACGGCGCAAACGCAAAGAGCAAGCCGCGCAGGAGGGTTCGACTCCTTGCGCGGCTCTTGCGTTGCTGCGGGTCCACTGGATCCCCGCCTGCGCGGGGATGAGGTCACGGGAGGCGGCGCGTGCGCCGCCTGGCGACGTCAGCTGAACGCCTGGATGCCCGTGATCGCGCGGCCGAGGATCAGCGCATGGATGTCGTGCGTGCCTTCGTAGGTGTTCACCACCTCCAGGTTCACCAGGTGGCGGGCCACGCCGAACTCGTCGCTGATGCCGTTGCCGCCCATCATGTCGCGCGCCATGCGGGCGATGTCGAGCGCCTTGCCGCAGTTGTTGCGCTTGAGGATCGAGGTGATCTCCACCGGCGCGGGACCCTCGTCCTTCATGTGGCCCAGCCGCAGGCAGCCCTGCAGGCCCAGCGAGATCTCGGTGAGCATGTCGGCCAGCTTCTTCTGCACCAGCTGGTTGGCGGCCAGCGGCCGGCCGAACTGCTTGCGATCCAGCACGTACTGGCGGGCGCGGTGGAAGCAGTCCTCCGCGGCGCCCATGGCGCCCCAGGCGATGCCGTAGCGCGCGGAGTTCAGGCAGGTGAACGGGCCCTTCAGGCCGCGCACTTCGGGGAAGGCGTTTTCCTCGGGGCAGAACACCTCGTCCATCACCACCTCGCCGGTGATGGAGGCGCGCAGTCCCACCTTGCCGTGCACGGCCGGCGCCGAGAGGCCCTTCCAGCCCTTTTCCAGCACGAAGCCGCGGATCTGGCCGCCGTCGTCCTTGGCCCAGACCACGAACACGTCGGCGATCGGGCTGTTGGTGATCCACATCTTGCTGCCGGACAGCTTGTAGCCGCCGTCGACCTTGCGGGCGCGCGTGATCATGCTGGCCGGGTCGGAGCCGTGGTTCGGCTCGGTCAGGCCGAAACAGCCGATCCACTCGCCGGTGGCGAGCTTGGGCAGGTATTTCTGCTTCGTCTGCTCGTTGCCGAATTCGAAGATCGGCACCATCACCAGCGAGGACTGCACGCTCATCATCGAGCGGTAGCCGGAGTCGACGCGCTCGACTTCGCGAGCCACCAGGCCGTAGCACACGTAGTTCAGGCCCGCACCGCCGTACTGCTCGGGGATGGTGGGGCCCAGCAGGCCGAGCTCGCCCATCTCGCGGAAGATGGACGCGTCGGTCTTCTCGTGGCGGAAGGCTTCCTGCACGCGGGGCAGCAGGCGCTCCTGCGAGTAGTCACGGGCAGCGTCGCGCACCTGGCGTTCGTCGCTGGTCAGCTGCTGGTCCAGCAGGAAGGGATCGCTCCAGGAGAAGGTGGCTTTGGTGCTCATGATGGTCGGACAGGAAAGCTGATGGATGGCCCGATGTTAAGGGCCTGCCCCCCGCCGGCGAAAGCGAAAGTTTCTGCAGCAGTTATGCTTGGAATTCATGACTGAGGGGGAGCCGGGATGCGACGCAAGCTGCCTTCGACCCAGACGCTGGCCTGCTTCGAGGCGGCGGCGCGCCACGGCAGCCTGACGCGCGCCGCGCAGGAGCTGGCGCTGACGCAGGGCGCCGTGTCGCGCCAGCTCGCGCAGCTGGAGGAATTCCTCGGCGTCAAGCTGTTCCGGCGCGCCCGGCACGGCATCGCGCTCACGCCGGCCGGCGAGGACTACGCGCGCAAGGTGTCCGTGCGCCTCGATGCGATCGAACGCGATGCGCTGGACCTGATGGGACGGCAGGGCCAGGGCGAGTCGGTGACGCTGGCGGCCGTGCCCACCTTCGCCACCCGCTGGCTGATCCCGCGGCTGGCGCGGCTCGCGCGCGAGCAGCCGGACCTGAACGTGCACATCGCGGCGCGCACCCGGCCCTTCCTGTTCTCCGACAACGAGTTCGACGGCGCCATCTACGCCGGCACGCCGCAGCAGCTCGAACAATGGGCGGGCACGCAGGCCACGCTGCTGCTGCAGGAGGAAGTGGGCCCGGTGTGCAGCCCCGCGTTGCTCAAGGGCCGCCTGCCCGCCACGCCGCGCGCGCTGGCGAACCTGCCGCTGCTGCAGCAGTCCACCCGCCCGGACGCCTGGCGCGACTGGTTCGATGCGCAGGGCGTCGAGGCGCCCAAGGCCATGGCCGGGCCGCGCTACGAGCTGTTCTCGATGCAGGTGGCGGCGGCCACCTGCGGGATGGGCGTGGCGCTGCTGCCCACCTTGCTGATCCAGGCGGAGCTCGCCGCCAAGACGCTGGTGCCGGCATGCGACAAGGGCGCGGTCACGCGGCGGGGGTACTACCTGGTGCAGCCGGAGCAGCCGGAACGGGCGGCGATGGCGTCGTTCAAGGCGTGGCTGCTGAACGAAGTGCGTTCGTAGGCTGGGCCGCCAGGCGAAGGTGAGCGTGGCGAACCCCAGCTTCGCGATGCTCGTCGATCGCTGGGGTTCGCAAAGCTCACCACCAGCCTACGAGATCCCAGCAGTCCGCCGCCCTCAGGTCATCAACGCCGACGGCACCTTGCCATCGAACCGGACCTTCATCCCCGGCACCCCGAACGACGTCCCCACGGCCATCGCCGTGGCCACCATCGGCGCGTCCGGCGACACCGTGCGCTGGCGGTTCGCCACGTCGGCGATCGCCACGCTGGTCAGGCGCCCCTGCTGCACCGCCGCCATGCGGCCGTACTGTTCGTCCGCGACCAGCGCCGCGGCATAGGCACCGAAGGCGGTGGCCAGGTTGCGGTCGTACGCGGTCGGCGTGCCGCCGCGCTGCACGTGGCCGAGGATCGCCGTGCGCACCTCGCTGTCGATCCGCTGGCACAACTGGTGCTCCAGCACGTTGCACGCGCCGCCCAGGCGCAGCGGATCGGGGCTGTCCTTCACCACCTGCCGCACCGCGAGTTCGCCGCCCCTGGCCTTGGCGCCTTCGGCGACGCAGATCAGCGTGAAGCGCTGCCCCCCGGCCTGGCGGTCGCGGCAGATGCGCGCGACTTCCTCGATGTCGTGTTCGAACTCGGGGATGAGGATGATGTCGGCGCCGCCCGCCACCCCCGCATACAGCGCGATCCAGCCTGCATAGCGGCCCATCGTCTCCAGGATCATCACCCGGTGGTGGCTCTGCGCCGTGGTGTGCAGCCGGTCGAAGGCCTCCGTCGCGATCGCCACCGCGGTGTCGAAGCCGAAGGTGCGGTCGGTGTACATCAGGTCGTTGTCGATGGTCTTGGGCACGCCCACCATCTGGAGGCCCAGCTGCTGCAGCTGGTGCGCGATCGACATGGTGCCGTCGCCGCCGATGACGACGACCGCGTCGAGCTTCAGTTCCTCGCGCACGTAGCGCACCACCTCGGGCGACATGTCGATGTTGCCGCGCGCGTGGTAGGCGAAGGGATTGGCCTTGTTGCTGGTGCCCAGGATGGTGCCGCCCAGTGTGAGGATGCCGGACACGTCGCGGTAGCTCAGCGGCCGCGCCTGCCGTTCGATCATCCCGGCGAAGCCGTCCACGAAGCCGATCACTTCGGCACCCGCGTCCTGCATGAGGCTCTTGGCGACCGCGCGGATGACTGCGTTGAGGCCGGGGCTGTCGCCGCCGCCGGTGAGGATGCCGATGCGCTTGGGACTCGTCATGGATGTTCTGCGGGGGAAATCACGGCCGCGGGCCGGCCCTGGAAGGCGGCCATGATACGGCTGCACGACGGCGCCGGGCGCGTGCACGCATGGCCCGCCGTGCTGCGGAAATGACAACGGGGTGCATGCCGCAGAGCATGCACCCCGGGGCCGTGGAGGCCGGTACTGCTACTGCAACGGCTCCTACTTCGACTGGTCGATCATGAAGTCGACCGCGGCCTTCACGTCCGCATCCGCCAGCGAGGTGTTGCCGCCCTTCGGAGGCATCATCCCCTTCTTGCCCTGGAAGCCGCTGAGCGCGTGCTGGTACAGCGTCTCCTTGCCCTGCGCGATGCGCGGGCCCCAGTCGGCCTTGTCGCCCGGCTTCGGCGCGCCGGTCACGCCCGCGGCGTGGCACACCGCGCAGGTGGCGCTGTAGGTCGCCTGGCCGTTGCCGCCGGCACCCATGGCCACCGTGCCGCTGCCGCTGGCGCTCGTGTCCGTGCCGGCGGTCGCGCCGGAGGAAGATGCCACCGTGCTGGACGAGGACGCGTCCGTCGTGCTGCTCGTCGAGGGTGCGGCGGCCGTGTCCGTGCTGCTCGTAGAGGGTGCGGTGGCCGTGTTGCCAGTGTCGCCGGCCGACGGGGCGGTCGTGGACGGCGACGAGGAGGACGACGCCGTGGTGGCAGCGTCGTCGTGGCGGCCGCAACCGGCGAGCGCGGCGGCAACCGCGAGGGCCGTGGCGGCGAGCATGAGCTTCTTCATCGATCTCTCCCTTGTGCTTGGCGATGACTCGAAAATTCTAGGAGCGCGCCCGTGCGGGCCGGGACCGCGTGCCCCTGCCATCCCTGTCCGACAAGACCCCGCGCGGCCCGATCGCACCGGTTCAGGAAACGTTCATGGGCCCGTCCGCAGACTTGCTTCCAGGCCAGAAAGGAACTGGCCCCCAACCCTGGAGGTGACCATGCAATCGACTCTTCGCAAACCTTTCGTGGCCGCTGGCCTGCTGTTGTCCTGCGCCGCGGCCCTGCTGGCCCAGCCGGCGATCGCCCGCGAGCAGCAGTGGGTGGTGCAGGCCCCCGCACCGGTGGCGCCCGCCATCGTCGCAGGCGACCGCGACCGTGACGGCCACGACGGCTGGCGCCATGGCTGGCGCGACGGCTGGCGCCGCGACGAACGCGCGCCGAGCATCGTCGACCTGAGCCCGCTGCCCGGCGAACGCGTGGGCGAGCGCTACCGCATGACGGTGTCGGCCCGCTTCGCCGACCACGCCAGCGGCGTGGACCCGGCGTCCGTGCGCCTGCGCATCGACGGCCGCGACGTGACGGCCGCCTCGCGCGTGGACGACGACGAGGTGCGCTTCCACAACAACCTGTTCCCGGGCCGGCACGTGGCCGAAGTGATCGTGCGCGACCGCGCCGGCAACACCGCACGGCGCTCCTGGCAATTCGACGTGGTCGACCGCGACCGCCACGGCTACGGTGACGGCGACGGCTACCGTCGCAGCGGCTGGGGCTGGGGCTGGCAGCGCTGAGCGCGGACGGGCGGGAGCGCCGCCGGTGCGGCCCCGCCTCCCGCCCGGTTTACAGGGCCTGACGTTCGTTCATATTGCGTTCAGCCAGCCCGACTTAAGCTTCCAAGCACAACGAAACGAAGGAGTCTTCCATGCAACGCAGCGCTCTCGCTCCCGCCTTCCTGCTCGCCGCCCTGGCCGCCGCCAGCGCGCAGGCGCAGAGCTTCACCGACAACGCCCGGGTGCGGGCCGTCGAACCCCAGTACGAGGTCGTGCAGGTCCCGCGCCAGGAATGCACCAGCCAGTGGGTGCAGGAGCAGCCGCGGGCCGCCGCCCCCGGCGCCGGCGGCTACGGCGGCGCCATCATCGGCGGCGTCGCCGGCGGCCTGCTGGGCAACCAGGTGGGCAGGGGCCACGGCCGGGAAGCAGCCACTGCCGCCGGCGCGGTGATCGGCGCCATCACCGGCGACCGCATCGCCAACAGCGGCACGGCCGTCGCCGCGCCGGTGCCGGAAGCGCGCGAGGTGCGCAGCTGCCGCACCGTGTACGACCAGCAGAACCGCCTGACCGGCTACCGCGTCACCTATGATTACCGCGGTGTCGAGTCGACGACCGTGATGCGCGACCAGCCCGGGGCCACCATCCCGGTGCGCGTGTCCGTCACCCCGCTCGAGCCCGAGATCCGCCGTTAACCCGCCAGCCCCACGCCCTTCATGGACCTCATTCGCCAGCTGATCCTCGCCGCCGCCGTGGCTGCCGCGTTGCCCGCCTGGGCCGACGTCAGCCGCGACGACGCGGCCGCGATCGCCCAGCGGGTGAGCCAGGGGCGGGTGCTGGCCGTGGAGCGCGCCGAGGTGGACAACCGCCCCGTGTGGCGCGTCAAGGTGATCACCCCCGCCGGCGACGTGCGGGTGGTGCTGGTCGACGTGGCGACGGGGCGCCCGCTCTGAACCATGCGCCTGCTGCTGATCGAGGATGAAGCCACCCTGCGCCTGACGCTCAAGCGCCAGCTGGAGGAAGACGGCTACCGCGTCGACGTCGCCGTCGACGGCGAGGAGGGCCTCTACATGGCCCAGGAGTTCCCCCTGGACCTCGCGATCGTCGACCTCGGCCTGCCCAAGCTGAGCGGCATCGCGATCGTGCAGAAGCTGCGCGCCGAGGGCCGGGCCACGCCGATCCTGATCCTCACCGCCCGCAGCACCTGGCAGGACAAGGTGCTGGGCCTGGAGGCCGGCGCCGACGACTACCTCGTCAAGCCCTTCGAATATCCGGAACTCGCCGCCCGCGTGAAGGCGCTGCTGCGCCGGTCCTTGAAGGCCACCACCGACGTGCTCACGCTCGGGCCGATCAGCCTGGACCTCTCGGCCCAGGCCGTGAAGCTCCATGGCGAGCCGCTGGAGCTGACCGCCTACGAATACCGCCTGCTCGAATACCTGGTGCGGGAACGCGCCCGCGTGGTCACCAAGCAGGAGCTGTCGGATTACCTGTACCCGCACGGCGACGACCGCGACAGCAACGTGCTGGAAGTGCTGGTCGGCCGGCTGCGGCGCAAGCTCGACCCGGACGGCAGCCTCGCGCCCATCGAAACCCTGAGGGGACGCGGCTACCGCTTCACATTGGGATGACCCCGGGCTATTCGATCCGGGCCCGCCTGCTCCTCGGCGCCGCGCTGGTGCTGGTGTTCTTCATGGCCGGCGCCGGCATCGCGGTGCAGCGCGCGCACGCCGACAGCGTGCGCGCCGCCCATTACGCGAGCCTGCACAGCACGGTGGACCTGCTGCTGTCGCGCGCCGAGGTGGACGCCTCCGGCGCCCTGGTGATGCCGGCCGGCCTGGGCAACGCGCGCCTGTCGCTGCCCGGCTCGGGGCTGTACGCCAGCATCTCCAACACCGACCGGCGCGAGCAGTGGCGCTCGCCGTCCAGCGTCGGCGTGCAGCCGCCGTTCCGCACCGAGCTGGAAACCGGCCGCCTCGTATCGGAGACGCTGCTGGATGGCGAGCGCGCGTACATGGCGCTCACCTACGCCGTGAACTGGCAGGCCGGGCCGCGCCCCGCGCACCTCGTGCTCTCGGTGCTGGAGGACCGGGCCGACTACGAGCACGAGGTGGCCGTGTTCGCCCGCACGCTGTGGGCCTGGCTCGGGTCGGCCGGCGTGCTGCTGCTGGTCGCCCAGCTGCTGCTGCTGCAGTGGGGGCTGGCGCCGCTGCGCCGGGTGGCCGGGGAGATCCGGCGCGTGGAGGCCGGCGAGCAGGAGAAGATCGAAGGCCGCTATCCCACCGAGCTCTCGGGCCTGACCGACAACCTGAACACGCTGATCCAGCAGGAGCGCGTGCGCCAGACGCGCTACAAGGAGGCTCTGAGCTACCTCGCCCACAGCCTGAAGACGCCCCTGGCGGTGCTGCGCAGCGCGCTGCAGGAACCGGTGCGGCTGCCGGAGGCGGTGGCGCAGCAGGTCACGCGCATGGACGCCATCGTGCAGCACCAGCTCGGACGCGCCGCGGCCGGCGGCGCCACGCGCTTCGCGCCGGCGGTGGTGCTCGCGCCGGTGCTGGAGCGCATCCGCGAGGCGCTGTCCAAGGTCTATGCCGACAAGGGCCTGGAATTCCGCCTGGAGTGCCCGGCCGACCTGGCCTGGCGCATCGACGAAGGCGACCTGTTCGAGATGATGGGCAACCTGATGGACAACGCCGCCAAGTGGGCGGGCCGGCGCGTGATCGTGCGGGCGCGGCGCGAGGGCGAGCGCCTGCGCATCCAGGTGGACGACGACGGGCCGGGCTTCAGCGACACGCACTCGGTGCTGCAGCTGCACGTGCGCGGCGACGAGCGCGTGCCCGGGCACGGCGTGGGGCTCGCGGTGGTCGACGACCTGGTGGCCAGCCACCACGGCGAGCTGAAGCTGCTGCGCTCCGACCTGGGCGGGGCCCGCGTCGACATCACCCTGCCCGCACCGTGAAGAAATTGCGCCTGGGCCACCCCGGTGGCACGATCCGCCGCAGCCGCCTTGCATTGGGCGGCACCGGCGCCAAGTGCGCCCTCGCACGGCTCCGTGGGGGGCCGGTCACCGGAAGCCATCAGCCATGTGGAAACGCCTGACTCTCTTGTGGACCCTGGTGCGCGGCGACGCGCGGCAGCTCTGGTTCGCGCTGCGGCATCCCGCCGCCCCGCGCTGGCTGAAGGTCGGCACGGTGCTGATCGTGCTCTACGTACTTTCCCCGATCGACCTGATCCCGGACGCGATCCCCTTCCTGGGCGCGGTCGACGACCTCGTGCTGGTGCCGCTGGCCATTCGCTGGCTGTTGAAGCGCCTGCCGGCCGACATCGCGGCGGCGTCCGCGGCACGAAGGTCCTGAGCTTGCGGACCTGCGGTGCCGGTGGGCGCCGCAGGTCGACACGGCACTTTCGTGCCTCCCCACCGCATTACTGTCGCGCTAAGGTCGGCCCAACCCGTCATGCCGCACGCCTACCGCCTGAGCCTTTCGCGCCAGTTCCTCGTGGCCAGCTTCCCGATCGTCCTGCTCGGGATGCTGGCGCTCGGCTGGTACGTGGCCGGCGCCATCGAGCGCGGGGTGACGAACCGGATGGCGGGCGTCACCAGCCTCTATGTCGACAGCTTCATCGCGCCGCACCTGCAGCACCTGGAGCCCGACGGCGACATCGTGGCGGAACACCGGGCCGCACTGGACCGGCTCCTGAGCGAGTCGCCGCTCGGACGCAAGATCGTCGCCTTCAAGATCTGGAACGCGCGCGGCCGCATCATCTACAGCACCAACCCGGCCCTGATCGGGCGTCAGTTCCCGATCGACGAAGGCCTTGCCGGCGCGCTGCAGGGGCGGGTGCAATCCAGCGTCAGCGACCTCGACGAAACCGAGAACGAGCTGGAGCGCCCGCGCTGGAAGCGCCTGATCGAGACCTACAGCCCCATCCACGCGGACGGCCGCGGCACCGTGCTGGCGGTGGCGGAGTTCTACCAGCCCACCGACGAACTCTCCCACGAGGTGCTGGTGGCGCAGGCCGGCAGCTGGCTGGTGGTGGGCGGCATCATGCTGGCCATGTACCTGCTGCTGTTCGGCGTGGTGCGCCGGGGCAGCGAAACGATCGCCTCGCAGCGCGAGCAGCTCAATGCCAAGGTCACGGAGCTGTCGGATGTCCTGAAGAAGAACCAGGAGCTGAGCGACCACATCCGGCTGGCCGCCGTCCGCACCACGACCTTGAACGACCAGTTCCTGCGCCGCATCGCGGCGGACCTGCATGACGGCGCCGCGCAGGATCTCGCCCTCGGATTGATGCAGTTCGAGTCGCTGGCGCACAAGTGCGAGGCGCATGGCAGCGGCGAAGAGGCCGGCAAGGTGCGGGCCGCGCTGCAATCGGCCTTGCGCGAACTGCGCTCCACCTGCGTGGGCCTGACCATGCCGGAAATCGAACGGCTCGACGCCCTCGAAGTCGCGCAGCGCGCGGCGCAGGACTTCGAGCGCAAGACCGGTTCGCGCATCACCGTCTCCCACGGCGGCGGCAGCGGCCAGCCGGCGGGGCCGGTGAAGACCACCATGTACCGGCTGATCCAGGAGGCGCTGGGCAACGGGCTGCGGCATGGCGGCGCCTCCAGCCTCAAGGTGGGCCTGTCCTGCGATGCCGATTCGATCCTGGTGGAAGTCGGGGACGACGGTTGCGGCTTCGACCCGGACGCCGCGGCACCGCCGGGGCACCTGGGCCTGGCCGGCATGCGCGAGCGGGTCGAACTGCTGCGCGGCTCGATGGTGGTGAGCAGCGTGCCCGGACAGGGCACGCTCGTGCGGGCGCGTCTGCCCATGAGCATCGAGGGCTACACCGAGTAGCGGGCCGCCCGCGCTGCCTTGCCAGGCCCGGGGTTGTCTCTTGCGCGCCATCCGCGGGGCGGGCCGGCCTTGACGTGGGTCAAGCGACGGCTGCCTGGCCGTCGCGCGCACGCGCGGCGCGCGTCGGGCATGCGATCCTTCCTGGCGATGAGTCCCGCGGTCTTCCTCACCGGCGCGCGCAGTCCCGGCCCCGTGCGCTGCGCCTGCCTCCAGGTCCTGGTGCGCCCGGGCGGCTGCACCGGCATGGACGACGAGACGCTGCAGGCGATCGTGCAGGGCGCCATCGAGGCGCAGGAGGCCGGCGAGGTGCACTTCTCCTGGCAGGGCGCGGAGCCCATGGAACAGGGCCTCGACTTCTTCCGCCGGGCGCTCGCGCTGCAGCACGCGCATGCACCGGGGCGCACTGTCCGCAACACCCTGCACACGGGCGGCACGCTGATCGACGACGCCTGGGCGGCGTTCCTCGCCGCGGCCGGCTTCGCGGTGACGCTGCACGTCGACGGCCCGCCGGGCCTGCTCGCGGCACAGCCGGGTGCGCGGGACGACCGGCTGCTGCACGGCATCGGCCGGCTGCAGGCCCACGGCGTCGAGTTCCAGGCCTGCACCGCGGTCAGTGCCCTGAACGCGCACCATCCGCTGGCCGTCTACCGCTACCTGAAGGAGATCGGCGCGCGCCAGATGCAGTTCGTGCCGCTGGTGGAGCAGAGCGAGGACTGCGGGGGGCCGCGCCGCGCGCCGCGCGACGTGGAGCTGTCGCGCCGCACCGTCGGCTCCATCGCCTACGGGCGCTTCCTCACCAGCGTGTTCGGCGAATGGGTCCGGCACGACGTCGGCCGCGTGTTCGTGCACCTGTTCGACAGCACGCTGCAGGCCTGGGTGCACGGCCGCGCGAGCCTGTGCAGCTTCGCCGAAACCTGCGAGCGCAAGCTGGCGATCGAGCACGACGGCTCGGTCTACGCCTGCGAGCGTTACCTGGATGCGGGCCATCGCCTGGGCAGCCTCGAGGAGGCGTCGCTGCCCGACCTGCTGGCGGCCCGCGAGCAGCGTGCCTTCGAGGAGGCCAAGCGCGACACCCTGCCCTCGCAGTGCCGCCGCTGCGACGTGCTGGCGGCCTGCCGCGGCGGCTGCCCGCGCCACCGATTCCCGAATGCCGCTGCCGGCGGCGCGGCGGTGAATTACCTGTGCGCCGGCTACCGCCACTTCTTCCGCACGGTCGCACCGCACATGCGCGCGATGGGCGTGCTGCTGCGGCAGGGGCGGCCGGCGTCGGACATCATGCGTTTCAGTCCGAGGTAGGCTGGCCCGAAGGGGCAGGTGAGCCGCGCGACACCCCGGCGTTCAGAGCGCGAAGATCTTGCCGGGATTGAGGATGTTGTGCGGATCCAGCGCCCGCTTGATCGTGCGCATCATGTCCACCGCCCCCGGCCCCGCCTCGGCTTCCAGGAACTGCATCTTGTGCAGGCCGATCCCGTGCTCGCCGGTGCAGGTGCCGCCCATGGCCAGCGCGCGGGCGATCAGGCGCTCGTTGAGACCCTCGGCGCGATCGCGCTCCTCCTCGTCGGCCGGGTCGACCAGGTAGCCGAAGTGGAAGTTGCCGTCGCCCACGTGGCCGACGAGGAAGTAGGGGATGCCGCTCGCATCGGCCTCGGCAATCGATTCGAGCAGGCAATCGGCCAGCCGCGAGATCGGCACGCAGGTGTCGGTGGTGATGGAGCGGCAGCCGGGACGCGACTGGATGGCGGCGAAATAGGCGTTGTGCCGCGCCGTCCACAGCCGCGTGCGCTCCTCCGGCGTGGTCGCCCATTCGAAGGCCTTGCCGCCGTGGCCGGCGGCGATCTCCTGCACCGTCTCGGCCTGTTCCTTCACGCCGGCGGGCGAGCCGTGGAATTCCATCAGCAGCATGGGCTCCTCGCGCAGCGCCAACTTGCTGTGGATGTTGACCACCCGCACGCTGTTGGCGTCGATCAGCTCCACCCGCGCGATGGGCACGCCCAGCTGGATCGTCTCGATCGTGGTCTGCACCGCGTCGGCGATGGTGGGGAAGGAGCACACGGCCGCCGAGATCGCCTCGGGCAGCGGGTACACGCGCAGCGTGACCTCCGTGATCAGCCCCAGCGTGCCTTCGCTGCCCACGAACAGGCGCGTGAGGTCGTAGCCGGCGGAGGACTTCTTCGCCCGCGTGCCGGTGCGGATCACCTCGCCGCTGGCCGTCACCACTTCCAGGGCCAGGACGTTCTCGCGCATCGTCCCGTAGCGCACCGCGTTCGTGCCGGAGGCGCGCGTGGCGCTCATGCCGCCGATGGACGCGTCCGCGCCGGGATCGATGGGGAAGAACAGGCCGGTGTCCTTGATCGCCTCGTTCAGCTGCTTGCGCGTGACGCCCGGCTGGACGGTCACCGTGAGATCGTCCGCGTCGACGGCGAGCACGCGGTTCATCCGGTTCACGTCGATGCTGAGGCCGCCGCGCACGGCCAGCAGGTGGCCCTCGATCGAGGAGCCCGCGCCGTAGGGGATCAGCGGCGTCAGGTACTGGCTGCACAGGCGCACCGCCTCGGCGACCTCCTGCGTGCTCTCGGCGAACAGCACGGCCCCGGGCGGGGGCACGGCAAAGGGCGATTCGTCGCGGCCATGCTGCTCGCGCACGGCCAGCGCCGTCGACAGCCGCGCGCCGAAGCGCTCCTTGAGCGCCTGCAGCAGCGCGGGCGGGATTTCCTGCTGGTGGACGTCGGGCAGCAGCCGGGCATGCGAGGTGGGCGCGTTCATGCCGCAAGACTAGCAGCGCGGCGCGCCAGCGACTACATTGATTCTCCCCCTCATGAGCGAGGCATCCCCATGCTGCACGAACAGGTCCAGGTCGGCCCCGGCGGGCTGCCGGGCGAACTGGTGGCGCCCGAAGGGGCGACGGGGCTGGTGCTGTTCGCGCACGGCAGCGGCAGCAGCCGGCTGAGCCCGCGCAACATCTTCGTGGCCCGGGCGCTGCAGGCGCGCGGCCTGGCCACGCTGCTGTTCGACCTGCTCACGCCGCATGAGGCACGCAATCGTGTCAACGTGTTCGAGATCGCGCTGCTGGGCGAGCGGCTGGAGCAGGCGATCGCCTGGGTGCGCGGGCGTCCCGGCGTGGGCGGGCTGCCGCTGGGCCTGTTCGGCGCCAGCACCGGCGCGGCCGGCGCCCTGCTCGCCGCGGCCGAGCGGCCCCGCGACGTGGCGGCCGTGGTGTCGCGCGGCGGCCGGCCCGACCTGGCGCTGGCGGCCCTGCCGCGCGTGCGCGCGCCCACGCTGCTGGTGGTGGGCGGCGGCGACACCGAGGTGCTGGGCTTCAACCGCGTCGCATTCGCGCACCTGGCCTGCGAAAAGCGGCTGGAGGTCGTGCCCGGCGCGACGCACCTGTTCGAGGAACCGGGCACGCTGGAGGAAGTGGCCGCACTGGCGGGAGATTGGTTCCTGTCACATCTGCGTCGCGGGGAATAGCCCGGCCGTCGGGGATACTCGTGCTCATGAACAGTTGCCGCGAGTTCCCCCCATGTCCCGTTGCCTGCAGGTGATCGCCGACGACCTCTCGGGTGCCGCCGAGTGTGCGGCGGCGCTCGCGCAGGCGTCGGTCAGCCCCGCGCCCCTGGTGGTGAAGGGGCCCTTGCCGATCGGCGGCAACTGGGTCGTGGACAGCGACAGCCGCGCGCAGGACGCCGCCGTCGCCGTCGCGCGGGTGGCCGCCATCGTGCGCGACGCGAGCACGCACCGCGCCAGCGGCGACCTGCTGTTCAAGAAGATCGATTCCACCCTGCGCGGCCACGTGGCCGAGGAACTGCGGGCGGTGCTGGAGGTGCCGGACGCCGTGCACGCCGCGATCGTCTGCCCGGCGCTGCCCACGCAGGGGCGCACGTTGAAGGAGGGCGTGCTGCACGTGCACGGCCAGCCCCGCCTGGGCGCGGGCGGCCTGCCGGTGAACCTGATGAACCTGCTCGCGCCGGTGGACGACGGCGCCCTGCTGCTGCGCCCGCCGCACGGGCAGACCGCCGCCAGCCTCGCCCGCGAACTGCTGTCGGTGCTGGAACGCGGCACCCGCGTGATCGCCGTGGACGCCTCGGATGCCGAGGACCTGCGGCGGCTCGCCCTCGCGATCGTGATCGTGTCGCGTACCGTGCGCCTGCTGGCCGTGGGGGCGGCCGGCCTGTGCAAGGCGCTCGCCACCGAGCTGCTGCAGGCCGGCGGGCCCGAGCACCCGATGCTGGCGCCCAGCCGCGACCATCCGCCCATCGTGGCGGTGGTCGGCAGCTTCTCGCCGGTGACCACGCAGCAGGTGGACGAACTGGCCGGCCAGCCGGACGTGCACGTGGCGCGCCTCGATCCCTCCACCTGGCTGGAGAGCCCCGTGGTCGTGGAGCAGACCGTCGCCACGGCGCAGGCCTGCGCCGAACGCGGCGATCCGGTGGTGCTGGCGGTCACGGGCAACGCGCCGGCCGCTTCCTCGCGCGCGCTGGTGCAGCGCATGGCCGAAGCGGCCGAGCCGCTGTTGCGCCGCGCATCCACCCTCGTGCTGACCGGCGGCGACACCGCGCGCTCGGTGCTGGACCGCCTCGGCGTCGAGCGCCTGCAGGTGCTGGGCGAGCTCGAGCCGGGCATCTGCCTCAGCCGCGACGGCGCGCGCTTCGTCGTGACGAAGGCGGGCGGTTTCGGCGACAGCCAGTCGCTGGTGCGCGTGCTGCGCCACCTGCGCAACGTGAGCGGCGGCAAGCCGTCCCCCGAAGGCAAGGAATGACACGGCCCCTCATCGGCATCACCATGGGCGACCCGTGCGGCGTCGGCCCCGAGATCATCGTCAAGGCCCTGGCGCGCGGCGACGTGCAGGAACGCATCGCGGCGCTCGTGCTGGGCGACCCCCACCGGCTGCAGCAGGCGGCGCGCCTGACCGCCAGCCCGGTGCAGGTGCGCGAAGTGCAGCGCTGCGCCGACGTGCGCACGGCGCCGGGCGTCGTGCACTGCCTGCGGGTGGGCGAGCCCACCAGCGCCCTGCCCTTCGGGCGCCTCGATCCCGCGGGCGGTGCCGCGGCGTATGCGTACATCGAGCGGGCCGTGCAGCTGGCGATGGCGGGCGAGCTCGCCGCGATCTGCACGGCGCCCCTGAACAAGGAGGCGCTGCACGCGGCCGGCCACCACTACCCCGGCCACACCGAGATGCTGGCAAGGCTCACCGGCACGCCCGAGGTGTCGATGCTGCTGATCGCGCCCAGCCTGCGCGTCATCCACGTCACCACGCACATCGGCCTGCTCGACGCCGTGGAGCGCATCGAGCCCGGACTGGTCGAGCGGACCATCGCGCGCGGCTACACGCTGCTGCAGCGCGCCGGCATCGCGGCGCCGCGCGTGTGCGTGTGCGGGATCAATCCGCATGCCGGCGAGAACGGCCTGTTCGGCCGCGGCGAGGAAGCCTCCAAGATCGAACCGGCCGTGGCGGCCTGCCGCGCGCGCGGCTGGGACGTGCAGGGGCCGCTGCCCGCCGACACGCTGTTCTACCGCGCCACGCGCGGCGACTTCGACCTGGTCGTCGCGATGTACCACGACCAGGGCCACGGCCCGGTGAAGGTGCTGGGGCTGGACGCCGGGGTGAACGTCACCGTGGGCCTGCCCTTCGTGCGCACCTCGGTCGACCACGGCACCGCCTTCGACATCGCCGGCCAGGGCGTGGCGGACGAGCGCAGCCTGGTCGAGGCGCTGCGGCAGGCGGTGGAACTCGCGCCGACCATCGGCTAGCCAGAGGGCGGTAGGCTGGCGGTGACGCGCGAAAGCGCAGGAACCCCAGCGCTTCGCGCACCGCTGGGGTTCGCGCGCTTCGCGGCTCACCGCCAGCCTACGGAAGCTCGATCCCGAGCGTCAGCAGCAGGCTGGACAGCGTCTTGCCGTGCGCATCGAGGTTCAGCGCGCCGTTGACGCCGCCATCGAGCACGTCGTCCAGCACGAAGTTCATCGCGTGCAGCCTGGGCAGCAGGTAGCGCTTCACCGCCGTGGGCCGGCGCGCGGCGAAGAGCTGCGCGACGCGTTCTTCCGTCACCTGCGCCACCAGCACGTCCCAGTGCGCGGCGTCGAAGGCGATCACGCTGATGTTGGAGCGGTTGCCCTTGTCGCCGGTGCGCCCGTGGGCCAGCGTGTGCAGGGGCACGGTACGCGTCATTGGAAATCCTCCCCCGGGCGTCGCACGGCGTGCTCCGCCTCCCCCCGGCGCAAGCGGAGGGGGCGAGCGCCTTCGGGCGGCCGTGCGGCGCTCATGGCGCCCACCTCCAGCCGGTGCGCAGCCACTCGCGCGGCACGTAGCACGAGTCGCTGTGCAGGCGCGGCGTGATCGCGCTGCGCACGCCGCCGCCCGCCGCGGGCCCGCAGGTGTACAGGGCGGTGAGTTCGCGCGTGACCTGCTCGGCCTCCGCCCGCACCGCGGTGGCGGCGGCGACCCGCAGGCGCACGTCTTCGCAAGCCGCCGGCCCGCGGCCCTCCCACCAGCGGCCCGCGTCGTCGGCGAACACGCTCGCCACGCCGATGAGGTCGCAGCGCAGCTTCAGGTGCTGCAGGCCCGGCACGCGCAGGCGCTCGCGCACGATCTCGCCCGCCAGCCGCGCGCGCGCCGCCGCATTCGCCCCGGCATAGGAGATCTCGCCTTCGGCCAGCCAGCCGCCCTCGTAGCAGACGGTGGCCTTCAGCGTAGTCGGCCGCGGGTGGCCGCGCACCCCGCGCACCTCGATGCGGTCCGTTCCGTCCTCGTGCAGTTCGGCCTGCGAGATGTCTGCCACCACGTCGGGGGTGAGGTAGGCGGCGGGGTCGTGCACTTCGTAGAGGATCTGCTCGGTCACCGTGCGCCGGTCGACGCAGCCGCCCGTGCCCTGCGCCTTCGTCACGACGAAGCGGCCGTCGGCGTGCATCTCCACGATGGGGAAGCCCACGTGCGCCACGTCGGGCACGTCCTTGAAGCCCGGGTCGGCGAAGTAGCCGCCCGTGACCTGGGCGCCGCATTCCAGCAGGTGGCCGGCCATCGTGCCGCAGGCGAGGCGGTCCCAGTCGTCCTCGCGCCAGCCGAAGTGGGCGAGCATGGGCCCGAGCGCGAGCGCCGGATCGGCCACGCGTCCGGTCACCACCACCTGCGCGCCGGCACGCAGCGCGCCGGCGATTTCCTGCGCCCCCAGGTAGGCGTTGGCGCTCACCAGGGTCTGGCCGGCCACGGCCGGCGGCAGCACCTCGCGCAGCCGCTCGGGCGAAAGGCCGCCCAGCAGGTCGTCGCCTTCGACGATCGCGATGCGCAGGCTCCCGAGGCCCAGTTCGCCGCCCAGCCGCTGGAGGCAGGCGGCGGCGCCGGCGGGATTCGCCGCGCCGAAGTTGCCGACGATGGGGATGCCGGCGGCCAAGCAGTCCGCGAGGACCGGCCGCACGAAGCGTTCCAGCGACGGCTCGAAGCCGGCGTCGGGCTGCTGGCGCCGCTGCAGCTGGGCCAGCGCGAGGGTGCGCTCGGCCAGCGTCTCGTACATCAGCACCGCCGGCCCGCCCGCGGCGGCCAGCGTGCGCACCACGGGGACGGCGGCGTCCCAGCGGTCGCCGGAAAAGCCGGCGCCGCAGCCGATGCGCAGCAGCGGGGGCGCTTGGGAGGCCTTCATGGGCGCGGAGTGTATGCGGCCTGCCGACCGGGCGCGCATCCTGGCCAGTCCGCCCGGCTGAGCTTGCGAGGGCTAAGGAACTGGCCAGTACCCCCTAGGTGAAGGGCGTCTGGCGCTGCTGGACCGTCGCGTGCAGACTTCGGTCTTGCAGTAAAGGAAGAAACCAGATGTATTGGCGCGGAAAGAGGCCACTTCCGGCGGAAGAAGCGTTCGATGGGAGTCACGCGTACCGGCTGAAAACATGGCCGCAGATTCCGGATCGGTTCCGGACGGCCCGGGTGCTGGGCGCCTGCAGCCGGATGACCGTGGGCCCCGTCACCGCGAACTGGTTCCTGACCCACACCGGGCTGGACTCCGCCGATGCCTCGCAACTGATCGCCACCCTGGACAAGCAGGGCTCGCTGGAGCGGATCGACCTCGGCCGGCGCCTCACCGGCCAGCCGGCGCTGACCCGCGTGCCCGCTTCCCGCGTGGCGAAGCTGCGCGAGCGCATCACCCAGCGGTTCGCCTGGAAGCAGGCGGCCGTGGCCGCCATCGTCTGCCTCGGTGTTTCCGCGGCGCTGGACAACAGGTTCCCCATCGGCTGGGGCACCATCGCCCTGCCGGACCTGCCCGCCATTTCGGGCTGAATCGGCTCACGCAAGCCGCAGCGCCTGCAATTCCCGGATCCGCGTCTCGGTCGCGTGGCCGATGTCGCCGGTCGTGACCAGGTGGTGCACCGCCTCGATGTCGCGCGCCAGGCTGCGGTCCGCCATCATCGCCGGCGAAATGCTGCGCACCAGGCGCAGCACGCTTTCCAGCGCCGGCGCGCTCGCCAGCGGCCGCAGGAACTCGATGCCCTGCGCCGCCGCGAGCAGCTCGATGGCGACGATGCGCGCGGTGTTGGCCAGCATGGGCTGCAGCCGGCGGGCGGCGAAGGTGGCCATGCTCACGTGATCCTCCTGGTTCGCCGAGGTGGGCAGGCTGTCCACGCTGGCCGGATGCGCCAGCGACTTGTTCTCCGAGGCGAGCGCCGCGGCCGTCACGTGCACGATCATGAAACCGGAGTTCAGGCCCGGCTCCGGCGTGAGGAAGGGCGGCAGGCGCGACACCACCGTGTCCACCAGCATCGCCACGCGCCGCTCGGCGATCGCGCCGATCTCCGCGATGGCGACGGCCAGCGCGTCGCAGGCCAGCGCCACCGGCTCGGCGTGGAAGTTGCCACCGGACAGCATCACCCCACCGTCGGCGAACACGAGCGGGTTGTCGGTCACCGCATTGGCCTCGCGCAGCAGCACCTGCGCCGCGCCGCGCATCTGGTCGAGGCAGGCGCCCATCACCTGCGGCTGGCAGCGCAGGCAGTACGGGTCCTGCACGCGGTCGTCCTGCTCCAGGTGCGAGCGGCGGATCTCGCTGCCGACCAGCAGCGCGCGGTAGGCCGCGGCGCAGGCGATCTGCCCCGGCTGGCCGCGCAGGGCGTGGATGCGCGGATCGAAGGGTGCGTCGCTGCCGCGCGCGGCATCCAGCGTGAGCGCGCCCGTGATCACCGCCGCCTCGAACAGGCGGTCGGCCGCCAGCAGCGCGTCGAGCGCCAGCGCGGTGGAAACCTGCGTGCCGTTGATCAGCGCGAGGCCTTCCTTGGGGCCGAGTTGCAGCGGCGCGAGTCCGGCGCGCGCCAGCGCCTGCGCGCCGGGCATGCGCTCGCCGCCGAAGAAGGCCTCGCCCTCGCCGATCAGGGGCAGGCCCAGGTGCGCCAGGGGCGCCAGGTCCCCCGAGGCGCCGACCGATCCCTGCGCCGGAATCACCGGCACGACGCCGCGGTAGTGCATCGCGAGCAGGCCGTCCACCACCTCCTCGCGCACGCCGGAGTAGCCGCGCGCCAGGCTCGCCGCCTTCAGCAGCAGGACCAGGCGGACGACGCGCGCGGACAGCGGCTCGCCGACACCGACGGCATGCGATCGCAGCAGCCGCAATTGCAGCAGCGCGAGGTCGTCGCGCGCGATGCGCGTGCTGGCGAGCTTGCCGAAGCCGGTGTTGACGCCGTAGACCGGCGCCTCGCCCGCGGCCGCGCGGCGCACCAGCTCGGCGCCGGCGCGGATCGCGCTTCGGCAGGACGGATCCAGCACCACGCGAGGCACTTCCGGCGCCTCCCACAGCCTGCGGATCTGCGCGAGCGCCAGCTCGCCGGGCAGCAGCACTTCGCTCGGCGTCATCCGAGCATCGGCAGCTTCAGGCCGTGTTCGCGCGCGCAGGCCTGCGCGCTCTCGTAGCCGGCATCGGCATGGCGCATCACGCCGGTGGCGGGGTCGTTCCACAGCACGCGGCGGATCTTCTGCGCGGCTTCGTCGGTGCCGTCGCACACCATCACCACGCCGGCGTGCTGCGAGTAGCCCATGCCGACGCCGCCGCCATGGTGGAAGCTGACCCAGGTCGCGCCGCTGGCCGTATTGAGCAGCGCGTTGAGCAGCGGCCAGTCGCTCACCGCGTCGCTGCCGTCGGCCATCGCCTCGGTCTCGCGGTTGGGCGAGGCCACCGAGCCGCTATCGAGGTGGTCGCGGCCGATCACGATGGGCGCCTTCAGCTCGCCGCTCCTGACCATCTCGTTGAAGGCCAGGCCCGCCAGGTGCCGCTCGCCCAGGCCGATCCAGCAGATGCGCGCGGGCAGGCCCTGGAAGCGGATGCGCTCAGCGGCCATGTCCAGCCAGCGGTGCAGCGACGCATTGCGCGGGAACAGCTCCTTCATCTTCGCGTCGGTGCGGCGGATGTCCTGCGGATCGCCGGAAAGAGCGACCCAGCGGAACGGCCCCACGCCGCGGCAGAACAGCGGCCGGATGTAGGCCGGCACGAAGCCGGGATAGGCGAAGGCGTCGGCGACGCCGAAATCCTGCGCCACCTGCCGCAGGTTGTTGCCGTAGTCCACGGTGGGGACGCCCATCGCATGGAAGGCGAGCATCGCGCGCACGTGCTGCGCGCAGGACTCGCCCGCCGCCTGCTTCAGCCTGTCGTGCTGCGAAGGATCCTTCTGCGCGGCCTGCCACTGCTCCACGCTCCAGCCGACCGGCAGGTAACCGTTGATGATGTCGTGCGCCGAGGTCTGGTCGGTCACGATGTCCGGCCGCGGGCCGCCGGCCTGCGCGCGCCGCGCCAGCTCCGGCACGAGCTCGCCGGCGTTGCCGCACAGGCCGATCGAGACCGCTTCCTTGCGCGCCGTGTGGTGCGCGATCAGCGCCAGCGCCTCGTCGAGGTCTTTCGCCTGCCGGTCCAGGTACTGCGTGCGCAGGCGGAACTCGATGCGGGACGGCTGGCACTCGATCGTGAGCGAACAGGCCCCGGCAAAGGACGCGGCGAGCGGCTGCGCGCCGCCCATGCCGCCCAGGCCCGCCGTCAGGATCCAGCGGCCGGCGAGGTCGCCGCCGTAGTGCTGCCGGCCCGCCTCCGCGAAGGTCTCGTAGGTGCCTTGCACGATGCCCTGGCTGCCGATGTAGATCCAGCTGCCGGCCGTCATCTGGCCGTACATCATCAGGCCCTTGCGATCGAGGTCATTGAAGTGCTCCCACGTAGCCCACTTCGGCACCAGGTTGGAGTTGGCGATCAGCACGCGCGGCGCGCCCTCGTGGGTGCGGAAGACGCCGACGGGCTTGCCGGACTGGATGAGCAAGGTCTCGTCGGGCCGCAGCTTGCGCAGCGTGTCCAGGATCGCCTCGAAGGCCGGCCAGTTGCGCGCCGCCTTGCCGATGCCGCCGTACACCACGAGCTCGTCGGGCTTCTCGGCCACCGCGGGATCGAGGTTGTTCTGGAGCATGCGGAAGGCCGCTTCGATCTGCCAGTTGGCGCAACTCAGCTGCGTACCCTGCGGTGCGCGCACGGGGCGCGGCCCGGCGGCGAGGAAGGAGGCTTGCGAGAGATCGGACATGGTCGGGCTCCCTGCGGCGCGACGAAGCGCCCCGTGCGCGAGGATACGATGGGATGCATGCGCATGGAGACCCGACCATGAGCCTACAGCTCTGGACCAACGCCCGCGTCGCCACCCAGGCGGCGGGCGCCGGCGCGCCCTACGGCCTGATCGAGGACGGGGCCGTGGCGGTGGAGGACGGCCGCATCGCCTGGGTGGGAGCGCGCCGGGACCTTCCGCTGGCGCTGGACGATGCGGCGGTCGAGCACGATGCGCAGGGGGGCCTCCTCACGCCCGGGCTCATCGATTGCCACACGCACCTTGTCTACGCCGGCGACCGCGCGGCCGAATTCGAGGCGCGCCTGAACGGCGCGAGCTACGAGGAGATCGCGCGCGCCGGCGGCGGCATCGTGGCCACGGTGCGCGCCACGCGGGCCGCCGATGAAGAGAGCCTGTTCGCGCAGTCGCGCCGCCGCCTGCGCTCGCTGCTGGCCGAAGGCGTCACCACCGTGGAAATCAAGTCGGGCTACGGCCTGTCGCAGGAGCAGGAAGCCAAGTGCCTGCGGGTGGCGCGCCGCCTCGGCGCCAGCGAGGGCGTGACGGTGCGCACCACCTTCCTCGGCGCACACGCCCTGCCGCCGGAATTCAGCGGCCGCCCCGACGACTACATCGACGAGGTCTGCCGCATGCTGCCGGCGCTGCACGCGCAGGGCCTCGTCGATGCGGTGGACGCCTTTTGCGAGCGCATCGGCTTTTCCCCCGCCCAGACGCGGCGCGTGTTCGAAGCGGCCCGCGCGCTCGGCCTGCCCGTGAAGCTGCACGCCGAACAACTGAGCGACAGCGAAGGCGCCGCGCTGGCCGCGTCCTTCGGTGCGCTGAGCTGCGACCACCTGGAGTGGCTCAGCGAGGCCGGCGCCCGCGCGATGGCGCGCTCGGGCAGCGTCGCCGTGCTGCTGCCCGGCGCCTTCTACTTCCTGCGCGAAACCCGCGTGCCGCCCATCGCGCTGCTGCGGCAGCACGGCGTGCCCCTGGCCGTGGCCACCGACTGCAACCCGGGCACCTCGCCCTGCACCTCGCTGCTGCTGATGCTGAACATGGCCTGCACGCTGTTTCGCCTCACGCCCGAGGAAGCATGGGCCGGCGTCACCCGCCACGCCGCGCGCGCGCTGGGCCTGCACGACCGCGGCGCGCTGGCCCCGGGCCTGCGCGCCGACTTCGTGCTGTGGGATGCGCAGCATCCCGCCGAACTTTGCCAGGCGCTGGGCTCGAACCCCCGGCGCACCACCGTGATCGAAGGACGCATTGCATGACTTTCCGCCTGCACCAGGGCAGCGCACCGCTGCTGGTGAGCATCCCCCACATGGGGACCGACATTCCGGCCGGCCTGCGCGGCTCCTACGTGGAGCGCGCCCTGGCCGTCGAGGACACCGACTGGCATCTCGATCGCCTCTATGCCTTTGCCAGGGAGCTGGGCGCCAGCGTGCTGCAGCCGCTGCACTCGCGCTACGTGATCGACCTGAACCGGCCGCCGGATGACCAGCCGATGTACCCGGGCGCCTCCAACACCGAGCTGTGCCCGACGCGCTTCTTCTCCGGCGAGCCGCTGTACCGCGAAGGGGGCGCACCCACCGAAGCGCAGCGGCGCGAACGGCTGCGGCAGTACTGGCAGCCGTACCACGACGCGTTGCAGGCCACGCTGGAGCGGCTGCGGCGCCAGCACGGCTTCGTGCTGCTGTGGGATGCGCACAGCATCCGCTCGGAGATCCCGTGGCTGTTCGAAGGCCGCCTGCCGGACCTCAACATCGGCACCGCGGGCGGCCAGAGTGCGGCGCCTTCGATCGCCGCCGCCGTGGTGCAGGCCGCCGCGGGCTATTCGCGCTACACGCACGTGCTCGATGGCCGCTTCAAGGGCGGCTACATCACGCGCCGCTACGGGCGCCCGGCGGAGCACGTCCACGCCGTGCAGCTGGAGATGTGCCAGTGCACGTACATGCGCGAGGCGCCTCCCTACGACTGGAGCGAGGAACGCGCGACGCAGGTGCAGCCGGTGGTGCGCGCGATGGTGAAAGCGGCGCTCGCGGCCTGCCGCAAGCTCTATGGCTGAAGCGCGCCGCTTCTTCGCGCCGCGGGCATGGGTGGCCGGCGCCTGGGCGCGCGACGTGCTGCTGGCGAGCGACGGAGGGGGCTCCTGGTCCGAGGTGCGCACCGGCTGCGAGGCACCGACCGACGCCGAAGTGCTGCCCGGTGCCGTGCTGCCGGGGCTGGTGAACGGCCACAGCCATGCGTTCCAGCGCGCGATCGCCGGCCTGGCCGAACGCGGCACCGCGGGCCACGACGACTTCTGGAGCTGGCGCGAGCGCATGTACGCGGTGGCGCTGCGCATCACGCCGCCGCAGCTCGAAGCCATCGCCGCCTTCCTGTATGCGGAGCTGCTGCAGGCCGGCTACACCCACGTCTGCGAGTTCCACTACCTGCACAACGACGCGGACGGCAGACCCTATGCCGATCCGCTGGAGATGTCGCTGGCGCTGGTGCGCGCCGCGCAGCGCGCCGGCATCGGGCTGACGCTGCTGCCCGCGCTGTACATGCGCTCGGGCTTCGCGGCGAGTGGGCTCAGCGAGCACCAGCGGCGCTTCGCCTCCACGCCGGAGTCCGTCCTGGGCATCGCGCAGGCGCTGCGGCGCCAGGCCAGCCCGCTGCTCGCAGCCGGCATCGCGCTGCATTCGCTGCGTGCCGTCGACGACGGCGCCCTGCGCGAAACGGCGGCGGCCGCGCGCCAGGCCGGCATGCCGGTGCACATGCACGTCGCCGAACAGCAGGCGGAGGTCGACGACTGCCTTGCCCGGCACTGGCAGCGGCCGATCGAATGGCTGCTCGCCAACGCGCCGGTGGATTCGCACTGGAACCTGGTGCACGCGACCCGCAGCACCGAGGCGGAACTGGAGGGCGTGCGCGACGCCGGCGCCGGCATCGTGCTGTGCCCCACGACCGAGGCCAACCTCGGCGACGGCGTGTTCGACCTGGGCGGCTGGCTCGCGCTGCAGGGCCGCTGCTGCATCGGCTCCGACAGCCACGTCACGCGCGACTGGTGCGAGGAGCTGCGGCTGCTCGAATACACGCAGCGCGTCGTGCTGCGACGGCGCAACGTGGCAGGGCATGCGGCAGGGCAGGAGAGTTCCGCAGGCGTGCTGTTCGGCGCCGCGCTGGCCGGCGGCAGCGGCGCGGCAGGCCTGCGCCTGGGCGGCTTCGCGGTCGGCGAACGCGCCGATTTCTGCCTGCCGGATCCGCAAGCCCTTGCGCTGGCCGGCGTGCCACCGGAGCACCTGCTCGACGCGCTCGTCTTCTCCTCGCCGCGCACGCCCATGGCGCGCGTGTGCGTCGCCGGCCGCGACGTGCCGCTGGCGCCGCCGCGCGAAGGCTTCCTCGCCGCCATGCGGTCGCTGTGGTGAACCCCGCCCAGCGCGCCGTGCTCCTGGACGACACCCTGCGTGCGCGCATCCACGCGGCGCTGGCCGGCTTCGTGCGCCTGCAGGCCAGCGCCGGGCCGCAGCGCCCGGCCGCCGTGGCGCTCACGCTCGTCGAGGAAGGCGGCGGCGCCCGGCTCGCCCACGTGCCGGCACCGGACGGCTGGAGCCGCCACGCGGCCATCCTGCTGACGCGACGCGCGGCGGACCTGCGCGCGCACGCGGGGCAGTGGGCGCTGCCGGGTGGGCGCATCGACACCGGCGAGACGCCCGAGGAAGCCGCGCTGCGCGAACTGCACGAGGAAGTCGGCCTGCAGCTCGCGCCGGATGCGATCCTGGGCCGGCTGGACGATTACGTGACGCGCTCCGGCTTCGCGATCGCGCCGGTGGTGGTGTGGGGCGGCGAGGCGCGCGCGCTGGTGCCCAACGCCGGCGAGGTGGCGAGCATCCACCGCATCCCGCTGGCCGAATTCCTGCGCACCGACGCGCCGCTGCTGGATCCCTGCGCCGACAGCGTGCATCCGGTGCTGCGCATGCCGGTGGGCACCGGCTGGATCGCCGCGCCCACGGCAGCCTTCCTCTACCAGTTCCGCGAGGTGTGCCTGCTGGGGCGGCCCACGCGCGTCGCGCACTTCGAGCAGCCGGAATTCGCGCGGCGCTGAAGGCGCCTCAGGCGACCGCCGCGTCGATGAGAAACGGCCCGCCGCTCGCGAAGGCCTCGCGCAGCACGCGGTCCAGCGCATCGCCCTGCGTCACCCGCTGTCCCGGCACGCCCATGCCGCGCGCCAGCGCCACGAAGTCCAGCGGCGGATCGGCGAACTCCATGCCGATGAAGGAATCGCTGCCGCGCGAGGAGACCATGCGCTCCTTCAGGATGCGGTAGGAGCGGTTGTTGACGATCACGTAGGTGATGGGCAGCCGGTGGTGCGCCGCGGTCCACAGCGCCTGGATCGCGTACATCGCGCTGCCGTCGCCGATCAGCGCCACCACCGGCGTGCCCGGGCGCGCCAGCGCGGCGCCCACCGCGCCGCCCATGCCGAAGCCGAGGCCGCCACTCGCCAGCCCGAGGAAATCGCGCGCCCCCTCCATCGGCAGCAGCGAGGCCAGCAGGGGGGCGGTGGTCGGCGCTTCCTCGACGCACACCGCTCCCGCCGGCAGCGCATCCACCAGCCGGCGCAGCAGCGTGAGCGGCTGCATCGCGTCGGCGGGATCGGCGGCCGGAGCGGCGGCCAGCAGCGCTTCGCGCCGCGACGACCAGTTGGCCCCGGCGATGCGCGCCAGCCGCTCGCGGGCCGACTGGCGCAGGGGCTCGTCCTGCGCCGCACGCAGCCGCGGCAGCAAGGCCGCGAGCGTCTCCGCCACGCCCGCGCGCACCGCCAGCTCCGTGGCGTAGTTCTTCCCCAGTTCCGCATCGCGCTCCGAGATGTGCACCACGCGCAGCCCGGGCGGCAGCGGGTCCACCGGGCTGTACACGGACATGCGCAGCAGGTCGGCACCCAGCACGACGAGGAGGTCGTGCCCCGCGAGGTGCTCGCGCACCTTGCGCTGGTTGCGCGAGAGGTCGCCCATTGCGCAGGGGTGGCGCACCGGGAACCGCGTGTTGTAGGGGATCGGCTCCTGCCACACCGGCGCGCCGAGCAGCTGCGCCAGCTCGCCGGCGCTCTCCATGCCGCCCTGCTCCGCCAGTTCGCGCCCGGCGATGATCACGGGCGAGGCGCTGGCCAGCAGCATCCGCAAGAGCGCTTCCTGCACGCGCGGTGCGGGCAAGCCGTGCGCTTCGACGCGGGTGGGCGCACCGAGGTCCAGGTCGGCCTCGGCATCGAGGATGCTCCCCGGCAGGCTGAGGAACACCGGCCCGCACGGCGGCGTGGTGGCGATCTTGGCGGCGCGGCGCACGATGCGCGGCAGGTCCTCCAGGCGCTGCGGCTCGGCGGCCCACTTCACCAGCGGCTGCGCGACGGGCACCAGGGGCTCGTAGAGCATCGGCTCCTGCAGCCCGTGGCCGATCTCGTACTGGCCCGCGGTGACGATCAGCGGCGAGCCGGCGAAGCGCGCGTTGTACAGCGCTCCCATCGCGTGCCCCAGCCCCGGCATGCAGTGCAGGTTGCAGGCGGCCAGCCGCCCGGATGCGCGGGCGAAGCCGTCCGCCATCGCCACCACCACCGATTCCTGCAGCCCCAGCACGTACTGCAGGCCGGGCGCGGCGGGCAGCGCCTCCATCAGCGCGAGTTCGGTGGTCCCGGGGTTGCCGAACAGGTGGGTGACACCCTCGTCCTGCAGCAGCGCGAGCAAGGCATTGCGGCCGTTCATGGGGCCCGACAGTGACACAGGCGGCGCCCTTCTGGCAAGCCGCTGCCTCGCCGCCCTAGCGCACCAGCACCGTCTTCTGGTACAGGCCGCCGAACCAGGTGCTCTTGTCCACCGACGCCGGCTGCACGCCGGCGGGCAGGAATTCCAGCACGTCGTGGTCCCACAGGTCCATGGCGAAGGGTTCCAGGTGCCTGAACACCTGCCGCATCAGGGGCCGCAGCGGATGCGCCCCGCCCGGGCGGTGGTAGTCCACGATCACGACCTTGCCACCCGGCTTCACCACGCGCATGGCCTCGGCCAGCGTGCCGCGGCGCACGTGTTCGGGCTGTTCGTGCAGCAGGAAGAAGAGCAGCACCTGGTCGTAGCTCGCATCGGGCGCCGCCAGCGCGGACGAATCGCCGTGCAGCAGCGCCACGCGCTCGTCGCGCGGCATCTTGGCGGCCAGGTTGCGCAGCTGGATCGTCAGCACGTCGACGACGTCCAGGCGCGCATCGGGCGCGAGGCGCTCGCGCAGCCGCGGCGTGAGGTCGCCGTAGACGCAGGCGAGCTGCAGGGTGTGGCCCTGCACGGGCTCGCCCAGTTCGGCCAGCGCCGCGTCGCACAGGCGCTTGTAGTTGCCGAACAGGATCAGGTTGACCAGCCACTCGCGTTCGAAGAAGTGGACGGCCTTGGGGTGCACATAGGCCCACCAGTAGGTCTGGTCGAGGTAGCCGGGCACGCGCGGCACGGCCACGGGGCCGGGGAGGACCGGCGCGGCGGCCTCGACGCTGGAAGGAGGGACCATGGACAAGCTCCCGCTGGGTGGACTGGGACCCCACTCTAGGGAGGGGGTCGGACGCGCCATTTGCGCGAGATCAAGCGTGCGGGACCGTTGCGTCGCGGCCTCCACAGGGGAAAACCCGGCCCCGGAAAGTGCCCGCTGCGCGAGCGCCGGTACACTTGCCGCGGTGGAAACCGGGGAGATTCTGGCGCGTGCGCACTACTGGGCCTATCGGCTCGGGGCCTTCTTCATCCTCAACGTCCTCGACGATCCGGCCTGGCTGGCCCTGATCTTCTGCTGAGCCCCCGGCTGGCGGCCGACCCGCGTGTCGTCGCCCGACTACAAGGATCCGCAGCCTCGGCCTGCTGATCAGGCTGCCCGCGCGGGCCACCATGCCCCCATGTTTCAAGCGAGGAAGAAGCACCTGATCGTGATCGCCCTGGTGCTGGGCGTGGGTGCGGGGGGCGGCGTGGTGTACAGCGCCGAGACCGCCATGAACAAGGACGCCTTCAAGGCGGCGAAGCAGCGCATCGCGGTGCAGGCCAAGGCGCAGCGCAAGGCCTGCGACCGCTTCAAGGGCAACGCGAAGGACGTGTGCGACGTGCAGGCCAAGGGCTGGGAGAAGATCGCCAAGGCCCAGCTCGCCCTGCGCTACAAGCCGGGGCCGGAGTCGGAGAAGATGGCCAAGTTCGCCCGTGCCGACGTCGATTACGAGGTCGCCAAGCAGCGCTGCGAAGCCTTGAAGGACCGCGCCCACGACACCTGCATCGCGAAGGCGAAGCACGATCGCGAAGCCGCGGTCCGGCTGGCCAAGGTGGAGAAGGTGGAGGAGCTCAACGCGCTCAGGCGCGAGGATCGCGCGCAGCGCGAAGCGCAGCAGAAGGCCGCGCCGCCCGCCCGCAAGTCCTGAGCCCGGGGCTCCTCCATTGGAGGGAGCGGCGCAGGAAACTTGCGCGCCGTCAACAACCCCTGCGCGCCAGCGCTCCACGATGCTGTCGAGAACACGTTCAGGAGCAGCAGGTGAGGGACACGGGCGCGCGCATCGCGGCGGCCGGCGCGCTGGCATTGCTGGCGGGCGGCTGCGCCATCGATCCGCGCTGGGCCATCGCCCCCGAGCCGCCGCGGGCGAGCCGCGCGGTGCGCGAACGCGACATCAACGGCACCTGGCAGAACCACACGCTGCGCGAGCTGATCGACGAGTGGGGCCCGCCGCGCCTGCTGCTGGACATCCCGGGCGGCGGCAACCCGCCGGGCTTCGTGCTGGTGTATCCGCGCGACGCGGCAACCGGCTGCATCGACGCCTTCGCGGTGACATACGGGCCCGTCACGCGCGTGCGCACCTACCAGTGCCGCTGAAGCGGCGGCACCTACCCGTGCCACTGAAGCGGCGATAGGATGGCGGGCCAACCACGGAGCCTGCCATGAGCGACCAGACGATCCTCGCGCACATCTCGGCCCTGATCGACGAAGAGCACAAGCTGCGCTCTGCCGGCGCCCCGCAGGACGGCGCCCCGCGCCTGAAGCAGCTGGAAGTCGAGCTCGACCAGTGCTGGGACCTGCTGCGGCAGCGGCGCGCCAAGCGCGAGTTCGGCGAAGACCCCGAGACGGCCACCCCGCGCGACCCCGGCACGGTGGAGGGTTACATCGGCTGAACCGCATGCACCATTCCCCCGACCAGCTCGACATCCTCTGGGCTGCGCTCCAGAGCCCGGACGCCGCGCAGCGCAGCAAGGTGCTGCAGCGCTATTCGAATCCCGCCATGGCCGGGGCGCTCCCGCAGATCGTCTGCGACGACGAGCACGCGCAGGTGCTCAGCATCCCGACGCCGGACCATCCCGGGCGGCACGTGTACGTGCGGCGGCCGGGCGGGGCCTGGTCGGAGCAGCATTAGGCGGCGCGTGGCGCGATTCCTGGTCGATGCGCCCGCGGGTGCGCGGACGGCACTGGTGCTCGCCCACGGCGCGGGCGCCGGCATGCGGCACGCGTTCATGGCGGCGCTGGCCCAGGCGCTGGCGCGCCAGGGCGTGGCCGTGCTGCGCTTCGACTTCCCCTTCATGGAGCAGGGCTCCAGGCGCCCGGATCCGCCCGCGGTCGCGCAAGCCAGCGTGCGCGCGGCGGTGGACGAAGCCGCGCGGCGCTGGCCGGGGCTGCCGCTGTTCGCCGGCGGCAAGTCCTTCGGCGGCCGCATGACGTCGCAGGCGCAGGCGGGCGAGCCCCTGGCCAGCGTGCGCGGACTCGTGTTCTTCGGCTTTCCGCTGCATCCGGCGGGCAAGCCCTCCGTGGCGCGGGCGGAGCATCTCGCGCAGGTGCACCTGCCGATGCTGTTCCTGCAGGGAACGCGCGATGCGCTGGCCGACCTGGAGTTGATCCGCACCACGACGACGGCGCTCGGCGAGCGCGCGACGCTCCACGTCGTGGAGGGCGCGGATCACGGCTTCGAGGTCCTCAAGCGCTCCGGCCGCACGAACGAGGAGGTGATCGAGGAACTCGCGACCACCGCCAAGGAATGGATGCATCGTAGGCTGGCGGTGGAGCGAAGCGAAACCCCAGCGATGCGCGAGCCCCGTTGAACGCTGGGGTTCGCAAAGCTCACCACCAGCCTACCAACCCCCCACGCGCCGGAACCTAGACATGCAGCGCATGCCCCAGCGCCCGCAACGCCGTCTCCTGCACCGCCTCGCCCAGCGTCGGATGCGCATGGATGATGCCGGCCACGTCTTCCAGCCGCGCGCCCATCTCCAGCGAATGGCAGAACGCGGCGCTCAGTTCCGATACGCCGTGCCCCACCGCCTGCCAGCCCAGGATCTGGTGGTTGTCCTTGCGCGCGACCACGCGCACGAAGCCCTCGGCGGCATCCATGCTGAGCGCGCGGCCGTTCGCCATGAAGGGAAAGTGCGCCACCAGGGGCTCCTGCCCCGAGGCCGCCGCTTCGGCCGGGGACAGGCCCGCCACCACCAGCTCGGGGTCGGTGAAGCACACCGCGGGGATCGCCACCGGCTCGAAGCGCCGCTTCGCGCCCGCGATGATCTCCGCCACCATCTCGCCCTGGGCCATGCCGCGGTGCGCCAGCATCGGCTCGCCGGTCAGGTCGCCGACCGCCCACACGTTGCGCATCGAGGTGCGGCACTGCGCATCGACCTTGACGGCGCGGCCGTTCATGTCCAGCGCCAGCGACTCCAGGTTGAAGCCCGCCGTGCGCGGACGCCGCCCCGCCGCCACGAGCACGTGGTCCGCCGGCAGCACGTACTCGTCGGCCTTGCTGCTGCGGATGCGCAGTCCGTTGCTCTGCTCCGTGAGGCCCTCGGCCGTGCAGTTCAGGTGCAGCGTCACGCCCAGGCGCTGCAGGCTGGCGAGCACGGGCCTGCTCAATTCCTCGTCGTACGCCGGCAGGATGCGCGCGGTGGCCTCGACCACCGCCACCTCCGCACCGAGCTTGCGCAAGGCCATGCCCAGCTCCAGCCCGATGTAGCCGGCGCCCACCACGACGAGATGTCTGGGCACCTTGGCGAGCGCCAGCGCCTCGGTCGACCCGATCACCGGGCCGCCGTAGCGCAGGTTGGGCAGTTCGACCGGCTCGGACCCCGTGGCCAGCACCAGGTGCTCGCACTGGATGCGCACCGGCTCGTCCGCCACCGCGATGTCGACCGTCTTGCCGTCGACGATCGTCGCGCGGCCCTTGAACACCTGCACGCCCGCCCGGCGCAGCAGTGCGGCGACACCGGTCGTGAGCTTGCCGACGATGCCCTCCTTCCAGCGCTGCGTCTGCACGAGGTCGATGCTGGCCGAGGACACGCGGATGCCCAGCGGCGACTCGCCCGCGTACGACTGCGCGTGGGCGTAGGCATCGGCCGCGTGGATCAGCGCCTTCGAGGGGATGCAGCCGATGTTGAGGCAGGTGCCGCCGAGGCGGTCCGCCTCCACCAGCATGGTGGGCACGCCGAGCTGGCCGGCGCGGATCGCGGCGACGTAGCCGGCGGGCCCGCCGCCGATCACGAGCAGCGTGGTGGTCTTGTTCTTCATCGTCCTACTCCACGAACAGCAGTGCCGGCGACTCCAGCAGGGCCCGCACGGCCTGGATGAAGCGCGCCGCGTCCATGCCGTCGATCACGCGGTGGTCGAACGACGACGACAGGTTCATCAGCTGGCGCGCAACGACCGCGCCGTTGCGGAACACGGGGCGCTCCACGATGCGGTTCACGCCCACGATCGCGACTTCGGGGTGGTTGATCACCGGCGTGGTGACGATGCCGCCCAGCGGCCCGAGGCTGGTGATCGTGATGGTGGATCCGGCCAGTTCCTCGCGCGTGGCCTTGCCCGCGCGCGTGGCGTCGGCCAGGCGCGCGATCTCGCGCGAGAGGCCCCACACGTCCTGCGCCTCGGCATGGCGCAGCACCGGCACGGCCAGGCCCGCATCGGTCTGCGTGGCGATGCCCAGGTGCACGGGGTTCGAGCGAGCGATCACGCCCGCGTCGTCGTCGAAGCGCGCGTTGACCTGCGGGAAGTCGTCGAGCGCCAGCACCACGGCCCGCGCGATGAAGGGCAGCACCGTGAGCTTGCCGCGCGCGGCGCCGAACTTCGCATTGAGCTGCGCGCGCAGCGCCTCCAGGTCGGTGACGTCGACCTCCTCCACGTAGCTGAAGTGCGGGATGCGGCGCTTGGCCTCCTGCATCTTCTGCGCGATGCGGCGGCGCAGGCCGATCACCGGGATGGCCTCCTCGCCCTGGCGCTGGCGCAGCGCGGTGGCGCGGGCGGCGGGGCCCTGCCCGCGGGCGGCGAGATAGACCTCGAGGTCCTCGTGCGTGATGCGGCCGGCGGGGCCGCTGCCGTGGACGAACTGGAGTTCGATGCCGAGCTCCCAGGCGCGGCGGCGGACGGCGGGGGAGGCGATGGGTTTTTCGCCGGGCGGGCGCATGGGCGCGGGCGTGGCACTCGGAGGCCGCACCGGGCTTTCCTCCCTCCCCTTCCGGGGGAGGGCCGGGGTGGGGGCACTGGATTCGCGCGCGGCCACATCCTCGTTGGAATGCGTAACGTCGTCCTTCCTGTCGGGCGGAACAGGCGCCGCGCCGGCGCCAGCGCCCACCCCTGCCCTCCCCCGGAGGGGGAGGGAGCCGGACGCGGCAGCATCCTTCGAGCCTTCCTTGACGTTGCCCGCGCCCTCCACCTCGAGCCGGATCAACTCCGAGCCCACGGCCATGAGCTGGCCCGGTTCTCCTCCGAGCGACTCCACCTTGCCGGCCACCGGCGAGGGAATCTCCACGGTGGCCTTGTCGGTCATCACGTCGGCGAGGATCTGGTCCTCCTTCACCGTGTCGCCGGGCTGCACGCGCCAGGCGACCAGTTCCACTTCGGCGATGCCTTCGCCGATGTCGGGCATCTTGATGGCATAGAGTCCCATGGCTCAGCCCCCAACCGCGCGCTGGAACGCGGCGCCGACGCGCCCCGGCCCCGGGAAGTACGCCCACTCGGTGGCGTGCGGATACGGCGTGTCCCAGCCGGCCACGCGCTCGATCGGCGCTTCGAGGTGGTAGAAGCAGTGCTCCTGCACCGTGGCGGTGAGTTCGGCGCCGAAGCCGCTGGTCTTGGTCGCCTCGTGCACCACCACGCAGCGGCCGGTCTTCTTCACCGACTCCAGCACCGTGTCCAGGTCCAGGGGCCACAGCGAACGCAGGTCGATGATCTCGGCGTCGATGCCGGTCTCTTCCGCCGCCGCCTGCGACACCCACACCATCGTGCCGTAGGTGATCACGGTCAGTTGCTTGCCGGGGCGGACCACCGCGGCCGACTCCAGCGGCACCTTGTAGTAGCCCTCGGGCACGTTGCCCATCGGATGCTTGGACCACGGCGTGACGGGCCGGTCGTGGTGGCCGTCGAAGGGGCCGTTGTACAGGCGCTTGGGCTCCAGGAACATCACCGGGTCGTCGCTCTCGATGCAGGCGATCAGCAGGCCCTTGGCGTCGTACGGGTTGCTCGGGATCACGGTGCGCAGGCCGCACACGTGCGTGAACAGCGCCTCCGGGCTCTGGCTGTGGGTCTGTCCGCCGTAGATGCCGCCGCCGCAGGGCATGCGCACGGTGAGCGGGCAGGTGAAGTCGCCCGCCGACCGGTGCCGCAGCCGCGCGGCTTCCGACACGATCTGGTCGTAGGCCGGATAGAAGTAGTCGGCGAACTGGATCTCGGCCACCGGCCGCAGGCCGTAGGCGCCCATGCCCACCGCCACGCCGACGATGCCGCCTTCGTTGATCGGCGTGTCGAAGCAGCGCGCCTTGCCGTATTTCTGCTGCAGGCCTTCGGTCACGCGGAACACGCCGCCGAAATAGCCGACGTCCTCGCCGAACACGACGACGTTGTCGTCGCGCTCCATCATCACGTCCAGCGCGCTACGCAGCGCCTGGATCATGGTCATGGGCTTGCCTTCGCCCGCCGCGCCCGCGACCCGGGTTTCCTTCGTCTTGGTCAGCATCGTCAAACCCCCAGCTCCTGGCGTTGGCGGCGCAGGTGCGCCGGCATCTCTGCGTAGACGTCGTCGAACATCGTCGACGCGCTCGGGATGTGGCCATCGAGCAGCGTGCCGTGGCTTTCGGCCTCCTTCTGCGCGGCGGCCACTTCGGCTTCGAGTTCGAGCTGCACCTGCTGGTGCTCCTGCTCGGACCACGCGCCCAGCGTGATCAGGTGCTGCTTGAGGCGCTGCACCGGATCGCCCAGGGGGAAGCGCTCCCAGTCGTCGGCGGGGCGGTACTTCGACGGATCGTCCGAAGTGGAATGCGGGCCGGCGCGGTAGGTCACCCACTCGATCAGCGTCGGGCCGAGGTTGGAACGCGCCCGCTCCGCGGCCCAGCGCGAGGCCGCCAGCACGGCGAGGAAGTCGTTGCCGTCCACGCGCAGCGAGGCGATGCCGCCGCCGACGCCGCGCGCGGCGAAGCTGGTCGACTCGCCGCCCGCCACCGCCTGGAAGGTGGAGATCGCCCACTGGTTGTTGACCACGTTGAGGATCACCGGTGCGCGGTACACGTGGGCGAAGATCAGCGCGTTGTGGAAGTCGGATTCGGCGGTGGCGCCGTCGCCGATCCAGCCCGAGGCGATGCGCGTGTCGCCCTTGATCGCGGAGGCCATCGCCCAGCCCACCGCCTGGATGAACTGCGTGCCGAGGTTGCCGGAGATCGAGAAGAACCCGGCCCGCTTGTACGAGTACATCACCGGCAGCTGCCGGCCCTTGAGCGGGTCGCCCTCGTTGGACAGCAGCTGGCACATCAGCTCCGTCATCGGGACGTCGTCGCGCGAGAGCAGCAGGCCCTGCTGGCGGTAGGTCGGGAAGCACATGTCCCCGGGCTCCAGCGCCTGCGCGTGGGCGACGGCGATCGCCTCCTCGCCCAGGCACTGCATGTAGAAGGAGATCTTCTTCTGCCGCTGGGCGATCAGCATGCGGGCGTCGAAGATGCGCGTCTTCATCATGGCGCGCAGGCCGCGGCGCAGTTGCGCGGGGCTGACCTCGGGGGCCCAGGGGCCGACCGCATGCCCTTGCGCGTCGAGCACGCGGATCAACGCGTACGCGAGGTCCTGGGTGTCGAAATGCGAGGTGTCGACCGGGGGCCTGCGGACGGCGCCGGCCTCGGAGATATGCAGGTAGGAAAAGTCGGTAGGACTGCCGGGGCGCCCGGAAGGCTCCGGCACGTGCAAGCGCAATGGCTCGTGCTGGCTCATCGTTGTCGTCTCCGCGCGATCGTGTCGCGCCTCATTGTGGTGGGCGGAACGCGATGGCGGGTGACCGTCGCGCGCCACGGGGCCGCGTGGGTAACGCGGCGGCTCCAACTATAGCCAAGGTCGGGCTCGCCGTGCACGTTTGTCCGAATGGACGAGCCCGGCGCGCCAGACAAAGCTGCGCCCTTTGCGACAGCCGGAGATGAAAGCATGCGCTTCCTTGCATTCGCGGCCGCATCCGCCAGCATCCTGCTGGCCGCCTGCAGCTCGGCACCGCGCGTGCCGGAGGGCCTGGTCGGCGCCGAGCACCGGGTGCGCGTGGTGTCCACCGCGCCGGCCCTGTCCGGCCAGGAGGCGCAGCTGTACCTGCGCGAGCTCGCGCCCGCGGTGGCGGCCCCCCGCGGCACCCGGCCGGTGGTCCTGTTCGTGCACGGCGCCGGCACGCCGGCGGAGGTGTCCTTCGACTCGCGCCGCAGCGACTACAGCTGGCTCGCGCACGTGGCGCAGGCGGGCTTCGACGTGTTCGCGGTCGACATGACGGGCTACGGCCGCTCGACCCGTCCGCCCGCGATGAACGACCCGTGCAACGTCGCGAAGGCGCAGCAGGCGCGCTTCGTGCCGATGCTGATCCCGGCCACCTGCGATCCCTCGCATCCGACGCCGATCACCACCATGGCGTCGGACTGGCGCGACATCGACGCCGTGGTCGACTTCCTGCGCGCCCTGCGCGGCGTCGAACGCGTGTCCATGGTGGGCTGGTCGCAGGGCGGGCCGCGCATCGCCGGCTATGCGGCGCTGCATCCCGGGAAGGTGGAACGGATCGTGGTGCTGGCGCCCGCCTACTCACGCAACGGGCCGTTGCAGGCGCCCGACCCGCTGCCGCGCCTGGCGGCCTCGATGACGGTGCAGTCGCGCGCCGACTTCATCGCCAACTGGGATCGGCAGGTCGGCTGCCCGGCGCAATACGAGGCGCAGGCCGCCGCCGCGATCTTCGACGAGATGCTGGAGTCGGACCCGACAGGCGCGAAGTGGGGCGAAGGGGTGCGGCGCGCACCGTCCGTGCCGACCTGGGGCTTCAACCAGGCGGCGGTCGCGCGCCTTCAGACGCCGTTCCTCATGGTGGCCGGCGAGCACGACAAGCAGGTGGATCCGAAGCGCGTGCGCGAGCTGTACGAGGACTGGGGCGGAGCCGACAAGGTCTTCGTGGACCTGGGCTGCTCGTCGCACAACGCGATGTGGGAGAAGAACCGCCGGCTGCTCTACCAGGCGACGGTGGATTGGCTGCGCGAGGGGAAGGTGGATGGCATGCGGCAGGGGGTGCTGCGCATGGGGTACTGAGCGGCGGCGGACCAGCCGCCGCGCCCGGGGAGGGTCGTGCGGGCGGGCGGGCTGGCCGGGATCGCCATCGAAGGCTTATTGCGCGTTGGCGGGCTGGCCGGCCAGGATGGGCGCGCCGACGCTCGGCGTGCGGGCCGACAGGTAGGCCGAGCCGCTGTCTTCGCCGGTCAGAGCGGCGGTCTCGTCGCGCGACTGCACGTATTCGGCGCTCACTTGCGCGCGGGTCTTGCTGCTCTGGAAGCCGCGCAGCTGGTTGTAGCTCTGGGCCCAGGGGTTCACGCCGGCAGCCTTGAACTGCTGCAGTTCGGCCTGGACTTCGGCGCGGCTCCTGCTGCCGGCGAAGGGCGTCGTATTGGCCAGCGGGCTCTCGGCGAAGGCGGAGGAAGCGGCGACGAGGGCGAGGGCGGCGATGAGGGTGCGGGTCATGATGGGTCCTTTGGGTTGGGGGATGGACTTCGTGTCCACAGCCCGAATTCTGGAGATCCATCGCCTTCCCGCATGTGCGTTCACGCACCGGGATTCGAAGCTGCCGAAACCGTCAGGCCTCGCGGTGCAGGAACAGCTCCATGGTTCGCACGAAGATGAACCCGAAGATGCCGAGGGCCCAGGTCAGGACGACGGCGTAAGGGCCGGCGTTCGATGCGAAGGGGAATCCCGCCACGTTGAACCAGAGGCTCGCAACGGCGACCGCCGACACCGCATAGACGATCACGACCCAGGGCGGAAACCGTCCCGGCTCGATGGCGCGGCGACGGCGGAATTGAACGAGCAGCAGGCCGGTGAAGATCGCGGCCGCGACCGCACTGCACGAGGGCCACATGACGGTGTCGGGGAGGTGCAGGAGGTTCAGGAGCGTGGGAACCACGGCCAGGGCGGTGACCAGCAGGCCTCCTTCGATGTAGAGGCGCACGAGACGCAGGTGCCGGTCGGAGAGCTCGCCTCCAAGTGCACCGCGAAGCGTGACCACCACTGCGGAGAAACCGACGAATGACAACGACAGGCTGGCGAGGCGAAAGAGGTAGTCGGATTCGGCCGATGTCACGATGGCGGCCATCTTGCCAGCGGGGTGGATGGTCTGCAAGGCAGTGCCGAAAAGACTCGATGGGGGCCGCCCGGCTACAGGCGCGCGGCGGCGAGACTCCACACGATCGCCGCGAGCTGGCCGATGTTGATCGCGATGGCCGTCACGTGCGTCCTGCGGAAGCCGGGAATCGCCTCGATGGCGTTCGACTGGATCTGGGCTCCGAGCGCGTCCATCTTGGGAATGATCATCCTGCGCAGCACGACGGCCAGCAGGGCGAGACCGGCAGCCCCGGTTGCAAGCCCGAGGCGCCCCGCGAATGCATAGCTGATCGCCGTCGCGCTGGCCGTGGTGATGGCTGCCACGTAGTAGATGTTGAAGAAGGCCCGCACGAAGCGGGAGTCCATGGGCGTGTCGTGCTTCAGCACCAGCAGCGGGATGGAGCCCAGGATGAAGTAGGTCGTCGTGACCAGCAAGGCCACGGTGAAGAACAGGGCAGCGATCATGGCGGCAGGCATCGACTGTCGACCCCATGCGGAAGAGGACCCGCGAGGCCGACATCATACGAGTCTCACGATCCGGCTGCGCCGTCGGGGCGGTGGGATCCGGGAGAGAAACTGGCTGCGCGAAGGGAAAAGTGCCCGGCATGGGGCAGGCATGCTGCGCGGGGGCTAACGACGTTCCAGGCGGACCAGCCGCCGCGCCCGCCGCAAGGGCATGAGGGCGCGCGTGCTGGTCATGTCCGCCATGGACGAACTCACTGGGCGTTGACGGGCTGGCCGGCCAGGATGGCCGCGGCGACGCTCGGTGTGCGGGCCGACAGGTAGGCCGAGCCGCTGTCTTCGCCGGTCAGGGCGGCGGTCTCGTCGCGCGACTGCACGTATTCGGCCGACACTTGCGCGCGGGTCTTGCTGCTCTGGAAGCCGCGCAGCTGGTTGTAGCTCTGGGCCCAGGGGTTCACGCCGGCAGCCTTGAACTGCTGCAGTTCGGCCTGGACTTCGGCGCGGCTCCTGCTGCCGGCGAAGGGCGTGGTGTCGGCCAGCGGGCTCTCGGCGAAGGCGGAGGAAGCGGCGACGAGGGCGAGGGCGGCGATGAGGGTGCGGGTCATGATGGGTCCTTTGGGTTGGTGGGGTGGACATCGTGTCCACAACCCAGACTCTAGGGATCCACCCCTCGCGTGCATGTGCGTTTGCGCACCGGGTTTCGAACGTGGCAGCATGCGCTGCGATGCCCCCGCGCGGTGAAGACGGCGCATGCGCGCATCGCTGGGGTTCGGCGCTTCGCGCGCCCGCCACCCGCCTGCGCCCAGGCGCCTCACGCTTCCGATCGGACCTCTTCCACCATCCGTTCCAGCTTCGGCACATCGAGCAGGACGAGCGCATTGCCGTCCTTCGCGAGCAGGCCCTGCTTCGTGAGCAGCGAGAGTTCGCGCGTCACCTGCTCGCGGTACGTGCTCACCTGGCTCGCGATGTCCGCATGCTTGGGCGCGGGGTCGAGGCGCGCCTGCGGGCCCGCGGCACCGCTGGCGCGCGCCAGCCGCAGCAGCTCCGCGTGGATGCGGTTCTGCACGCCCAGCGTGCTCAGCTCGATCACGCGTTCCGACAGCAGCCGCACGAGGCCGGCGAGCCGCTGCAGCACGCGTTCGCGCACCAGGGACTCCTCGGCGATCAGCGCGCGGAAATGCTCGGGCGACAGCGAGGCGACGAGCACGCTGTCGAGCGCCAGCACGTCGGCCGAGCGCGGCTGGCCGTCGATGGCGGCGAGGTCGCCGAACATCTCGCCCGGCTCCTCGTCGCGGAAGGTCACCTGCCGGCCGCCGGCCGAGAAGGAGGTCACGCGCACGTGCCCGCTCACCACGAAGTGCACGTCGCGGTCGTGGCTGTTGCGCGCCACAATCACCTGGCCGGCTTCCACCGTGCGCCAGGCACACTGACCGGCGAGAATCGCCAGGCGCTCCTGCGAGAGCCCCTGCAGCATCTTCACGTTGCGCAGCCCGAAAGTCGACGCCTGAACCGTTGCCATTGAACCCCCTGCACCCCCGACCGCGCACCTTGCGCCTGGCCTCCGGGCTGATCCTGCTGACGTACGTCGCGACCCACCTGTTGAACCACGCGGCGGGCCTGGTCTCGCTCGCCGCCGCCGAGGCGGGCCGCGAGGTGTTCGTGGCCTTCTGGCGCAGCCTGCCGGCGACGGTGGCATTCTATGGGGCGCTGCTGCTGCACTTCGGCCTCGCGCTCGCCGCGCTGTACGAGCGCCACACGCTGCGCATGCCGCCGCTGGAGCTGGCGCGCATCACGCTCGGCTTCACGATCCCGCTGCTGCTGGCCTTCCACATGGTGCAGACGCGCCTGTCCTGGGAGCTCATTGGCTGGGACGACACGTACCGGCGCGTCACCGCCTCGATGTGGGCCAGCGACTTCACCCTGCGCCAGCTCACCATGATCGTCGTCGTGTGGCTGCACGCCTGCTTCGGCCTGCAGCTGGCGTTCCGCCACCGGGCCGGCTGGCGCCGCTGGCAGCTGTCCCTGGTGATCGTCGCCACCCTGCTGCCCGTGCTCGCCTTCACGGGCTACCTCGCCATGGCGCGCGAGGCCTCCGCGCTGCCGGTGCAGTCGCGTCCGCCGGGCCCGCTGGACGCGACGCTGCAGCTCTGGGTGGAGATCGTGTTCTACACGCCGCTGGCGCTGCTCGCGCTGACGCTCACAGCGCGCTGGGCGCAAGTCGCGTGGGCGCGCTCCAGCGGCCGCGTGCTGCGCATCACCTATCCGGCGCAGGCGGTGGACGTGCCCGCCGGCTACTCGGTGCTGGAGGCCAGCCGCGCCTTCGGCATCCCGCACATGTCGGTGTGCGGCGGGCGCGCGCGCTGTTCCACCTGCCGCATCGAGGTGATTGCGACGGCCACGCCGCTGCCGCCGCCCGGCCCCGACGAAGCCGAGACACTGGCGCGCATCGCGGCGCCACCCGCCGTGCGGCTCGCCTGCCAGTTGCGCCCCACCGGCGCGATCGAGGTGCGGCCGCTCGCCGCCATCCGTGGCAACGCACCGGCCCACGACGCCTGGGGCCCGACCTCGGAGCGCGAGATCGTGGTGCTGTTCGCGGACCTGCGCCGCTGGACGGGCCTGTCCGAACATCACCTGCCCTTCGACCTGGTCTACGTGCTGGACCAGTACTTCGAGGCCGTCGGCGACGCGGTGCGCGAAGCCGGCGGCATCCCCAACCAGTTCATCGGCGACAGCGTGATGGCCTTGTTCGGCCTCGAAAGCGACACGGTGACAGCCGCGCGCCAGGCGCTGGCCGCGGCCGAGGCGATCGAGCGTCGCATGGCCGCCGTCAACGACAGCCTCGCGGCGGAATTCCGCCGGCCGCTCGATTTCGGCATCGGCATCCATGCCGGCACGGCGGCAGTGGGCACGGTGGGCTACCGCGACACGCGCACGCTGACGGCGGTGGGCGATGCCGTCAACACCGCCAGCCGGCTGCAGGAGCTGACCAAGCTGCTGAAGGTGCGCGTCGTCGTTTCGGAGGAAGTGCTGCGGCGCGCCGGCCGCACCCCGGGCGACTGGCAGCGGCACGACCTGGAGATCCGCGGCCGGCAGGGCCGGTTGACGGTGTACGCGCTGCCGACCTTCTGCGCCGCACCGGCTGCGTAGCACCCGGGACACGTCCCGCGGCCGGGAAACCGTTCCCGAAGGCGGGAAACGAGCCGCCGCCTTTCCCGCTTCTGGCAGGCGCGAGGCACCCGCAGCGCTGGCGGAGCCCCCGATCGACGCGAAAACGGCCTCCGGGTTCCCGATCCGGCCCCGGACGCGTGAACGGACCTTGATCCATCGCAAGGGCGCGCAGGCCCCGCGGGCACGTGCGTTGCGTCATGGCCCATCCAATGAAGAACGGGGGGATGCGCATGAAGTTCAACGCGGGATGGCTGCTGGGCGGCCTGGTGGCGGTGCTGCTCTCCACGGCCTGGGTCACGGCCGGTGCGGACACCGACATCCCCACCAAGTTCAGCAACCGCGGCAGCATCGCCAACACGCGCCACAACATGACGCAGCGCCAGGCGGAAGGCGGCGGCCCGGCGGCCACCAACATGGACCCGTACCGCAACGACTACCAGGAAGTCTGCGTGTACTGCCACACCCCGCACGGCGCCAACTCCAACGTCGCCCTGCCGCTGTGGAACCGCACGATCAAGGCGACCACCTACCAGACCTACAACCAGCTCGGTACCGCCTCGCTGACGCAGCCGGTGACGCAGCCGGGCCCCAACTCCCTGGCCTGCCTGTCCTGCCACGACGGGCAGGTGGGCGTCGATTCGGTGATCAACATGCCGGGCTCCGGCGGCTACAACGCCAACCAGGCCACCACGCAGAGCGACACCTTCCTGAACGCCTGGAACAACTCGCGCGGCCCCGACGCCACCCGCCACATGGGACTGAACCAGACGGGCTGCCTGGCCTGCCATTCCGCCGGCGCGCTGCTGGGCGGCAACGCCACCGACTTCGCCGTGTTCGTGATCGGCACCGACTTGCGCAACGACCACCCGGTGGGCGTGCGCTTCCCCACGGCCGGCCCGGGCGTGGACTTCAAGCCGCCCACCGCCACCCGCGTCGGCATGGCCTGGTTCGACGACAACTCGAACCGGCGCCCGGACACGAACGAGGTGCGCCTGTACGACAGCGGCGAAGGCTTCGAGGTGGAGTGCGCCTCCTGCCACGACCCGCACGGCGTGCCCTCCAACGGCGTGGGCAGCCAGTTCAACCCGACCTTCCTGCGCGTGACCAATGCCGGCAGCGCGCTGTGCCTGACCTGCCACTCGAAATAGGGATTCAGGCCGCCGGGCGCAGCAGCTTGCGGCCTTCCTGCTCGCTCAGGCGGCGGATCACCTCCACTTTCGAGAACAGCTGGTCGGCCACGTAGATGCGGCCGGTCTCGTCCACCGCCACGCCGCTGATCAGGCCGTAGCAGCCCGGCAGGTCGCGGCGGCTGCCGCGGCCGATGGCCAGCAGCAGCTCGCCTTCGGGCGTGAAGATCTGCACGTTGCCGAACGCGCCGTCGGTCACGTACAGGCGGCCGTCGTCGTCGCAGGCCAGGTTGCGCGGACGCGCGAAATGCCCGAGCCCCGTGCCGACCTGCCCGAAGCTGCGCAGGAACTTGCCTTCCGCATCGAAGGTCTGCACGCGGAAATTGCCCGCGTCCAGCACGTGCAGGTGCCCCTCGGGGCTCACCGCGGCCTGCACCGGCAGGTTGAATTCGCCTTCACGCCGGCCGCGCCGGCCGAGCTCGCGCACGAGCTTGCCGTCGGCGCCGTAGATCATCACGCGGTGCCGCTCGCTGTCGTTGTCGGAGCGGTCGATCACGTAGATGCGGCTGCCGTCCGGGCTCGCCGCCACGCCGGTGGGCCGCTCGAGTTCGCCCGGCTGGCCCACGGTCTGCAGGTGCAGGCCGAGGCGGTCGTACACGAACACCTTGCGCAAGGTGGCGTCGGCCACGTAGAGGCGGCCGCCGCGGTCCAGCGCGATCGCCGTGGGCTTGGCCAGCGTGCCCGGCGCGCGCAGGCCGAACTGGAACAGCCTGCGCCGCGGCACGTCGAACACCAGGATGCTGCGGCGGATGGAGTCGCCCACGAAGATGCGGCCGTCGCGCGCGGCCAGGCTGGCCGGCTTCTCGATCACCTTGCCGTCGCTGCGGCGCGCGCCAGTGAGGCGGTTGCGCAGCTTTTCTTCCTCGGTTTCCTCGGTGACGTCGCCGAGGTTGCGCAGCACCGTTTCGTAGCTGAAGCGCGGCAACTCGGGCGGGGCGGGCCAGAGGCGGTCGCCCTTGTCGTCGTCGCGGCCCGTGTCGGGCGGCGCCACCGCGCAGGACGCGAGCAGGGCCGAGCCGGCCAGCCCCAGCAGCAGCATGCGCCGGTCGTCGGTCCGTACTCCCCTTGGCATCGTGGGAACGGACAGCAACGTCCGTGCCCGCTACGAGTCTTGCTGCAGGTAGACGACGCCGGCGCGCAACTGCTCCAGCAGCAGGTAGTCGGTTTCGTGCATGCCGAGCGTGCGGTAGGTCGATTGCGCGGCGCGGTTGTCGCGCTCGACGTAGAGCCGGAAGCCGCACACGTCCGGCTCCAGCGCAGCGGCGGCCGTGACATACGCGTAGAGCGCGCGGAACGCGCCGCGGCGGCGCCAGGCCGGCCGCACGTACACGCTTTGCAGCCACCAGAAGCGGCCGTTGCGCCAGTCGCTCCACTCGGTGGTGACCATCAGCGTCGCGACGACATCGCCGTGCGCTTCGGCCACCAGGTAGAAGCCCAGCGCCGGCTCCTCCAGCAGGCGCCGCACGCCGCGCGCCACCACCTGCGGCAGCAGCCGCTTGCCCTCGGTCTCCTGCGCCATCGCGATGTTGAAGCCGGCGATCACGTCGGCATCGGCCGCGCGGGCGCGGCGGATCTGCAGCGGTGCGGGAGGGGCGCTCATGGGCGCAATCTACTCCACGGCGCCAGGAACAGGGCCAGGCAGACCGTGCCCACCGCCACGCCCGCCACCACGTCGCTCAGGTAGTGCGCGCCCAGGTACACGCGGCTGAAGGTGACCAGCAACACCATCGCGGCCGCGAGGCCCACGGCCAGCGCGCGGATCGCGCGGCTGCGCCAGCGCGCGAACGCGAGGGCGCACAGCGCGCCGTAGAACACCGTCGATGCGGCCGCGTGGCCGCTCGGAAAGCTCAGCGTGAGCAGGTGCACCAGCGGATCGCCCTGCTGCGGCCGCGGGCGGTGGAACACGTTCTTGAGGCCCGCGTTGAGCAGCATGCCGGCCGGCACCACGCCCAGGCGCGCCAGTTGCGGCCAGTGGCGGCGCCAGGCCAGCCAGGCGGCGACCACGAGGGTGGCCGCGAGCAGCCACTTGGTCTGGTGGGCGGTGGTCACCGCCAGCATGAAGCCGGTCAGCCCCGCGCTGCGGTGCGCGGCCAGCCACAGCGTCACGCGCAGGTCGAGCCGCGTCACGGGCCCGTCGGTCCAGACCTGGAAGGCCAGCAGCCCGACCAGCACGATGCACGCGAGCACGAGCGCGAGCCGGCCCGCGTTCTGCAGGCGCGGCACTAGCTCCCCCGTGCGGCGGCGTCGCGCGGCAGGCTCGGATGCGGCCACTGCGGCGCATCGATGGGCGGCTGCGCCCTGCCCGCCCGCAGCGCCGCTTCGAAGGCGGGGACGGCCGCGCGCGGATCGTCGCCGAGCCCGCGCACGACGCACACGCCGTCGCAGCCGGTGCGGGCCACGTCCTGCACCTGGCGCGGCTCCAGGATGCCGCCGATCGCGGTGACCGGCGCCTGCGCCGCGCGGCACCACCAGGCGAGGTTGTCCATGCCTTGCGGCAGCCAGGGCATGTCCTTGGTCACGGTGGGCCACACGGGGCCGCAGGCGATGTAGCGCGGCGCGAGCGTGCGCGCCCGGGCCAGCTCCCACAGGCTGTGCGAGCTCACGCCCAGCGCCATGCCGCTGGCCAGCAGCCGCGCGCGGCCGGGCTCGCCGAGGGCGAGCAGGTCCTCCTGGCCCAGGTGCACGCCGCCAGCGCCGAGTTCCTGCGCGAGCTGCCAGTGGTCGTTGACGAACAGTTCGGCCTTGGTCGCGGTGCAGGCGGCGATGGAGTGCTCGATTTCGCTGCGCAGCATCGCGTGCCAGGCTTCGTCGGGGGACGGCGGCTTCTTGATGCGCAGTTGCACCGTGCGCACGCCGGCGGCGAGGACTTCGCGCAGGCGGGAGGCGGAGTCGACGATGGCGTAGAGGTCGAGGCGGCGGGGATGCGGGGAGGACCCGGTGGGCCCCCACCCCGGTCCTCCCCCGGAGGGGGAGGGAGGAAGAGATTCGCCCCAGGAGAGGAGGGGCAAAACGAAGGGAGCGGTCATCTTCGCGACGATCGCCGCGTCGGCGGCGACGAAGCCCTGGGCCAGGGCCTGCCGCATCGCGCTGGCGAAGGCAGCGGCGGAGCGCGGCGCGCCCGCGAGCCAGCCGCGCGCCTGGCGCGTGTCGATCCAGTCCAGGCCCTCGCCCGCGCCCACGATGCACACGGCGCGCGCACCGCGATCGCGCAGGCGCTGCGCCAGCACGGGCGCCTCCGCCGCGACGCCCGCACGCTCGCGCGCTTCGGCCAGCGTGCAGACCACCAGATCCTTGTCGTTCATTGCATCACCCGTCCACCATCGACGAAAAGCACCTGCCCCGTGACGAAACCGCTCCAGGGCGAGGCCAGGAACAGCACCGGCCCGGCCACGTCCTCGGGCCGCGCGAGCCGCCGCAGCGGCGTGGCGGCCATCAGCGCCTCGCGGAAGGATGCGCGCGTGCCGCTGCTGCCCTCGGTGGGATACACCAGGCCCGGCGCCACGCAGTTCACGCGCACCCCCAGCGGCCCGAGCTCGCTCGCGAGGTTGCGGCTGAAGCCGACCAGGGCCGACTTGGCCGTCGTGTAGTCGTGGTACGGAACCACCGGGTCCGCCACCAGATCGGTCACGAGATTCACGATGCTGCCCTGCGCCCGCCGGCGGAAGTGCGGCAGCACCGCCTGGCACAGGTGGAAGGCTGCGCCGACCGAGCCCTCGAACTGCGACTGGTAGTCGGCCCAGGCCAGTTCGGAGAACGCCTTGCGCTGCTCCGGATCGAAGGCATAGGAGCGGAAGGCGTTGTTCACCAGCACGTCGATGCGCCCTGCTTCGTCCACCACGCGGTCGACCAGCTGCGCGGCTTGCGCGGGCACCGTCACGTCCGCCTGCAGCGCGAAGGCATCGCCGCCCGCCGCCTGGCATTGCGCCACCACCTGCGCCGCCGCGTCCGCGTTGCGCAGGTAGTTGACGGCCACCGTCGCCTGCTCCGCCGCGAACGCGCGCGCGATCGCCGCGCCGATGCCGCGGCTGGCGCCCGTCACCAGCACGACCTGCCCCGCGAAGTTCATTGGGCAACCTCCCCCAGGCTCCGCACTGCGTGCTCCGCCTCCCCCCTCCGCAAGCGGAGGGGGCGAGCGCCTTCGGGCGGCCGTGCGGCGCTCATCCCGGCTCTCCGCGGCGGCCGGGCAACAAGTCCTGGCTCACCACCTTCGCCACGTCGATCGGTTTCTGCAGCAGCCCCAGCTTGCGATAGGCGTCCGCGGCGGCCTGCAGCGATGCGACATCGAGCGCGCCGAGACCCTTCTGCTTCGTCAGCGCCGACACGCTGGCCGCGTTGCGCAGCTTGATGATCTCGAGGTTGAGCGCAGGATCGGTGCCGTCGATGGCGCGCTTCGCGGCGAGCTGCGCCGCCTCTTCCGGTTTCGCGATCATCCACGCGGCAGCGTCGGCGTAACCGCGCAGGAAGCGCTGCAGCGCCGCGCGCCTGGCCTGGTAGACGTCCTCGCGCACGACGAACAGGTCGCTGGACATCGGCAGGAACTTGCCGACCTCCATCACGTTCACTTCCGGCAGGCCGCGGCGGCGGCCGATCAGCAGGCCCGTGTCGGTGGCGGCCGTCGCATCGACCTGCCCCTGCATCAGCGGCGCGAAATTCAGCAGGCCCGTGACGACCACGGTGACGTCCGACTCGCTCAGGCCCGCCGAGTGCAGCAGCACCTGCAGGCCCTGGCGCGTGCCGCTCGCAAGGCTGTACACCCCGATCTTCTTGCCCTTGAGGTCCGAGGGCTTCGTGATGCCGCTGCCCTGGAGCGACACGACGTTGAACACGTTCTGCGGGTAGATGTCGTAGATGGCGCGCAGCTTCTCGCCCTTGTCGAGCGCGGCGAAGAAGGTCAGCGGATCGCTGAAGGCGACGTCGGCCTGGCCGCTGAGGATGTTGCGGATCGCGTCCGCGCTGCCCGCGCCCGGCACGTATTCCAGCGCGACACCCTGGGCGCGGTAGAAGCCCTTGTCCTCGTCGACCAGCAGCGGCGTGACCTCCGTGATGGGCTTGTTCCAGCCGGCCACGACGATGCGGTCCAGGCGCGGCGGGGTGTTCTGCGCCAGGGCCGCGAGCGGCGCGGCCGCCACTGCGGCAAGAAGGTGGCGGCGGGCGATGCGGTGCATGGTTTCTCCTCAGTTCGATCGGGTGAAGGGCAGCAGCAGCCAGCGCTCCAGCAGCAGCGTGGCCTGGTAGGCGAACATGCCGAGCGCGGCGATCAGCACCAGCACGGCGAACATCAGGGACGTGTCCATCGTCCCCTGCGAGGCGATCACCAGCGCGCCGAGCCCGCGGCTCGCGCCAATGAACTCGCCCACGACGGCGCCGACGAGCGCCAGCACCACCGCCACGCGCACGCCGGCCAGGATGCCGGGCAGGCCGGAGGGGAGCTTGAGCCGCCACAGCGTCTGCGCGCGCGTGGCGCCCAGCATGCGGAACAGCTCCAGGCGCTCGGGCGCGACCTGCTGCAATGCCGTCAGCGTGTTTTCCAGCAGGGGGAAGAAGCAGATCAGCGCGGTGATCACGACGGTGGACGTGATGCCGAAGCCGAACCAGAGCACGAACAGCGGCGCCAGCGCCAGTTTGGGGATCACCTGGCTCGCGACCACGTACGGCATCAGCAACTGCCGCAGCTTGGCCGACTCGCCCAGGGCGATGCCGACGGCGAAGCCGACGACGCAGCCGCTCACCACGCCCAGCACCAGTTCGAGCGCGGTGGTGCGCAGGTGCGGCCAGAAATAGCCGCTGGCCAGCCCCTGCCAGAGCGACAGCGCCACGGCGGAAGGCGGCGGCAGCACCAGTTTCGACAGGCCCAGCAGGCGGCACGCGGCTTCCCACGCGAGCAGCAAGGCCGCGAGCAGCAGCAGCGAGCCGAGGCGCATGCGGTTCATGCTTCCACCGCCTCCAGGTGCAGCGCGGCACGCACGCGGGCACAGGCCTGCGCGAACCCCGCGCTGGTGCGGGTGGCGGCCGTGCGCGGCGGCAGGTCGACCGGGATCTCCTGCACGATGCGGCCGCCTTCGACCACGTCGATGCGGTCGGCCAGGTACACCGCCTCGGCGATGTCGTGCGTGACGAACAGCACCGTGGTGCCGAAGCTCGCGCACATCTGCAGGAGGTCGCGCTGCAGCTCCTCGCGCGTGATCGCGTCCAGCGCCGCGAACGGTTCGTCCAGCAGCAGCAGCGCCGGCTGCAGGATCAGGGCGCGCGCCAGCGCGACACGGCTTTGCTGGCCGCCGGAGAGCTGGCGCGGGTACTTGCGGGCGTGCGCGGCGAGGCCGAGCTGCTCCAGCAATCGCATCGCCTGGGCGGTTTCGTCCGCCGTGGGCCGATGGTGCAGCGACACGGGCAGCAGCACGTTGTCGACCACGCGCTGCCATTCGAGCAGGTTGGGCGCCTGGAACACGAAGCCCATGTCGGTGCCGATCGCGTCGTGCCGCCGGCCGCGGAACACCACCTCGCCCGCGTCGGGCCGCAGCAGGCCGGCCGCCAGCTTCAGCAGCGTCGTCTTGCCGCAGCCGCTGCGGCCGACGAGGCAATGGAAGGCGCCCTGCGCCACTTCCAGGTCCGCGCCTTCCACCGTCGGCGGCCAGCCCGGGAACGCGAAGCGCACGCCACGCAGCGAAAGAAGGCTCACGGCAGGTGCTCCTGCGCATAGGGCGCGAGGCGGTCGGCAGCACGTTCGGCCGAGGCCTCGATCTCCACCATGCGCACCAGGTCCGCGAGGTTGAAGCGGCCGTCGTGGTGCCAGCCCGCCTCGGGCGCGGTCATCGCGCCGAGCGCGCACAGGCGCGTGACGCCCACCTGCCCCAGCGCCGCCGCGAGGCGATGCAGCTGCTGCGGCTCGCAGGCGATGCCCACCGTCTGCAGGAAGCGCGCGTGCGGCGCGGCAAGCGCCACGACCTCGTCCAGCGCGTCGACCGCGCTGACGTGGATGCTCCGACTGCCGCCAGTGGGCGCGAGCGGCTGCGCGCTGTCGCTGTACACCACGCTCCACGCCGCCTGCGCGTCGCCCACCAGTTCGCAGCCCTGGTCGGCCAGCGCGCGCAGTTCGGCCGCTTGCCGCCAGCCGGCCAGGGCCGCGGCCTCTTCCAGTGCGAGTGCACGCCGCGGAAAGCGTTGCTGCAAGTTGGCGAGTTCGGCGGCGAGGTATTGCGCGAAACCGCGCGGATCGACCTTGCCGCCCCGCTCCACGTAGAAGTGGTGCGGCGAATAACAGCCCTGCTGCTCGTAGCGCACGATGTCGTGCGCCGCCAGCCGCGCCGTCGCCGGTGCGCGCTGCGTGTCCAGCGCCGTCCTGCCGACGAGGCCGAAGCCCAGCTTGTGGCCGTAGCCGAGGAAGCGCGTGGTGACCGGCACCTGCGCGCGCACCTGCGCGATGGCGTCGTTGCCGCCATAGGCCAGCACGGTGTCGGCCTCGGCGAAGACGGCCGCGGCGCTGTCGGCGTCGCCGCCTTTCCACCACGCGATGGCAATGCAGTCTCCCAGCGGCGGATGGACTTGCGCCAGCAGGCGCGCGAACAGCGTGGCGAACACCGGCTCGGCGCTGGGCAGCTTGCCGAGCGTGCCGGCCTTCACCAGCAGGCCGCAGGCCAGGCTCCACAAGGGCAGCGCGGGGACGTTGCCCGCCCAGCTGTGCACCAGCAGGTCGGGGCCGAAGGCGCGCACCATGCCGCCCTTGAGGGCCGGCTGGAATTCGTCCAGCACCTTGGGATTGGCGAAGTCCTCGGCCACGAAGCGATGCAGCTGCGCGGCGCGGAACGTCTGCAGGTAGCCGTTGAGACCCAGGCGCACCATCTCGGCGTCGTAGCCGCTCACGACCGGCAGCAGCCGCTCGGCCTCGCGGCGGAAGGAATCGGCGGGGTCGAGCAGCCGGGCCACCGCCGCATCGACGATCTGCACGATGCGCGAGACGGGCAAGGTCTTGAGGTGCTGCGCACTGGCCGCCTTCACGCGCCGCGCAAGATCCGTCAGCTGCGCCGGCTGCAGCATGGGAACGCGAACCTCCAGCCGCTCACCCGCTGCGCCGAAGGGCAGCGTGTGCCACGCCACCGCGTCGTCGCGCAGTCCGGGCAGGTGGCCCGCGGTCCACGCCTGCATCGTCACGCCCGGCTCGCCTGCAGGAATTCCTGCACCGCCAGCGAACAGCCCTTGGCCTGCGCGCCCTCGGCGCGCCCGAGCAGCAGGAAGCCGTCGCCGCTGGCCACGCCGACGTCCTCGGTCAGGATCGTGGTGACCGAATTGAAGTTCGCGAGGTCACAGTGCACGAGCACGCCGCGCTCGCCGGCCGGCACGTCGCGGCCCGTCAGCGGGTCCACGATGCGCGAGCGGATCCAGTGCGGGCCGGACTTCACGGACGGCACGACCGCGTTGCCGTCGTCATAGAGCTGCGTGCTCAGCTCCGTCATGCCGTACATGTTGATGCAGCGCTCGCGCGGCACGCCGAAGCCAGCCGAGAGCGTGGCATAGAACGCATCCAGCGGCAGCTCGCGCGACTGGCTCTTGTAGCCGCCGGTGTCGAGGAGGCGGCTGCCCTCGGGCAGGCGGAAGCGCTCGCCGGTGGCGGCCAGCGCATCGATGAAATGCACGAAGCTGTAGCTCGCGCCCAGCACGGCGCAGGCTTCGCCGCGCTCCTGCGCGGCGCGCAGGAAGGCACGCAGCCCTTCGACGTCCATGCCCTGCAGCCCGACGAACCACGCGCTGTCGGCCGTGCCGAATTCCTTGGCCGCCAGCGCGAGGTAATGCGCCAGCGAGGAGTTGGGCATCTCCTGCTCGTTCGGGAACAGGATGGCCATGCGCAGGCGCGGCGTGCCCTGCATGAAGCGGCGCGCGAAGTTGCCGCGGAAGGACGCATCCCACACGGCGATCGTCGGGTGGTAGTGGCGGCCCTTCACGTCGCCGCGCGTCGTGCCGCTGGTCATGAAGACCCGCTCGGCGCTGTCGGCGGGCGCGCAGCTCAGGGTGACCTCCTTGAAGGCGCTGATCGGCACGGCGGGGATGTCGCGCCAGCTCTTCACCGTGCGCGGCGTCGCACCGCGGCCCTGGCAGAAGCGGCGGAAGGCGGCGTTGCCGGCGTGCTGCTGCGCGAACAGGCGCAGCGCCAGCGCGTCGAATTCGGCGTCGCTGCAGCCGTCTTGCGCGATGAAGGCCAGCAGCGTGGCCACGGTCTCGCGGTTCATGGCAGCGGCCGTTTCTGCATGGGCTGCGGCGCGAATGCGTGGTTCAGCGGCCCGCTGCCGGCGCCGGTGCGCACGTCGGCGCCGGCCGCGAGCGCGCCGCGCACGAAGGCGCGAGCGCCCTCCACCGCCTGCACGAGGTCCGCGCCCAGGGCGAGGTGGCTGGCGATGGCGCTGGAGAGCGTGCAGCCCGTGCCGTGCGTGTTGCCGCTCGCGATGCGCGGCGCGCGCATCCACAGCGGCTGCGCGTCGCGCAGGAGCAGCAGGTCGCTCACCGTGTCGCCTTCCAGGTGCCCGCCCTTGACCAGCACCGCGTTGGCCCCGCGCTCGATCAGCTGCCGCGCCGCCGTGTGCATGTCGGCTTCGGAGCGCAGCGGGTGGCCGACCAGCAGCGCCGCCTCGTCGAGGTTGGGCGTGACGACGGTGGCCAGCGGGAACAGCTCGCGCACCAGCACCTCGATGGCCTGGTCGTCGATCAGCTTGGCGCCGCTGGTGGCGATCATCACCGGGTCGAGCACCACCTTGTGCAGGGCGTGGCGCTGCAGGGCCGCGGCGACGGTGCGAACGGTGTCGGCCGAGTGCAGCATTCCGATCTTGACCGCGTCGACGCCGATGTCCTCGACCACCGCGTCGATCTGGTCGGCGAGGACCTGCAGCGGCACGGCGTGGATGGAGCGCACGCCGAGGGTGTTCTGCGCGGTCAGGGCGGTGATGGCCGTCATGCCGAAGCAGCCGAGCGCGGCGAAGGTCTTGAGGTCGGCCTGGATGCCGGCGCCGCCGCCGCTGTCGGAGCCTGCGATGGACAGGACCCGCGGGTACCGGAAGGCTGGGACGGTGGTGTGCAAGGGGGCTCCTTCGCGAGCGAAAAAACGTGTGCTCCGAAGGGATCGCCCCTCACCCGTGGAGGGTCAGGCTTGCAGCTCTCCTTCCGCCGGTCTGAACCGGTTCAAGTTCACGGGTCTGGATCTCAGCACGCGTCGCGTACACCCCGGAGCTGGCGGGATTGTGACACAGGGCGCATTCGGGTGCCACGGCAGCAGAATGGCGGGATGCCACCGGTGCCTGTCCATCGCATCGTCGCCGCGGATGCGTATCGCGTGCCCCATCCCTTTCGCGCCTTCGCGGTTCGCAGCGAGGAGCCTTGCCACGCCTTCGATGCCCGCGCGCCCTACGGCCGCCTCCACGTCATTCGCACCGGATTTCTCGATCCCGGCGCGCTGGCGAGCCTGGCGGCGCAGGGCCGTGCGCGAACCAGGACCGAGGCGTTTTCGGACATCGACTATGCGACCACGACCCCCACGGAGCTGGCGGCCGCAGCGCCGGGCGTGGCCGACCTGGTCGGAAGCATCGCCGGCGCACTGCGACTGACCGGTGTCCTGGGGGACGGACTGCCCGCGTACCGCAGCAGCGTTGCCACCCGGATCGACTATCTCGCCTCCCGCGGGGCGGGCTTCCACAACGACGTCAGGGGTCGCTGGTCCCGCTGCCTGTTCTGGCTTCTTGCGCTCGATCTCTCCGAGGTCGATTTCGTGATGCCGCACGCGGGCCTCCAACTGGCGCTGGCACCGGGAGACCTGGTCGTCTTCGACCAGACCCTGGCGCACGGGCTGGCACGAGCCGGGGATGGCGGCCAGGCGCTGGAGGCAGCCTTCCTCACGGGCGACGATTGCCGCCAGGTCTTCCTCACGGGCGAGTTGCCGCTGACGGACGCCCAGTGGGCCGCGCTCGGTGCGCCGTGGCTGCCCGTCGAGGAGCATGAGCGCCGGGGCGCGCTCGATCTGGCGGTGGCGGAGTTCGACGAGCGCAGCGGCGCCATCAAGCGCCCGAGGGCGCTGCGGGACTGCATGAAACGCAGCACCTGCCACGTCGATGAGCGATAGGGCTGCGCCCGGCCGCCGGTGAGTCCCTCCTTGGAAGGCCGACGCTCAGGTCTTCTTGCGGCCGATTTCCCGCCAGCTGGTTTCGTGCAGCTCGACGTTGAATTTCCTGGCTGCGCCCTGGATGCGCTTCCACGCGGCATCGCGCTCTTCGTCGGTGACGCCCTCCACCTGGTTGAACCGGGCCACGGCGTTGCGGACGTGGCTCGCGTTTTCCAGCGGTTCCTTGCGCTGCTTCTCGAAGGCGAACTGGGCGTCGGCAAGGCCGTCGCGCTGCTGCTCGTTCAGCTTGGTCATCGATCTCTCCTGCGTGTCGGGCGAAGAAATGCCCTCGAGAACGCAGATGGAGGCGGCCCGGGCCAAGGCACGACGGTGAACTTCCAATCCTGGGAGGCGCCTGTCCTACGCCGCAGGCACGCCAGCCCCGCTGCGCCGGCCAGCGTTGGCGGCCGCTGCCAAACGGCGTATCGTTCGCGCAGTGTTGCCGTCACCGCCTGCCAGGGAGGCAGTCAAGGAGGAGAAGAGCATGGCCCCTGCAACCCCGTTCCTGCGCGCCCGCGACTTCCTGCTGGCGCACCGCACGGATTACGAAACCGCCTATCGCGATTTCCGCTGGCCGGTGCTGGACGAATTCAACTGGGCGCTCGACTACTTCGACGTCCTGGCTGCCGGCAACGACGCACCGGCCCTCTGGATCGTCGAGGAGGACGGGCAGGAGAGCAAGCTGTCGTTCCGGGAGCTGGCGGCGCGATCCGACCGCACCGCGAACTTCCTGCGGGCCGAAGGCGTGCGTCGCGGCGATCGCATCCTGCTGATGCTCGGCAACGAAGTGGCGCTGTGGGAGATCATGCTGGCCGCCATGAAGCTCGGGGCGGTGGTCATTCCCGCCACCACGCTGCTGACCGCGCAGGACCTGCTCGATCGCGTGGAGCGCGGCCACGTGAAGTTCGCGATCGCCGGGGCGGCGAACGCGGAGAAGTTCGCGGACCTGCCCGCCGGCTGCGGGCGCATCAGCGTCGGCGGCGCTGCCCCCGGATGCCATGAGTACGCTCCCGAGGCGCATGCCGACGTGTTCGAGCCCGATGGCATCACCAGGGCGACGGACCCGCTCCTGCTGTACTTCACCTCGGGCACCACGGCCAAGCCGAAGCTGGTGCTGCACTCGCACCAGAGCTACCCGGTGGGACATCTGTCCACCATGTACTGGATCGGGCTGCAGCCCGGGGACGTGCACCTGAACATCTCCTCGCCGGGATGGGCGAAGCATGCGTGGAGCTGCTTCTTCGCCCCCTGGAATGCGGGCGCCTGCATCTTCATTTCCAACTATCGCCGCTTCCAGCCCAGGGCCCTGCTCGATGTGCTGTGCGCGCACGGCGTGACCTCGCTGTGCGCGCCGCCGACGGTCTGGCGCATGCTGATCCAGGAGGACCTGGGCGCCTACGCGGGCCGGCTGCGGCTGCGCGAGGTGATCGGCGCCGGCGAGCCGCTCAATCCCGAGATCATCGAGCGCGTGCGGGCGGCCTGGCATCTCGAGCTGCGCGACGGCTTCGGCCAGACGGAGACGACGGCGCAGGTGGGCAACCCTCCCGGCCGGGCCGTCAAGCCTGGGTCCATGGGCCGGCCGCTGCCCGGGTACAAGGTGATCCTGCTGGACGTGGAGGGCAAGGAGAGCGACCAGGGCGAACTGTGCCTGCCGCTCGACGCGCGCCCCCTGGGCCTGATGGACGGCTACATCGACAGCGAGGAGCGCACCGCGGACGCGATGCGCGACAACGCCTACCACACCGGCGACATCGCGACGCGCGACGCCGAGGGCTACATCACGTACGTGGGCCGCACCGACGACGTGTTCAAGGCGTCCGATTACCGCATCAGCCCCTTCGAACTCGAAAGCGTGCTGATCACGCATCCGGCCGTGGCCGAAGCGGCCGTCGTTCCCAGCCCCGACCCCGTGCGCCTGGCCGTGCCGAAGGCGTTCATCGTGCTCGTCCCCGGCCGCGAGCCGGGGCGCGAGATGGCGCGCGAGCTGTTCGCCTTCCTGCGCGAACAGCTGCCGGCCTACAAGCGCATCCGGCGGCTCGAGTTCGCGGAACTGCCGAAGACCATTTCCGGGAAGATCCGGCGGGTGGAACTGCGAGGCAACGAGGCGCAGCGCCGCGCCAGCGGCGCGACGGCGGCGATGGAGTTCTTCGAGGAGGATTTTCCCGCCGCGTGAGGGACGCGGCGTTCGACGGGAGGAGCGACATGATTCCTGTGAAGACGCAGGCCGGCCAGCAGGTCCTGAAGGACCGGTCCGTGCCCCTGACGCCGCGCCAGCGTGCGGCACTGATCGTCGTCGACGGCAAGCGCAGCCTCACCGAGGTGGTGCAGTGCTCCGGCGTCGCAACCGAGGATGTCGAGCGCCTGCTGGAGCTGGCCCTGATCGCCGACGCGGCCCGGGGTGCGCAGGCGCAGGCAGCGGCCGAGGCCGAGGCGCGCCCCGCCCCCTCGCGACGGGAACGCTACGCGGCGGCCTACCCCATTGCGACGAAACTCACCGCCAGCCTCGGCTTGCGCGGCCTGCGCCTGAACCTCGCCGTCGAAGGGGCCACCAGCTACGAGGACCTGCTCGCGCTCTCCCCGAAGATCCGCGATGCCGTGGGCAACGAGCAGTTCGCGCCGCTGGAGTCCGCGCTGCGGGGCCGGTAGCCGGGCACGCCCTGCCGCGCCGCCCCCGGCCGGCGGCGGAACCTCAGAACTTCGTATACCCGCCGTCGATGAGGAACTGCTCCCCGGTCGCGTACGAGGACGCCTCGCTCGCGAGATACACCGCGATCCCGCCGAAGTCGTCGACCGTCCCCCAGCGACGCGCGGGAACGCGCGGCAACACGGCATCCGCGAAGCGCGCATTCGAGAACGACTTCTTCGTCATCTCGGTTTCGATCCACCCCGGCAGGATCGAATTCACGCGGATGCGATGCCGCGCCAGCTCCACCGCCAGCGCCCGCACCATGGAAGTCACGGCGCCCTTCGATGCCCCGTAGTGCGCATTGCGCGCCGCGCCCTCGACCGCCGCAGTGCTGGCGGTCGCCACCAGCGACCCGCCCTGCCCGTGCTGCGCCATGTGCCGCGCCGCGGCCCGCAAGGTGAGGAACACGCCCTCCACGTTCACGCGCTGCACGCGCCGGAACTCCTCGAGCGTCATGTCGGTGAGCAGCACGCCCTTGCTCGACACGCCCGCATTCGCGAAGCAGGCATCCACGCGGCCCAGGGCCGAAACGGAATCCGCGAACGCTCGCTCCACCTGCGCTTCATCGCCCACGTCGCACACGAACGCATGCGCTCGCGCGGGGTCGCCGCATTCCCCGGCGAGCGAGGCGCGCGCGGCCTGCGTCTTTTCCGCGTTGCTGCCCCAGATCGCCACCTTCGCGCCCGCCGCGAGCAGCGCCTTGGCCATCCCGTAGCCGATGCCGCCGTTGCCGCCGGTGACCACCACGCCGCGGCCGGCCAGGTCGAAGGGCTGGTACACGGCTCAGGCCCGCTGCGCGGCCAGCACCTTCTGCACCTGCGGCTGCGCATCCATGCGGCGCAGGTGGTCGGCCACCTTGGGGAAGCGCTGCACGTCGACCTGGTCGCCCTGCAGCCAGCGCGTGAGCGTGTACAGGTACACGTCGCTGGTGCTGAACCGCTCGCCCAGCACCCAGGGCCCGTGGAACATCTGCGCTTCGATCAGCTCGAAGCAGTCCCCCATCGTCTGGGGCACCTTCTTCTTCATGGCCTCGATCGCCTGCGGGTCGTCCGTCCAGCGGTAGCCGCGCGCGCCATGCGCATGCGCGACGTGCACCGTCGAACACAGGTAGGTGTTGAACTCGTTCATCTTCGCGAGCTGGAAGATGTCGTCCAGCGGCGCGAGCTTCGCCTCGGGATGCGCCTGCGCGATGTACTGCAGCAGCGCGGGCGTCTCGGTCAGCACGCCCTGCGGCGTGACGAGCGCCGGCACGCGCCCCTTGGGGTTCACGCGCAGGTACTCGGGGGAGCGCTGCTGCTGCTCCTTGAAGTTCAAGCGCACCGCTTCGTAGGGAATGCCGGCGTATTCGAGCGCCAGGTGCGTGGCGAGGGCGCAGGTGCCGGGGGCGTAGTAGAGGGTCAGCATGCGCGCGATTGTGGTGGCTTCGCGCGCGTGCACCATCGGGGAAGCCCCGCCCCCGGAAAATCGCCTACGAGTTGATCGACAGGAGTTCGATGTCGAAGATCAGCGTCGCGTTGGGCGGCACGGCACTGCCCGCGCCGCGCTCGCCGTAGGCCGTCTTCGGCGGGCAGGTCACGCGGGCCTTGCCGCCGGGGCGCATCAGCTGCACCGCCTCGGTCCAGCAGGGGATCACGCGATTGAGCGGGAACGAGGCCGGCTGGCCGCGCTTGTACGAGCTGTCGAATTCCTTGCCGTCGGTGAGCGTGCCGCGGTAGTGCACCTTCACCGTGTCCGTCGCCTTGGGCGAGGCGCCGCTGCCCGCCGTCAGCGATTCGAAGATCACGCCGCTGGGCAGCGTCGTCCTGGCGACGCCGGTCAGACTCGGGCTGGGCGCGGCGCTCGCGGCGGCCTTCGCCGGCGCGGTGCCGGTCTGGGCGCAGGCGCCGAGCGCGGCCAGGGCGAACGCCGAAACGGCGAGGGACAGGAAACGCATGATGTCGTTCTCGAAGTGGTGGATGCCGGGCATTATGGATTAGGAGCCCGGACGGCCGGCAGCAGGCCGCGGCGCTCCAGTTCGGCCCGCGTGGCCGCGACCGCTGCGCGCAACTGCACGATGAGCTCGCGCTGCGGCGGGCCCTCCAGCGCCGACTCCTCCAGGCGGATGGCCAGCGCGCTGATCGCCGCCAGCCCCAGCGTGCCGGCCGAGCCCTTGAGCTTGTGCGCCTGCCGCGCCACCGTGTCGGCGCTCGCGCCCTCCTGCTCGATCTGCGCGCAGGCGTCCTCGTAGCCTTGCATGCCCACGCGCAGCAGTTCGGCGAGTTCCTCGTCGTTGGCCATGCGCCGCAGCATGGCGAGGGTGTGTTCGTCCAGCAGCACGGCTTCCACGGCCGCAGTATCCATCACCGGGTCGGGCGCCGGCGCCGCGCCGGCAATGCGGGCGAGCGCGCCATGCAGCTGGTCCCAGTCGATCGGCTTGGGCAGGCAGTCGTCCATGCCGGCCCCCAGGTACTGCTCGCGCTCGCGCGCCATCACGTTGGCGGTGAGCCCGATGATCGGCACCTGCCCCACCGGCGGCGGCAGGCGGCGGATGCGGCGCGTCGCCTCCACGCCGTCCATCACGGGCATCTGCACGTCCATCAGCACGACGTCGAAAGGCTCGCGCTGCACGGCCTCGAGCGCCTCGGCGCCGGTGGTGGCGAAGGTGAGCCGGTGGCCGGCGCGATCGAGGACCGCGCGCAGGATCTCGCGGTTGATCTCCACGTCCTCGGCCACGAGGATGCGCTGCACCGCCAGGGGCTGGACGGGGTCCTGCCGCTGCGTCCGCAGCCCCCGCGCATCGCCGGCCTTCAGCGGCACCGCGAAGCGGAACACGCTGCCTTGCCGCGGCGCGCTTTCCACGCCGATCTCGCCGCCCATGGCCTCCACCAGGCGCTTGCTGATCGCGAGCCCCAGGCCGCTGCCCCCGTAGCGGCGCGAGATGGAGCGGTCCGCCTGCGTGAACGCGCCGAAGAGGCCTTCGATCTTCTCCGGCGGGATGCCCACGCCCGTGTCGCGCACCTCGAAGGCGACGCGCTGCCGGCCATCCTCCTGGGCGCTGCGCGTGACGGCCACCGACACGCTGCCCTGGTCGGTGAACTTGATCGCGTTGCTCACGAGGTTCAGCAGCACCTGGCGCAGCCGCAGCGGATCGCCCCGCAGCAACTGCTCGGGGCGGTGGTCCTCCTCGACCTGCAGCGCCAGCCCGCGCTCCACGGCCAGCGGGTGCGCCAGCGAACGCACGCGCTCCAGCACGTCGCCGAGGGGAAAGTCGACCTCCTCCAGCTCGAGGCGCCCGGTCTCGATGCGGGTGAAGTCCAGGATGTCGTTGATCACGCTCAGGAGGTGGCGCCCGGAGGAGCGCAGCGCCTCCACGTAGCGCTGCTGCCGCGGCGTGAGCGGCTCGGTGGCGAGCAGGTCCACGATGCCCAGCACGCCGGTCATGGGCGTGCGGATCTCGTGGCTCATGGCGGCGAGGAATTCGGTGCGGGCCTCGCCCGCGCGGCGCAGGCGCTCTTCGAGCTGGGCCTGCTGCAGCCGCAGCACCGCCAGCGGAAGGCTGGAGAGCAGCAGCGCCGCCAGGAACACCTGCGCGGCCTCGATCTGCACCAGCAGCGTCTCGCCTGCCAGCATGTGAGCGATGCCGCCGTGCCCCTGCGGCGTGGCCCAGAGCAGCGCGATGCCGATGGCGGACATGCCCAGGGTCGCCCCCGCCAGCCCATGGAACCAGGTGAGCACGAACAGCACGGGGAAGGCGAGCAGGAACAGCGCCTCGTGCAGGTCGGTCTGCGCCAGCCAGCCCACCAGCAGCACGCCGGCCGCGAGCACCGCCGCGCGGCGGGACGTGGCGCGCGCGTAGAGCTGCGCACGCAGGCCCGGATCCAGCCAGCAAAGCAGGAAGGGCGTGACGATCAGCAGGCCGAGCGCCGTGGCGGAATACCAGGCGCGCCAGCCGGTGGCGAAGGGTACGCCCACGGTGGCCTGCAGGGCCCAGGCCGCGCAGGACGCGCTCACCACGGGCACCAGCAGCGCGGTGACGACCACGCGCGCGACCTGCGCGCCCTCGAAGACGGGGAAGCGGATGCCGCCGGTGGCGCGGATCACGAGCGCCGCCAGCAGGATCTCCAGCAGGTCCACCCCGGCCAGCAGCAGCGCCGGGCCGTGGCCGAAGAAGTGCAGGCATGCCGCATCGCCGGCCACCATCGGCACGAGGAACCAGGGCCAGGTCCGCGGTGGGTGCACCAGCAGCGCGACGACGGCGATCGCGTTGGAGAACCAGATCGGCGTGAGCGTGCCGAACGCGAGCGTGGACACCGCGGCGATCAGCACGAAGCCGCCCACCGCGGCGACCAGGTGCTGCGCGGGTGGCCCGCTCCACTGCCGCATGGCTCGCTAGGCCTCCGCGGCGGGGCGCCGGCTGCGGGTGATGGCCTCCACCAGCTTGTGCGGCTTCAGCGGCTTGGACAGGTGCAGGTCGAAGCCCGCGTCCAGGGTCTTGCGCAGGTCCTGCGGGCGCGCGAAGGCGGTGAGCGCGATGATCGGCAGATGCCCGCCCGCGCGGGCGCGTTCCAGCTCGCGCACGCGCCGCACCAGCTCGTAGCCGTCGCGCCCGGGCAGGCCGATGTCGCTGACCAGCACGTCGGGCCAGGCCTGCTGCACGGCGCGCACCGCGCTGTCGTAGTCGCGCGCGCTGCGCACTCGCGCGCCTCGGTCGGCCAGCACCACGCCCAGGATCTCGCTGGCCTCGGCGTCGTCCTCCACCAGCAGCACGTCCAGGCCCTGCAGCGGCGTGCCGTCGATTTCCTCGGTGAGTTCGCCGGCGGTGGTGGTGTCGGAAAAATCGGCCGCATCCGTCACGGGCACGGCCGGCATGTCCACGCGCATGCAGGTGCCGTGGCCTTCGCCCGCGCTTTCCGCCTGGACCCGGCCGCCGTGCAGGTCGACCAGGTGCTTGACGATCGAGAGCCCGAGGCCCAGCCCGCCGTGGCGCCGGTTGCCGGGCGAATCGCTCTGCGTGAAGCGGTCGAACAGGTGCGGCAGGAATTCCGCCTTGATGCCCTGGCCGAAGTCCTGCACGGACAGCTGCAGCCGGTCGTCCTCGCGCTGCAGCCGCACGAGGATGCGGCCGTCCTCGGGCGAGAACTTGATGGCATTGGTCATCAGGTTCCACACGATCTGCTGGAAGCGGGCCGGATCCAGGAAGGCCGGCGCGTGGGCGCCTTCCGCCTGCGTCTCCACCTGCAGCCGCCGTTCCGCGATGCTGCCCGAGAGCGCGGAGATGGAGTTGATCACCAGGTCGGCCGGGTCGGTCCACTCGCGGTCCAGCCGCAGCTTGCCCGAGTTGATGCGGGCGACGTCGAGGATGTCGGAGATGATGCGCGCCTGCGTCTTCACGTTGCGCTCGATCGCGTCCAGCCCCTTCGTGCCTTCGGGCGTGGTGCCGCGGCGCTTGAGGATGTGCACCCAGCCGATGATCGCGTTCAGCGGCGTGCGCAGCTCGTGCGACAGCACCGCGATGAAATCGTCCTTGGTGCGGCTCAGGTGTTCGGCCACCTGCCGCGCGGCCTGCTCGCGCTCGAGCAGCTCGCGCCGGCGCTGCTCCAGCTCGTGGCGCGCCGACACGTCGATCGCGATCGCGATGCGCACGCCCGGCTCCACGTGCGAGGAGACGCTCCATTCCAGGTGCACGGGCTCGCCATGGGCCCCCGTCAACGGGAATTCGCCGCGCCAGGGCGGCCGCTCCGGCGTCTCCGCGACGAGCTGTGCCTGCACCCGTTCGCGCCAGTCGATGGGCACGAGATCGCTGAGGGCCACGCCCAGCAGCGAGTCGCGCGAGCGCCCCAGCATCCGCAGCATGGCGGGATTGGCGTCGGCGAAGCGCGCCTGTTCGTCGAGCAGCGCGATGCCGCTCTGCGCCTGGTCGTAGATGGCGCGGAAGCGCTGTTCGCTGCGCCGCAGCTGGTCTTCGGCCAGCCGCGCGCGGATCAGCGCCTGCAGCGTGGCGACCAGCACGGCCGGTTCCACCGGGTGCACGAGGTAGGCGTCGGCGCCGGCGTTGAGGCCGGTCACGCGGTCCTCGTCGCGCACGTAGGCCGCCGAGAGGTGCACCACGGGCAGCAGCGCGGTGGCCGGCTGCGCGCGGATCATGCGGCACACCTCGAAGCCGTCGATGTCGGGCAGGTGCACGTCGAGCACCACGGCGGACACGCCTTGCGGGACCATCGCGAGCGCCTCGGCACCGCTGCCCGCCTCGGTGGTGCGGAAGCCGGCGGCGCGGATCACGCGCCCCGTGGAATACCGCGTGGCCGGGTTGTCATCGACCACCAGGACCGTGTGGGCACCGCGGTCGATGGTGACGTTGATCGCCTCGGCGGAGATCATGGTGGCGGCGCGCCTTCCATCCGCACGGGGATCGTGACGGAAAAGGTCGACCCCTTGCCCGGCTCGCTGTGCAGGGTGACGCTGCCGCCCAGCAGTTGCGCGAGCTTCCTGCTCAGGGACAGGCCCAGCCCGGTGCCGCGCAGGCGCTTCTGCAGCGGCGACTGCACCTGCGAGAAGTCCTCGAAGATGGACTGGTGGAACTCCGGGGCGATGCCGATGCCCGAATCCGACACCGAGAAGGTCACGCGTTCGTCGCCCTCGAACCTCGCCGCCACGCGCACCTCGCCGCGCGGCGTGAACTTGAGCGCGTTGGAGATGAAGTTGCGCAGGATCTGCGACAGCTTGCGGTCGTCGGTGTACAGCGTGGGCACGTCGTGCGGCTCCTCGAACACGAGGTGCACGTCGGGGTTGGTCAGCACCGGCTTGAACATGCCGCGCAGGGCGGAGAACAGGTCCACCATCTCGAACCACGCCGGCGAGATCTCCACGCGGCCGGCCTCCACCTTCGCCAGGTCCAGCAGGTCGTCCACCATCTCCGCGAATTCGGTGGCGTTCTGCTGGATGAACGAGACCTGCTTTTCCTGTTCCGGCGTCAGCGGCCCGTCGACGCGATCGAGCAGCAGGCGGGTGATGCTGCGGATCGAGTTGATCGGCGTGCGGAACTCGTGGCTCATGTACGCCAGGAAGCGGCTCTTGAGTTCGGTGGCCTCGCGCAGCTGGTCCGCCTGCGAATCCAGCTCCGCGTAGAGCGCGAGTACGCCGCGGTTGGTTTCCTCCAGTTCCGCGCGCAGCTCTTCGGACTCGTGCCGGCTGTGCGCAAGCGCCGCCTGCAGCTCCTCCGGGGTGACCGGTTGCTTGTCGCTTGCCATCTCAATCCTTGCGCCGGAGCACGGCGACGGTGGCGTCGTCGCGCCCACGGCAATGATCGCGCACCAGGACGGCCGCGGCGAGCGCCGGGTCCCGGCCGAGCAACGGGCCCAGCAGCGTGGCCGGCCAGCGCGTCTCGATCCCGTCGGTGCAGACGACCAGCAGCGCGTGCTCCGGCCAGGCGATGCTCTGCTCCTCCGGCGAGCGGATGGTGACGCCGGCGGTGCCGTGCTGGCACAGGATGGCGCGGTCGCTCACGCCCGACACCAGCCGCGCCATGACGTTGCCCGCCCCGGCACTGCGCACGGTGCCGGTCGCGGCATCCGCGTGCAGCATCATCACGGCCGCGCCGCGGGTGCTGCGCAGCCGCCGGTGCGCGCGCTCCAGCAGGATGCGGGGGCTGGCCATCGGATCCTCGGCAAAGGCCTCGAGCGCCGCCGCGGCCGCCTCGGCCGCATCGGGCCCGTGCCCGAGGCCGTCGGCCACGACGATCGCGCCGATATCCCCGTGCAGCGCGAAGCCCCAGCCATCGCCGCAGACGCGCTCGCCCGGTGCCGCGACGGAGACGGCGCCGGTGCAGGCCGCCCGCACGCGGTGGCTGTCCGCGCGGGAGCCGACCCGGGCGAGGACGATCGTGCCACCCGGTACGCTGGTGTGGATGTCGAAGTCGCGGGCCAGCCGCCGCACCGCGCCGAGGCCCGTGCCCGGCGTGCCGCCGGTGGAAAAGCCGTCGCCCATCGAACGCTCGACATCGGCGATGCCCGGGCCTTCGTCGATCGCGATGACTTCCACCTCGCGGCTGCCGGGCCGCGGCGAAAGAAGCATCCGGCCCCTCACCGCATGGCGGGCGAGGTTGGTCCCGAGCTCGGTCACCACGATGGCCAGCCGGCCGGCGTCGGTTTCGTCGAGTCCGCATTCCTGTGCCAGCTGGGCCGCATGGCGGCGGGCCTCCCCCACGCGGCTGCCGTCCTCCATGGGGAAGACTGCGTGGAAGCCGGCGGAGATCATTTCCACCGCGTGATGCTCACTCGGGTGCCCTCGCCGGGCGAGGACTTCAACTCGAATTCGTGCACCAGGCGCTTGCTGCCCGGCAGGCCCAGGCCCATGCCGCTGCCGGAGGTCCAGCCGTCGGTCATGGCCATCTTCAAGTCCTTGATGCCGGGGCCGGTGTCCTCGAAGTGCAGGCGCAGGCCGCGGCGCACGCCGTCGTCCACCAGTTCCCAGCGCATGTCGCCGCCGCCGCCGTGGACCAGCGTGTTGCGCGAGAGCTCGCTGGCGGCCGTGATCATCTTGGTCTGGTCGACCAGCGAGAACTTCAGCAGCTGCGTGAGCACGCGCACCTTCTGGCGGCTGGCCACGATGTCCTCCTCGGAGTGCAGCGGCACGCTGCCGGAGCTGTCGTCAGCGGGCAAGCGCGCTCTCCCTGCGGCCCTGCGCCAGCAACTCCATCCCGCGCTCCACGTTCAGGGCCGTGCGCACGCCGGCGAGCGACAGGCCCAGTTCCACCAGGGTGATCGCCACGGCCGGCTGCATGCCGACCACCACCGTGGTGGCGTCGAGGATGCGCGAGATACCGGAGATGCTGGCCAGCATGCGGCCGACGAAGGAGTCGACGATCTCCAGCGCGGAGATGTCGATCAGGACGCCCTTGGCGCCCGTCGACGAGATCTTGTTGGCCAGGTCGTCCTGCAGCGCGAGCGCCATCTGGTCCTGCATGTCCACCTGGATCGTGACCAGCAGGGTGTCGCCCATCTGCAGGATCGGGATGCGGTACATGGGCCTAGACCTGCCGGCGCGTGATGACGAAGCCCTGCTGCTCCATCGCGAGCGTCAGCGCATCGGCCAGCGAGGACTTCGAGGCGATGCCCTGCAGGTCGATGCCCAGGTGCACGATGGTCTGCGCGATCTGCGGCCGGATGCCGCTGATGATGCATTCCGCGCCCATGAGGCGGATCGCGCTCACGGTCTTGAGCAGGTGCTGCGCCACCAGCGTGTCCACGGTGGGCACGCCGGTGATGTCGATGATCGCCAGCCGCGAGCCGGTCTCGACGATGCGCTGCAGCAGCGTCTCCATCACCACCTGCGTGCGCGCGGAGTCGAGCGTGCCGATCATGGGCACGGCGAGCACGCCCTCGAACAGCTTGATGACGGGCGTGGAGAGCTCCAGCAGGTCCTGCTGCTGGCGCCGGATCAGGTCTTCGCGGGTGTGCTGGTAGGTGGAGACGGTCCACTGCGCCATGCGGTCCGCCAGCAAGGAGACGGTCCACGCGGCGGCCATCGGCTGCTCCCTGACCTCGCGCTCGATCAGCGCGAACAGGGGCCGCTTGAAAGCGAGGACGAACGCGCTGGTGTCGCCGGCCGACTGGCCCTGCGCCGCGCGCGAACGCGAGAGCGATTCCAGCGCGCCGCGCAGCGTGTTCCACTGCGGGGACTGGAAGGCATCGGGATCGCCTCCGCCGCCCAGCGCCTCACGCACGCCGCGCAGGATCTCCTCGGCGTCGGTGCGCATGGCACGCCGGCCGGCTTCGGTGACGCGGCTCGCATTGGCGCCGGCCTCCTGCATCCATTCCGTGAGGATCTGTGCTTCGTGCTGGCCCAGCAGCTGCAGGACGGCATCGGTTTCTCGGCTCATTCTCGTTGTACCCGATGGTGAAAAGGACGGCCATTATCGGATTCAAAGGTTGAGCTGAGGTGTAGGAGAAGGCCGACAACTACCCGAGGAGAGCAGGCAGATCGGCGAGATCCGCGAAGATCATCGAGGCTCCCGCCGCCTTCAGCGCGGCCGGCGCATCGTGGTCCGCTTCGCTCGGGCTGTAGCCGAACACGGTGGCGCCTGCGCGCACGCCGGCCGTGACGCCGGTGACGGTGTCCTCCACCACCGCGCAGCGCGCGGGCGTCACGCCCAGCGGCGCCATCGCGGCGAGGTACACATCGGGCGCGGGCTTGGAGCGCGGCATCTCGTGGCCGCTGAAGATGCGGCCCTCGAAGTACGGCAGCAGGCCGCATTTGGCCAGCTGCATCTCCACCTTCCAGCGGTCGGCGCCCGAGCAGCAGGCGATGCGGCCCTGCAGCCTGTCGCTGATCGCAGCCACCGCCTGCAGCGCATGCCGGATCGGCTGCACGCCAGCGAGCAGCTGCTCGTTGCGGCGCTCGCGAAAGCGCACCAGCCATTCCTCGGTGAGCGGCCGGCCGGTGCGGGCCTCGATCAAGTCCACCTCGTCCTTCACCGCCTTGCCGAGGAACAGGTGCATGCACTCCTGCCTGGTGAGCTTCCATCCCAGCTCTTCCAGCATGTCGCGCAGCACCCCGTTGGTGATGCCCTCGCTGTCCACCAGCACGCCGTCGCAGTCGAACAGCACCGCATCGAACTTCACTTCAGATCTCCATCGACATAGAACCAGCGGCCATCCTCGCACACGAAGCGGCTGCGCTCGTGCAGGCGCTGCGCGCGGCCGGCCAGGCGCGAGCGCGCCACGAACTCGACTTGCGCATGCGTGGGATCGAGCAGCTGGTGCTCGCGCACCTCGAGCCCGAGCCACTTGAGCCCGGGCTCGAATCCCACCTCCGGCGGCCGCGTGGAGGCATGCCAGGTGGCCAGCAGGTAATCCGCATCCTCCAGCACGAAGGCCGAGTAGCGCGAGCGCATCAGCGCTTGCGCATCCGGCGCGGCCCGGTGCTCGAAATCGGCGAGGTACGGCCCGCAGCAGCGCGCGAACGGCAGGGGCTTGCCGCGTGCGTCCGTGCGGCCGCAGGGACAGGGGCCCTGGGCCGTGACGCTCATCCCTTCTTCGCCTTGCGCTGCTCCAGGGTCTCCGTCGGGCCGCCCTGCTTGACCCATTCGGTGTAGCCACCGTCGATGTGGGCCACGTTGGTCATGCCCATGTCCTGCAGCGCCTTGGCCGCGAGCGCGCTGCGCCAGCCCGCGCCGCAGAACAGCACGAACTCCTTGCCTTCGTCGGCGAAGACCTTCTTGAAGTACGGCGACTCGGGGTCGACCCAGAACTCGAGCATGCCGCGCGGCGCGTGGTAGCTGCCGGGGACGGTACCCTCGGCCTGCAGTTCGCGCACGTCGCGGATGTCCACCAGTTGCAGGTCGGGGCGTTCCAGGCGTTCGCGCACCTGCGCCACGCTGTACGTGCGAACGTGCGCCATCGCCTCGTCGACGAGTGCGCGGTAACCTCGCGTGATCGGCATGCGTTGGTCCTCCAGTGTGAATTGCGGCGGGCAGGCCCTCATCCTATAGTGCGGGCGCGGGGTGGCCACATGGATACGATCAAGGGACCGGCGAAATCACAGCGTCAGCGCGTCGGGGGCCCCCTGGGGGTGCTGCTCGTCATCGACACGCCTTCGCTGCTGATGCGCATGGCGGACGTCGCGCGCGACATCGAGGGCCTGCGGGTGGTCGGCACCTTCTCCAGCGCCGCGCAGGCCGTGGACTGGCTGGTGTTCGACCGCGCGGGCTGGCATCTCGCCTTCGTGGACCTCGGGCTGGGCGAAAGTGGCGACGAGCTGGTGCAGCGCCTGCAGTCGCAACCTCGCCCCGGCGTCGTCGTGGCCGTGGGCGACCATCTCTGGCGCGAAGTGCGCGAGAAGTGCCGCGCGATGGGCGTGCACGACCTGCTGGAAAAGGGCGACGTGATCGCCTTCCGCGGCTACCTGGAAAGCAAGGTCCGGTAGCCTAGTCCAGTGAAACAGGGAAATAGCACCCCCCGTGAGCGCCAGAAGGGCTGCAGGCTAGGCGCAAATCCTCGCCAGGTTGGACACCTGGCGAGGATTTGCAACGACGCATGCGGCCCTTCTGGCGCTCACCCGAAGGGCCGGGGCGAGAAGGGGCGCAGGAGGGCGTTACGGTCCTTGCCCAGGCGTCCAGCCTGGGCTGCGAACCGTGCCTACTCCTGCACCCCTTCTCGCCCCGGCGGGGGGTGCTATTTCCCTGTTTCACTGGACTAGAGCGCGCGCTGGATCAGGATCTTCTGCACGTCCGAGGTGCCTTCGTAGATCTGGCACACGCGCACGTCGCGCCAGATGCGCTCCACCGGAAAGTCGTTCACGTAGCCATAGCCGCCCAGCGTCTGGATCGCGGCGCTGCAGACCTGCTCGGCCATCTCGCTGGCGAACAGCTTGGCCATCGCCGCTTCCTTCAGGCAGGGCCTGCCGGCGTCGCGCAGGCTGGCCGCATGCCAGACGAGCTGGCGCGCGGCTTCGAGCTGCGTCGCGCAGTCGGCCAGGCGGAAACCCACGGCCTGGTGGTTGAAGATCGCGGTGCCGAAGCTCTCGCGCTCCTTGGCGTACTGCAGGGCCACCTCGAAGGCGCTGCGCGCCATGCCGATGCTCTGGGCCGCGATGCCGATGCGGCCACCCTCCAGCGCCGACAGCGCGATGCGGTAGCCCTCGCCTTCCTCGCCGATCAGGTTGCCGGCGGGGATGCGGCAGTCCTCGAAGCGGATCTGCGCGGTGTCGCTCGAATGCTGGCCGACCTTCTCCTCCAGCCGCGCCACGACGTAGCCGGGCGTGTCCGTGGGCACGAGGAAGGCGCTGATGCCGCGCTTGCCGGCCGCCTTGTCGGTCACCGCGATCACGATGGCGAGCTGGCCGTTCTGGCCGCTGGTGATGAACTGCTTGACGCCGTTGATCACGTAGCCGTCGCCGTCGCGCGCGGCGGTGGTGCGCAGCGCCGAGGCGTCGCTGCCCACGTGCGGTTCGGTGAGGCAGAAGGCGCCGAGCAGTTCGCCCTGGGCGAGGCGCGTGAGCCACTGCTTCTTCTGGGCCTCGCTGCCGTAGCGCATCAGGATCGCGTTGACCGGGCAGTTCGTGACGCTGATGGCGGTGCTGGTGCCGCCGTCGCCGGCCGCGATCTCCTCCAGCACCAGCGCCAGCGTCACGTAGTCGAGGCCGGCGCCGCCGTATTCCTCCGGCACGCAGATGCCGTAGGCGCCCAAGGCCGCGAGCCCCTGGTGGGCTTCGCGCGGGAAGGTGCGCTCGCGGTCCCAGCGCGCCGCATGCGGCCACAGCTGCTCGCGCGCGAAGTCGCGCACGGCGTCGCGGATCATTTCCTGGTCCGGGGTCAGAAGCATTCAGGCCTCCCGCCGAGCCGCCTCGAGGGAGGCCTGCGCCCCCTCGGGGGGCTGCGAACGAATGTGAGCTTGGGGGTCCATGGTTTCACCAGCCCTTGAAGGGGGTGCCGTCGTAGTCGAGGAAAGGGACGTGGCGGTGCTTGTACGCACGCTGGATGGTGTGGCGCATCCACTCCACGCTGGCGTCCGTCGCCAGCGGCGCGTTCTCGCCGCCCATGTCGGTCTGCACCCAGCCGGGGCTCAGGACGAGGAAGGTCGCCCTGGGGTAATCGGGCTGCGCCGAGGCCGCGGCCATGTTGAGGGCCGCCTTGCTGGCGCGGTACACCCAGCTGAAGCTGGAGTCGACGCTGGCGATGTGGCCCATCTGGCTGCTGACGAAGGCGAACTTGCCCCCGGCCGCTTCCACCATCGGCGCGACCTGGGGGATGGCCTGCATCGCGCCCCAGACGTTGGTGCGCATCACGCGGTCGAAGTCGTCGCGCGCGGGGGGCACGGTGGCGCCGCCGTGCGACATCACGCCGGCGACGTAGAGCGCGACGTCGATCTTCTCGCCATCGAGCTGCCAGCCGAGGCCGCTGATGCTGGCGGGGTCGGTCACGTCGAGCCTGAGCGCCTTGGCGCCGAGGGCGGCCAGCCGCGCGAGTCCTTCGTCGTCGCGCGCGGTGGCGATGACGGTTTCGCCCGCAGCGCGGTACTGGCGCGCGAATTCGAGGCCGATGCCGCGGGAGGCGCCGAGGACGAGGATGTTCATGGTGGGGTTGGTGTCCGTAGGCTGGTGGTGAGCGCGCGCAACGCGCGCCGCGAACCCCGGCGATGCGCGAGCGCCGCGGAGCGCTGGGGTTCGCGCGCTGCGCGGCTCACCGCCAGCCTACGAAGACGAGCACGAACTCAGACCAGTTCCAGCGCCACCGCCGTGCCCTCGCCGCCACCGATGCACAGCGTCGCGATCCCGCGCTTGCCCCCGCGCGCCTTCAGCGCATGCAGCAGCGTCACCATGATGCGCGCACCCGACGCGCCGATCGGATGGCCGAGCGCGCAGGCGCCACCGTTGACGTTCACGATGTCGTGCGCGACCCTCAGCTCCTCCATCAGCGCCATCGGCACGACGGCGAAAGCCTCGTTGACTTCCCACAGGTCCACGTCCGAGACCTTCCAGCCGGTCCTGGCCAGCAGCTTCTGCGTGGCGCCCACCGGAGCGGTGGTGAACCACTCGGGCTCCTGCGCATGCGTGGCATGGCCGACCAGGCGCGCCAGCGGCTTGACGCCCAGGCGCGCGGCGGTGCTTTCCTTCATCATCACCAGCGCGGCGGCGCCGTCGTTGATGGACGAAGAGGACGCCGCCGTGATCGTGCCGTCCTTCTTGAAGGCGGGCTTGAGTTGCGGGATCTTGTCCAGCTTCACCTTGCCCGGGCCCTCGTCGATGGTGACGACGCGCTCGCCGGCGCGGTCCTTCACCGTCACGGGCGTGATTTCCGTGGCGAACGCGCCGGAGGTCGTCGCCTGCTGCGCGCGCTTGACGGAGGTGGTGGCGAAGGCGTCCTGCGCCTCGCGCGTGAACTTGTACTTCGCCGCGCACTCCTCGCCGAAGGTGCCCATCGAGCGGCCGGCCTGGTAGGCGTCTTCCAGCCCGTCGAGCATCATGTGGTCGTACACCTTGTCATGGCCCATGCGGTAGCCGCCGCGGCCCTTGAGCAGCAGGTAGGGCGCGTTGGTCATGCTCTCCATGCCGCCCGCCACCATGATCTCGTGCGTGCCTGCCAGCAGCATGTCGTGCGCGAACATGGCGGCCTTCATGCCGGAGCCGCACATCTTCGACAGCGTGACGGCGCCGGTGCTCTTGGGCAGGCCGCCCTTGAACAGCGCCTGGCGCGCGGGCGCCTGGCCCTGGCCCGCCATCAGGCAGTTGCCGAACAGCACTTCGCCGACGGCATCGGCCGGGATCCCGGCGCGCTCGACCGCGGCCTTGATCGCGGCGCCGCCGAGGTCGTGCGCGGCCAGCGCCGAGAAGTCGCCCTGGAAGCCGCCCATGGGGGTGCGGGCGGCGCCGACGATGACGATGGAATCAGCCATGCTTACTCTCCTTTTCGAAGGAACGGGACATCAGGTGTGTCCAGGGGAATCGGACCGCCTTCCTCTTCGGCGATCCGGCGGATGTAGTCGCGGAACTCGGGGTCCTCGCCCCGCAGCAGGTACGGCAGGTTGTCGTGGAAGTCGCGGCGCCGGCACCATTCGCGCATGAAGTCGTCCCAGCTGTTCCAGCGCCGCGCCTCGTCCTCGCTCATGCGCGGCTTGTGCGCGACGAGGTAGGCGCGCTCGAACAGCGAGATCAGCATGTCGAAGATCACCAGCATGCGCTCGCGCTGCTCCGGCGTCGCCTCCGGCAGCGGCTCGTTGGTGCGCAGCTGCAGGTCGGAATTCGCGAGCACCACCTTGAGGAAGTCGGTGTAGGCGTTCGACAGCAGAAGGTACGCCTCTTCCTCCTCGTTGTCGCGCTCCTTGCGCTGCTCCCAGGCAAAGAACAGGATGGCGACCGGCAGGCCCAGCGTCGTGACGATGAAGCTGGCGACTTCCCATAGGTCTTTCCACTCCTCGCTCATTTCGCCTCGCGCATCCAGGCCACCATGTCGGCGACGACACGGTCCTCGATTCCGTTGAAGCCATGATAGGCGAGCGGCTCGCACAGCGGACCCTGGCTGCGCCCGCCCTCGTAGGTCCTGAGCGCGCTGCGGCCGGCGGGCAGCTTCGCCATCAGCTCGGGCAGGCGCTGCGGCGGGCAGACCTGGCAGGCGTCCTGCGCATGGTGCATCACCAGCACCGGCATCCGCAGCTTCTCCACGCCCATCTCCTGCACCGGGCGCGCGGTGGAGGTGCCGAAGCGGCTGCTGCCCAGGATGGTGGAGGTGAGCACCACGCCGTCGGGCGCGGCGTCACCGGCCAGCCGCACGGCCGCATTCGCGGCCGATTGCGTTCCGCGGCTGGTGCCGACGATCCAGACCGGCCTGGCGAAAGTGCGCCGGGCCCACGCCACCACCGCACCGAGGTCCTGCGCGTGCTCCTCGCTTTCGCGGAAATCGCCGCGCAGCTCGCGGCGGTCGCTGGGCGTGTCGACCAGCACGACGGCCTGGCCCTGCTGCACGAACAGCGAGCGCGAGCGGATCAGGAAGTTGCCGTCGTGGCGCAGGCTGCCGTTGTCGAAGATGCCCAGCGCGCCGCCGCCGCCGGTGAGCAGCAGCAGCACGCGCTCCGGCTCGCCCTCGGGGCGGATGGCGAGGCCGCGCTGCTGCACGCCGCGCGGCGTGGGCAGGTCCAGGACCTGCGACGTCTGCGCGATGGCGGGGACGATGCCGCCGAGCGCGAGCGCCAGCGCTGCGAGCCAGTCGCGCCGCTTCATGCCGCCACCTTGCCTTCCTCCGCCTGCGAAGCGGGTTCCTGCTGGCGCCGCGCGAAGCGCTTCTCGCGCTCGTACGGAAACACGTCGTGCACGTGGCCGGCGAGGATGCGCTCCTTGTGCAGCTGCCAGAACGCGGGATCGAGCAGGTCCGCGTGGTGCTTCATGAACACCTCGCGCACGGCGGGATGACCGAGCAGGAAGGGCGCGAAGGTCTCGGGGAAGACGTCCTTCGGCCCTACCGCGTACCAAACCTCGCCCGACATTTCCTCTTCCTCGTTGCGCGGCTGCGGCACCTTGCGGAAGTTGCAGTCGGTGAGGTATTCGATCTCGTCGTAGTCGTAGAACACGACCTTGCCGTTGCGGGTGACGCCGAAGTTCTTCCACAGCATGTCGCCGGGGAAGATGTTGGCGGCCACCAGGTCCTTGATCGCATTGCCGTACTCGATCACGGCGCGCTCCACCTGGCCCTGCTCGCCGGCGTCGAAGGCCTCCTGCAGGTAGATGTTCAGGGGGATCATGCGGCGCTCGATGTAGAGGTGCTTGAGGATCACCTCTTCGTGGCCGTCGCCGTCGCGGTCGCTCGTCTCCAGCTGGCTCGGGGCGAACTTGCGGATCTCCTCCACCAGTTCTTCCTCGAAGCGGTCGCGGGCGAAGGCGACCTCGCTGTACTCCAGCGTGTCGGCCATGCGGCCCACCCGGTCGTGCTGCTTGACCAGCAGGTACTTGGACTGGATCTGCTCGCGGCTGGTGTCCTTCTGCGGCGGGTAGAAGTCCTTGATCAGCTTGAACACGTAGGGGAAGGACGGCAGGTCGAACACCAGCATCACCATGCCCTTGATGCCGGGCGCGATGCGGAACTTGTCGCTCGAGTGCTTCAGGTGGTAGAGGAAGTCGCGGTAGAACAGCGTCTTGCCCTGCTTGGCCAGGCCCAGCGCGCTATAGAGCTCGCCGCGCGGCTTGCGCGGCATGAGCGAGCGCAGGAACTGCACGTAGGCCGCGGGGATCTCCATGTCCACCATGAAGTAGGCGCGCGCGAAGGAGAACAGCATCTGCAGCTCGTCCTCGCCGAACAGGACCGCGTCGATCACGAGCTTGCCGGCGCGGTTGTGCAGGATCGGCAGCGAGAAGGGCAGCTCGGCAAAGCCGTTGATGATCTTGCCGACCACGTAGGCGCCCTTGTTGCGGAAGAACAGGGACGACAGCACCTGGATCTGGAAGTTGGCTCGCAGCTTGACGTGCGCCAGGCGCGTGGCGATCGCCTCCATGATGAAGCCGGCGTCGCGCTGCAGGTCGTCGAAGGGGCACTGCAGCTGGAAGTTGTCGACGATGCGCACGATGTTCTCGCGCAGCGTCTCGCGGCTCGGGTAGTAGGCGCGGTAGGTCGGCGTGGCGGCCGGCTCGTCGTTCTCGATGTACTCGGTGCTGACCGCCGGCCGCACGAAGATGAAGTCGTTGTGGAAGTAGGTGCGGTGCAGGATCTTGGTGGTGACCGAGTTGAAGAAGGTCTCGGCGCACTCGGGCTGGTGGTGGTCGATCAGCAGGCCGATGTAGTGCAGCTTGACCTGGTGCCACACGTCCATCGGCTGCTCGCCGGCCTTGAATTCCTTTTCCAGCCGCACCACGGCTTCCCGCACCCGCAGGTCGTAGAACTCGATGCGCTCGCGCTGGGAGCGCTGCTGGCCGTGCCAGTCGGCCGTCTCGAAGCGGTGCTTGGCGCGCTGCGACTCCAGGCGGAACAGGCGGTAGTGCCGGTTGAAGCCATCGAGCATCGCCTTGGCGATGTCGTAGGCGAGCGGGGAGTCGAGGCGCTGGGGGAACATGGGCGGGCCGCGGGGCTAGCTGCGCGCGGCGATCACGCCTTCCACGGCGGCGCGGTACACGGGTTCGATCGAATCGGTGCTGGTGACCGTCATCCCCAGGTCCTGCAGCAGGCCGTCGTGCACGCCGAAGGCCCAGCCGTGGATCGTCACGTTCTGGTTCTTGGCCCACGCATCGACCATCACCGTGCTCACGCACAGGTTCACCACCTGCTCGATCACGTTCAGGTCGACCAGCGCGTCGGCGCGCTTGTCCGGCGCGATGTTCTCCAGGATGCCGCGGTGCCGGTCGCGCACGTCCTGGATGTGGCGGATCCAGTTGTCGGCCAGCCCGATGCGCTGGCCGTGCAGCGCGGCCATCACGCCGCCGCAGCCGTAATGGCCGACCACCATGATGTGCTCCACCTTCAGCATCTCCACGGCGAACTGCACCGTGGACAGGGCGTTGAGGTCCGAGTGCACCACCACGTTGGCGACGTTGCGGTGCACGAACACCTCGCCCGGCTCCAGGCCGGTGATCTGGTTGGCGGGCACGCGGCTGTCGGAGCAGCCGATCCACATGAACTTGGGCTTCTGCTGCTTCTGCAGGCCGGTGAAGAAGCCCGGGCGTTCGCGCTCCATCTGCGCGGCCCAGTTGCGGTTGTGGGCGAAGAGGTCGTTGATCGAAGCCATGGATGGATTTTGCTCGTCATTCCCGCGCGGGCGGTGAGGATGGCGACGCTACATCGTCTCCGCGAACAGCTCCCGCCCGATCAGCATCCGGCGCACCTCGCTGGTGCCGGCGCCGATCTCGTACAGCTTGGCGTCGCGCCACAGGCGCCCGAGCGGGAATTCGTTGATGTAGCCGTTGCCGCCGTGGATCTGGATGCCCTCGCCGGCCATCCAGGTCGCCTTCTCGGCGCAGTACAGGATCACCGAGGCGCAGTCCTTGCGCACCTGCCGCACATGCTCGCTGCCGAGCATGTCGAGGTTCTTGCCCACCGTGTAGCAGAAGGCGCGCGAGGCCTGCAGCACGGTGTACATGTCGGCCACCTTGCCCTGGATCAGCTGGAACTCGCCGATGCTCTGGCCGAACTGCTTGCGGTCGTGGATGTAGGGGACCACGTTGTCCATCACCGCCTGCATGATGCCGATCGGGCCGGCAGCGAGCACCGCGCGCTCGTAGTCGAGGCCGCTCATGAGCACCTTGGCGCCGCCGTTGGCCGCACCGAGGATGTTCTCCTCCGGCACCTCGACGTCCTGGAACACCAGCTCGCCGGTGTGGCTGCCGCGCATGCCGAGCTTGTCGAGTTTCTGGGCAATGGAGAAGCCCTTCATGCCTTTTTCGATCAGGAAGGCGGTGACGCCGCGCGCACCCAGCTCGGGCTCCGTCTTGGCGTAGACCACCAGCGTGTCGGCATCGGGGCCGTTGGTGATCCACATCTTGCTGCCGTTCAGGACGTAGTAGCCGCCCTTGTCCTGCGCCTTCAGCTTCATCGAGATGACGTCGCTGCCGGCTCCCGTCTCGCTCATGGCCAGCGCGCCGACGTGCTCGCCGGAGATCAGCCTGGGCAGGTACTTCTTCTTCTGCGCCTCGGTGCCGTTGCGCTTGATCTGGTTGACGCACAGGTTGCTGTGCGCGCCGTAGGACAGGCCGACCGAGGCGGAGGCCCGGGAGATCTCCTCCATCGCCAGCATGTGCGCGAGGTAGCCCATGCCGGCGCCGCCGTACTCCTCCGGCACCGTGATGCCGAGCACGCCGAGCTCGCCCATCTTGCGCCACAGGTCCATGGGGAACTGGTCGCTGCGGTCGATCTCCGCGGCGCGCGGGGCGATTTCCGCCTGCGCGAAAGCGTGCACGCTGTCGCGCAGCGCCTCGAGGTCCTCGCCGAGGCCGAAGTTCAGGCCGGGTAGCTGCATGGTGTCTCCTGGGGGGTCTTGGTGGTTCAGTTCTTGACGTCGTCGCGGCCGGTGATCGTCATGAGCGTGGCGCCCATGGTCGCGACCAGCTTCTCGCGGCCTTCGTGCAGGGCATAGGCCCGGCCTTCGGTGACGCTGATGGTGCGGCCCGGCTTGACGACGAAACCCTCCATGCGGAAGGACTCGCCGCGCGCGGGCGCCAGCAGGTTGATCTTGTATTCGATGGTCAGCACGCCGGCGTCGGCGGGCATCAGCGTGGAGGCCGCGTAGCCGCAGGCGGAATCGAGCGCGGTGGCGACGATGCCGGCGTGCAGGAAGCCGTGCTGCTGCGTGAGCTCCTGCCGCCAGGGCAGCGCGATCACCACGCGGCCGGCGGCGATTTCCGCCAGCGAGGCACCGATGGTGTGCATGGCGCCCTGCAGGGCGAAACTGGCGCGGATGCGCTCGGCGAAGGCAGGGTCCTGCGGGATCAGGCGCGGTGCGTCCATGGGCGGCGGGGTCCGATCGGCGGTTGACGTTGACGTAAACGTCAATTATGCGCGGACCTTGTCCGCCTTGTCCTTTTCCAGCCGCGCCAGCAGGGCCCGGGCTTCCTTTTCGTGGGTGCGGACCTCGTCCAGGTTGGCCTGCAGCTCCGCCAGCTGGTCCTCGAGCTGCTGCCGGTGCTGCGCCAGGATGGCGAGGAACTTGCGCAGCTGCGGGCCCGTGTCGCGCGGGCTGTCGTACATGTCGATGATGTCCTTGGCCTCGGTGAGCGAGAGGCCGAGGCGCTTGGCGCGCAGGGTGAGCTTCAGGCGGGTGCGGTCGCGCGGGCTGTAGATGCGGTTGCGCCCGCCGGGGCCGGAGCGCCCCGGCTGCAACAGGCCCATGTCCTCGTAGAAGCGGATTGCCCGCGTCGTGAGGTCGAATTCGCGGGCGAGGTCGCTGATCGTGTAGGTGGTCTGGGGATGCGGGGCGGCCATGGCGGGGTACGGCAATGCGGGCCGGGGGGCGGCCCGCCAGCCGGCATTACATCTGACGTTTACGTCAACGTCAACTCACCAGGCCGGCAGCGCCTCGTCCTTCAGGTGCGCGCGCAGCTCGGAATAGTTGGGAACGACGGTGCGCACCGTGTCCCAGAAGCGCGGGCTGTGGTCCATCACCCGCAGGTGGCTCAGTTCGTGGGCGACCACGTAGTCGATGACGGCAAGGCGGAAATGCACCAGCCGCCAGTTCAGGCGGATCGAGCCGTCGCTGTGCGCCGTGCCCCACAAGGTGCCGGCGCTGCTCAGGGAGAGCTTGCGCCACTGCACGCCCAGTTGCGGCGCGTAGTGGTTCAGGCGCTGGACGAAGAGGCTCCTGGCCTGCCGCATCAGCCAGGCCTGCACCGCGTCGCGGATCTGCGGGCCGGTGGCGCCCTGCGGCAGGCCGATGTGCAGCGTGTGGCGCGCGACGCCCGGCAGGGTGCTGTCGTCCGCGTGCAGCACGCCGCCGGCGGCGCTGGAACGCGGATCCAGCACCACGATCACCGTGTCGCCGAGATAGGGGAAGGTCGCGCCGTCCTTCCACTCGATGCGCGCGGCCTCCAGGCGGGCCTGGCGTTCGCGGGCGGCTTCCAGCTTGCTCACGATCCAGCGGCTCTTGGCGCGCACGGCCTGCTCGACCTCGCCCAGCGGCACCCAGCGCGGCGCGGTCACCACCAGCCCCTCGGGGCCGACCACGAAGCCGATGTTCTTGCGCCTGGCGCGCCGGAACTCGTAGGCGACCAGCACCTTGCCCAGGAGCGCTTCGCGGTTGGCGTCGGGATGGCGGAAGGCCTGCGGCGTGAGCACGCTGTCGAACGGCTCGCCGCGCACGGGGCGCAGGTCTTCTTCGGAGAGGGGTCGGCGTGCCACCGGGGGCGGCGCGGGCCTGGCCTTCGGCTCGTCGAACAGGTCGAGGAGGAGCTGAAGCGGCGACTGCATGGGCCGCGATTTTAAGGGTGCGGCGCGCGCGCGGGAGCGCCGTTACACCTGCGCCGGCTGCTGGCTGGAATCGCGCACGTAGGCGTCGGGATCGAGACGACGCATCTCGCCTTCGATCCAGGCCTCCACCTCGCGCATCAATTCGTCGGCGGAGCGACCCTCGCTCGGGATCGGTTTGCCGATGGAGACTTCGACCAGGCCCGGGTGCTTGATCATCGACTTGCGCGGCCAGCAGCGGGCGGAGCTCACCGCGATGGGGATCACGGGCGCGCCGGTGGCCACCGCCAGCCGCGTGCCGCCGGACTTGTAGGTGCCGGCCTGGCCGCGCGGGATGCGCGTGCCTTCCGGGAACATGATCACCCACACGCCCTGCGCCAGCAGCCGCTTGCCCTGCTCCACCACCTTGTTGAAGGCCTGCGCGCGCTGGCTGCGGTCGATGTGCACCATGTCCAGCCGGCCGATCGCCCAGCCGAAAAAGGGGATGTACAGCAGTTCGCGCTTGAACACGTAGGCCAGCGGATGCGGCATCAGCACCGGCATCAGGAAGGTTTCCAGGGTGGACTGGTGCTTCACCAGCAGAATGGCGGGGCTCGTTTCCCCGAGCGGCAGGTTGTCCCAGCCCTGCACGCGCCAGTGCACGCCGCAGATCACCCTCAGGCCCACCATCACCTGCCGCAGCCAGTCGCGCGCGATGCGGTAGAGCGTGTACGGCCTGGCGAACGGCGACAGCAGCACGATCGCCAGCGCGTACGGGATCACGGTCAGGAGCATCCACACGGCGTGGATGATGGATCGCAGCAAGGCCATGGCGCCCGAGTATGTCAGGACACAGGGCGTGGCGCAGGGACCTTGGCGATGAGCCAGTCGGCGAAGGCGCCCAGGTCCTGGTGGACACGGGTGTGGGCGGGATAGCCGTCCGGCAGGGGCTTGCCTTTCAGCGAGGCGGCCCGGCCGGTGAGCACCAGGTGCGGCGGGCAGCCGACCGCCGCGCCGGCGATCAGGTCGCGCGGCGTGTCGCCCACCACGGGCACGGTGCGCAGGTCGATGCCGAAGCGTTCGCCGATCTGCTCGAACAGGCCCGGGTTGGGCTTGCGGCACTGGCAGCCCTCGTCGGGCCCGTGCGGGCAGTAGAACACCGCATCCACGCGGCCGCCCAGCGCGGCCAGGGCCTTGTGCATCTTGGCGTGGATGGCGTTGAGCGAGGCCACGTCGAACAAGCCCCGCCCCAGCCCGGACTGGTTGGTGGCGACGGCCACGTGCCAGCCGGCGTGGTTCAGCCTCGCGATCGCCTCCAGCGCACCGGGCAGCGGGACCCACTCGTCCGGTGTCTTCACGAACTCGTCGCTCTCGTGATTGATGGTGCCGTCGCGATCGAGGATGACGAGCTTCATGGCGGGATTGGAGCGCTTATTGTGCAAGGCGGGACAGGTCCGCGACGCGGTTCATGGCCTGGTGCAGCGTGGCGAGCAGGCCCAGGCGGTTCAGGCGCAGGTCGGTCTCCTCGGCGTTGACCATCACGTCGTCGAAGAAGGCGTCGACCGGAGCGCGCAGCGCTGCCAGCGTCTGCAGCGAGCCGGTGTAGTCGCCCGCCTCGAACTGCGTGCGGGCCTGGGGCGCGATGCGCTGGGTGGCGGCGTAGAGCGCCTTCTCGGCGTCCTCGCGCAGCAGCGATTCGCTGACGTGCGCATCGGCCTTGTCGGCCTTCTTGAGGATGTTGCCGATGCGCTTGTTGGCCGCGGCGAGCGCCTGCGCCTCGGGCAGCGCCGCGAAGGAGCGCACAGCCGCCAGCCGCCTGGGCACTTCGCCCAGGCGTTGCGGCTGCAGCGCCAGCACGGCGTCGACTTCGTGCGCGCTGTAGCCCTGCTCGCGCAGCAGGCCCGCGAGGCGTTCGTAGATGAAGTCCGCGAGCTGCTGGTGCGTTTGCGGCTGCGCCTGCGGGAAGGGGGCGAGCGCCTGCGTGACGAGGTGGTCGAGCGACAGCGGCAGGTCGCGTTCCATCAGCATGCGCACGATGCCCAGCGCGTGGCGGCGCAGCGCGAACGGGTCCTTGTCGCCGGTGGGGAGCTGCCCGATGGCGAACAGGCCCGCCAGGGTCTCCAGCTTGTCGGCCAGCGCCACCACCACGCCGACGTCGTTGCGCGGCAGGCCATCGCCCGCGAAGCGCGGACGATAGTGGTCCTCGATCGCGATGGCGATGTCGTCGCCGAGGCCGTCGTGGCGGGCGTAGTAGCCGCCCATGATGCCCTGCAGCTCGGGGAACTCGCCGACCATGTCGGTCAGCAGGTCCGCCTTCGCCAGGCGCGCGGCCAGGTCCGCCTGGCGCGCCAGGGCATCGCCGCCGACCTGCGCACCGATCACGCTGGCGATGGCGCGCACGCGCTCGATGCGCTCGCCCTGCGTGCCCAGCTTGTTGTGGTACACGACCTTCGCCAGGCCCGGCACGCGCGAATCCAGCGTCTTCTTGCGGTCCTGGTCGAAGAAGAACTTGGCGTCGGCCAGGCGCGGGCGCACCACGCGTTCATTGCCGCCGACCACCGCGCTCGCGTCCTGCGGGCGGATGTTGCTCACGACGAGGAACCGGTTGGTCAGCTTGCCCCTGGCGTCCAGCAGCGGGAAGTACTTCTGGTTGGCCTTCATCGTGAGGATCAGGCATTCCTGCGGGACGTGGAGGAACTCCTTCTCGAACTCGCAGGTCAGGACGTTGGGGCGCTCGACCAGCGCGGTCACTTCGTCGAGCAGCGCCTCGTCCTCGATGGGACGGGCGCCGCCGCCCACGCGCGCGGCGGCTTCCTGCAGTTGGCGCACGATGTCGGCGCGCCGCTCGGCGAAGCTCGCGATCACGGCGCCGTCGCGCGCCAGGGTTGCCGCGTAGGTGTCGGCGTTCTTCAGCACGATGTCCTGCGCCGCCGCCTCGAAGCGATGGCCGTGCGTGGTGCGGCCGGCCTGCAGGCCGAGTGCCTGCACCGGCACGACCTCGGCGCCATGCAGGGCGACCAGCGCGTGCGCGGGCCGCACGAATTTGACGTCGGTCCAGCCGTCGGCGAGCTGGTAGGTCATGACCTTGGGGATCGGCAGCCTGGCGATCGCCTCGTGCAGCGCCTTCTGCAGGCCCTCGGCCAGCGTGACGCCCTTGGCGGTGCTGTCGTAGAACAGGGCCTCGGCCTTGCCGTCCAGGGCGCGCTTCAATTTCGGCACGACGGAGGCGTCGGCGCCCAGCGCCTGCAGCTTCTTGAGCAGCGCGGGCGTGGGATGGCCCGCGGCATCGAGGCCGACGCTGGCGGGCATGAGCTTCTGCGAGATCGCCTTGTCGGGCGCCTGCGAAGCCACGGCGGTGATGTGCGCGGCCAGCCGGCGCGGGGAAGCGAAAGCGGTGAGCTTCGATTCTCCCGTGGCCAGGCCCTGCGCCCGGAGTTGCTCCAGCAGCACGCCGGCAAAGGATTCGCCCAGCTTCTTCAGCGCCTTGGGCGGCAGTTCCTCCACGAACAGTTCGACCAGCAGGTTGTTGACGCTCATGTCAGGCCGCCTTCTTCTGCAGTTCGGCCACCCACTCGCGCGGCGCCATGGGGAAGCCCAGGCGCTCGCGGCTTTCGAAGTAGCTCTGGGCGACGCTGCGCGCCAGGTTGCGGATGCGGCCGATGTAGGCCGCGCGTTCGGTCACGCTGATCGCGCCGCGCGCATCCAGCAGGTTGAAGGTGTGCGCCGCCTTGAGCACCTGCTCGTAGGCGGGCAACGCGAGCTGCTGCTCCATCAGGTGCCTGGCCTGCTTCTCGTAGGCGCCGAAGGCGGTGAAGAGGAAATCGGCGTCGCTGTGCTCGAAGTTGTAGGCCGACTGCTCCACCTCGTTCTGGTGGTACACGTCGCCGTAGGTGAGCCCCTCGGTCCACTTCAGGTCGAACACGTTGTCCACGCCCTGCAGGTACATCGCCAGGCGCTCGAGGCCGTAGGTGATCTCGCCGGTGATCGGCTTGCAGTCGATGCCGCCCACCTGCTGGAAGTAGGTGAACTGCGTGACTTCCATGCCATTGAGCCAGACTTCCCAGCCCAGGCCCCAGGCACCGAGCGTTGGGTTCTCCCAGTCGTCCTCGACGAAGCGGATGTCGTTCTTCTTCAGGTCGAAGCCGACGGCCTCCAGCGAGCCGAGGTACAGCTCCAGGATGTTGGCCGGCGCCGGCTTGAGCACCACCTGGTACTGGTAGTAGTGTTGCATGCGGTTGGGGTTCTGGCCGTAGCGGCCGTCCTTGGGACGGCGGCTGGGCTGCACGTAGGCGGCCTTCCACGGCTCCGGGCCGATGGCGCGCAGGAAGGTTGCGGTGTGCGAGGTGCCCGCCCCGACTTCCATGTCGTAGGGCTGGAGCAGCGCGCAGCCCTGGGCGTCCCAGTACGACTGCAGCTTCAGGATCAGTTGCTGGAATGTGAGCATAGGCGGGGGGGCGCCAAGGCGGCGCTCCCGGGTCGGCGCGGGCCGGCGGCCCACGGAACCTTCCATTTTAGGGCTGCGGGCGGCGCCGCCCCGCCGAGGCCGCGAGCACGGCAGCGGCCAGGGCCAGCAGCCACAGGGGCAGCAGGCCCAGGCGGCTCGCCCAGCGGGCAAAAGGCGTGAAGGCCGTGCCCCCTTCCACCTCGCCCACCAGCACGCCGCGCGTATGGCGCGGCAGGGCGTGGGTGACCCGGCCGAAACGGTCGATGATCGCGGTGGCGCCCGTGTTGGTGGCGCGGATCATGGGCCGCTCGAACTCCAGCGCCCGCATGCGGCTGATCTGCAGGTGCTGGTCGATGGCGACCGTGTCGCCGAACCAGCCGATGTTGCTCACGTTGACGAAGATGGTCGGCGCCGTGGCCGGATCGGTGAAGCGCGCGGCGAGCTCCTCGCCGAACAGGTCTTCGTAGCAGATGTTGGGAGCGAGGCGCTGGCCCTGCCAGGCGAAGGAGGGCTGGCCCACGTCGCCCCGGTTGAAGTCCCCCAACGGGATGTTCATCATCCGCGTGAACCACTTGAACAGCGGCGGGATGAACTCTCCGAAGGGCACCAGGTGGTGCTTGTGGTAGCGGTAGCTGCCGTCGCCGGGGCGAAAGCCCATCACCGAGTTGGTGTAGCCGTCGTCGAAGTTGCCCAGCGGAATGCCCACCAGCGCGGCGCGCTGCCCGGTGGCGAAGCTGGCGCGCAGCCCCTCGAGATAGCCCTCGGGCAATTGCGCGGGCAGCAGCGGGATGGCCGTCTCCGGTGCCACCACCAGTTGTGCATTGGTGTCGCGCAGCCGGGCGCCGTACCACTCCAACGCGAGCGGGATGCCCGTGCCGCCCTCGAACTTCTCGTCCTGCGGGATGTTGCCCTGGAGCAGCCCGACCTGCAGGCGGGGCCCGCCCGGCGCCGCGGGCGGTGCGCTGGCGGTGTGGACGTTGCAGGCGGCCAGCAGGCCCGCGGCCGCGGCGAGCGCGATCCAGTAGCGCCACGAGCCCTGCACCGGCCGGCGCGCGAGGAGCGTCACCAGCCAGGCCAGCCAGGCCGCGACGGCGCCGATCCCGTACACGCCGAGCCACGGCGCCAGCGCGGCGAGCGGGCCGTCGACATGCGCGTAGCCGCCCGCGCCCCAGGGGAATCCGGTGAACAGCGTGTTGCGCAACAGCTCCGCGCCGAGCCACAGGCACGCGAACAGCACGCCGTCGCGCCAGGGGCGCCCCGCCGCGGCCCGCCACAGCCCGGCGGCCAGGGCGTAATAGAGGGACAGGAAGCCCGCCAGCAGCAGCACCGCCGCCACCGCGAGCGGCGCGGCCAGCCCGCCATACACGTGCATGGAGATGAACAGCCACCAGAATGTGGCCGCGAGCCAGCTCGTGGCGAATACCCAGCCCTCGAGGGCCGCCGACTTCCATCCGGGCGCGCGCCGCAGCAGTGCGACAAGGCCGGCAAGCGAGAGCACCTGCAGCCACCACTGCGGCTGCCCGTTGCCGGGCCAGGCGAGCGACAGCGCCTGCAGGAGGCCGGCCAGCGCTGCGAGGACGAAGGAGGCGAGGCCGGCCAGGCGCGGGCTCAAGCCGGGCCGCCGTCCAGGTCGACCGGGCTCACCTTGAACCAGCGCACCGCGCCGCCCTTGGTGTGCAGCACGACGAAGTTCAGCCCGCCCAGCACGATGGATTCGCCGCGCTTGGGCACGTGGCCCATCTCGTGCGCGATCAGGCCGCCGATGGTGTCGAAGTCGTGTTCCTCGGCCTCCTCGGACAGGTCCAGCTTGACGTCGAAGGCCTCGTTCACGCGCTCGATGGCGGTGTCGCCGCTGATGCGGTAGGTGCGGTCCGCCAGGCCGAAGATGTCGCCCTCGTCCTCCTCGACGTCGAATTCGTCCTCGATCTCGCCCACGATCTGTTCGAGCACGTCCTCGATCGTGATCAGGCCCGCGACGCGCCCGAATTCGTCGATGACGATGGCCAGGTGGTTGCGATTGCCGCGGAATTCGCGCAGCAGGTCATTGAGGCCCTTGGTTTCCGGCACCAGCGCTGCGGGGCGCAGCAGCGCGCGCAGGTTCAGGTCCGGCGAGCGCTGCAGCTTGAGCAGGTCCTTCGCCAGCAGGATGCCGATGATGTTCTCGCGGTCGCCCTCGTACACCGGGAAGCGCGAATGCGCCGTGTCGATCACCAGGTGCAGGATCTCGTCGTAGGGCGCGTCGATGTCGATCAGGTCCATGCGCGGCGCCGCGACCATCACGTCGCCGGCCGAGAGCTCGGCCATCTTGATCACGCCTTCGAGCATCACCCGCGACTCGGGGCCGATGATGTCGTTGTCCTCGGCATCCGCCAGGGTCTCGATCAGCTCCTCTTTCGAGTCGGGGCCGGGGTGGATGAACTCGGCAACCTTCTGCAGGAATGTGCGCTTGTCCTGCTTCTCTTGCGCTGCGCGCGCAGGGTGAGGGTCTGACACAGCCGGGACGGCGGTAGTGGAGGGATCGATAGGATACCGGATTGGCCGGGCACGCTGGCTCAGCCTGGACCCTACTCCCTTCGCGACCGCTCCTCGATCAGCGGCCGCTCTTGCGGCGCGCCTCGATGGCGCCGCGCCGGGCTTCCTGCAAGCCGGCCAGCAATTCGAGGAAGGTGCGGGCCTGCTTCTTCAAGCGATAGTCGACCTGCGCGACCTGCTCGTCGACGGCTTCGGTCATGCGGCTGTCCAGGGTGGCGGGCGGCAGGCGCAGGTAGGCCTCGGTCTCGGTGCCGTCGCGCTCCAGCGTGGCGCCGGCGTTGCGGGCGATCTTGATCATCGCCGTGTTCTCGGACAGGGCGTGGATGAACATCAGCTCCACGCCCTCGTTGCGCGCATGCGTGACGGCGCGGTCGAACAGGCGCGAGCCGTAGCCGCGCCCGCGCGCCTTGGCCAGCACCGAGACGCCGAACTCCGCGCCGGGCGCCGTGCCGGGATCGCTCGGAATGAACGCCAGGTGCGCCATGGCGATCAGTTCCAGCTTGCGGTTGAAGATCCCGAAGATGTCGTCGCGATCGAAATCGAGGTGGTCCACGTAGCGGCGGATCTGCTCGTCGTTCGCCGCGTAACCGAACCGCAGGTAGCGGTCGTGCGGCTCCAGGGCCAGCAGGTGCGAGGCGATGCGCCGGCTGTGCCCGGCGCCGAGGGAGCGGATCGGGACGATCCGCGACGGGCGGGGAGGTTGCTGTTCGGCCATGGCGCAAATGTAAGGGTTTCCCCTGACAAATGGGCGGGGGCGTGCCTAAAACCCCACGCCCGAATGCACGCCGCACCCCCTCCCAACGGGTGAGCTGGTGCGCACTCGCATGAACAACGTGATACAAAAACCAGCAAGCCGTTCTCGTTCGCCCTTGCGAATGCTGGCTTCCATGCACGACGCGCCACGCTTCATACGCACGACCAAGGTCATTGCCGTGGCGGACGTGGTCGAGTCGGTGCGGCTCATGGAGCAGGACGAGCAGGAGTTCATCCGGCGCTGGCAGAGCTTCGTGGGCTTCGTGCAGCAGCGGGTCGCGCAAGACAGCGGCCGGATCCACAAGAGCCTCGGCGACGGGCTGATGCTGGAGTTCTCCGATGCACACGGCTGCATTCGCGCGGCGCTGGCCATGCGCGCCTGGCTCGCCGAGACCAACGAACGGCTGCCTCCGGAAGACCAGGTGCAGCTGCGCATCGGCGCGCACGTGGCGGAGTTCGTGGCCGACGAGTACGACATCTACGGCACCGACGTGAACCTCGCCGCGCGCATCGCCTCGCTGGCCGGGCCGGGCGAGATCGTCATCTCCGCGGCCCTGCGCGAGCACCTGGGGGCGCAAGCCGGCCTGGTGCTGCAGGACCTGGGAACCTGCCACCTGAAGCACGTGAAGGAGCCGGTGCATGCCTTCCGGATCGGCGAGGCAGGCCACGCCCCCGTGGTGCCGGTGCGGCGGCTGGCGACGCATTCTCTGCGGCCGACGATCGCCGTGCTCCCCTTCGGGCTGGAGACGCCGACGGACGGGCTCACGGGCGAGGCCCTCGCGGACGACATCGTGGCTGCGCTCGCGGCAAGCGAATACCTGCAGGTCGTCTCGCGGCTGTCCACCGCGCCTTTCGGTGCCGAGAAGACCGGGCTCGACGAGGTGCGGCGGGCCGTGGGGGCGCATTTCGTCCTGGCGGGCCGCGCGCGCGGCGGCGCTGCCAACCTGTCCCTCTATGTCGAACTGGCCGATGCAGCCAGCGGTCACGTGGCCTGGGCGCAGACCTTCCAGGGGCCGCTGCGCGACGCCGAATTCAGCGAAGGCAGGCTGATGCGGCAGGTGGTGGCCGCGGTCCATGCGGCGGTGCTGGCCCATGAGCTCGATCGCTCGCGCTACCAGGCGCTGCAGGCGCTCGAAGGCCACACGCTGCTGCTCGCGTCCATCGGTTTGATGCACCGGCTCGCGGCGGCCGACATGGACCGGGCGCGGACCATGCTGGAACACCTGATCGAGCGCGGCCGGGGCCAGCCCGCACCGCACGCCTGGCTGGCGCACCTGAACGTGCTGCGCCTGCGGCAGCTCGGTGCGGGCCGCCCCGGAATCGACGCCGATGAAGCACTGCGGCACGCCGCGTCCGCCCTGCAATGCGATCCCGGTTCGGCGTGGGCACTCGCCGTGCAGGGGCAGGCCTGGCTGTATGCCGCGCAGGACGCCGATGCGGCGGAGGAATGCTACGCGCAGGCGCTCAGCGAACGCCCCGACGATGCCCTGACGCTGCTCCTGCTGGCGGAACTCCGGGCGCTGCAGGGGCTGGGGCAGCCGGCCCGCGAACTGGCCGAGCGGGCCCTGGCGGGCTTTCCACTGGAGACGATGCGCTACCTGTACGAAGGGGTGGGCGCGCTGGCGGCGCTGGTGGCCGGCGATACGCGCGCTGCGCTGGCGGGCGCCCGCCGCGCGGTGGAACGCAATCCGCACTACCTGCCGGCGCTGCGGACGCTGGTGGTGGCGCAGGTGCTCGAAGGACGGGTGGACGAGGCGCGGCGCACGGCCCGGCGGCTCGCCGCACGCCAGCCCGGATGGGGCGCGCGCCCGTGGTTGCAGCCCCTGCCGGCGTGCAGCGGGGTGGCGGTGCTGTTCGCCGAGGCCTTGCAGCAGGTGAGCGAGCCCGGGCAGTGAGCGCCTACCAGCGCGCGGGCAGCTTCTTCTTCAGCGTGATCCGCTTGATCCCGAGTTCGACGTAGCCGCCCTTTTCCAGGTCCTTGAGCAGGCGGCTGACCATTTCCCGGGACGCGCCGACCCGGCTGGCGATCTGCTGGTGGGTGATCTGCGTGAGCTGGATGGGCCCCGCCTGGCTCGCGGGCCCCTGCTGGCCCTCCAGGGTGTGGATCACCCGGCCGTAGACATCGAGCAGCGCCATCTGGCGCGCGGTCTCGGTGGCGGAGCGGGCCCGCCGGATCACCTGCGATACGAGGGCGAGCGCGAACGCCGGCTCTTCGGCCAGGTGCTGCTGCACCGCGGCGCGCGAGACCAGCGAACACAAGGTGGTCTCCAGCGTCATGACCGACGCCGACCGGGGGCCGCCATCGAGCGACATCTCGCCGAAGTAATCGCCGGCGCGGATCGTGCCGTAGGTGATTTCGCGCCCGTTTTCGTCCGTGGCGTACACCTTGACCTGCCCTTGCAGCACCACGAACAGGGAGTCGCCGGTGTCCCCCTCGTTCAGCACGATGCTGTTCTTGCGGTAGCTGCGCAGGATCCCGCGCGCGGCAAGGCGCCCCAGAGAGGGCTCGAGGCCGGCGATCAGCTTTTCCTGCTCCGTGGCGATGCGCGACACGGTCATGGCGTCCACCCCCTGAGTGAGAAAAAACTCTAGCACGACAGCCGCCGCACCGGCGGCATGCCAGCCTAATGCAGCGGGTCTTGCAGGTACGCCGCGCCCAGCGGGGGCAGGACTGCGACCTGGCCGACGAGCGCTCGCACGCCGTTGGAGTGCGTCTTGGCGCACAGGCTGCGGACGTGGCTGCGCACGGTGGAGACGGCCACATCGAGCTGCGAGGCGATTTCCGGCGCGGAATAGCCCTGGCAGAGGATGGAAAGCACCTGCTCCTCCGCCGGCGTCAGCCCGTGGCTGCGCGCGAAGAAGCACAGCATGAGGGCATCGCACACGGAGGCGCGCGAGAGGAACAGCGCGATCGGCGCGCCGGCGCGCGGGTGCTGGCCGCGCAAGGGAACGACGGCGATGCTCAGGCGCCCGCTGCCGGAACGCAGCGCGATCAGGCTGCGCAGGCCCGTCTCCGCCTTTTCCAGCGCCTGGACGAGCACGCGCGCCTGGCGGGCATCCGTCGTCTGGAGTTGCCCTTCGTGCACGGTGAGCATCTGGCGTCGGGCCAGTTCGTGCCGCGCCGCCTGGTTGGCGTGCAGCAGTTGCCCGGTGGCGGACGAGACCAGCACGCCATGCGCCAGTTCGTCCATGATCAGCGCGAACCCGCTGCTTGCGGCCTCGAGCTCACGCCGGGGCGCCGAGGCGCCCCCGTTGACGGCTTCGTTCATTGTCGATCCCCCTGTGCGCGGAGGATGGGAACATTGGTATTCCTTCCGCGCGGAGGTACAGCTTAGGAATGCGACAACGCTCCTGTTAGCTATTTTCAAGGGCGCGGCGTGTGACGGATTCACCTTGACGCGCGCGATCGATCCGGCCCATGAGTTCCATGCACCCGTCCATCACCTCGCGATGGAAGGCGAGCGCCACGTGCGGCTGGCCGGCGACGAAGCGGTTGTCGGCGTGTTCCATGGCCGCCGTGGCGGCGGGGAACACGATGTTGTCGCAGTTGGAGTACCAGCAGGTGGTAGGCGGCAGCGGATGGCGCGCTTCGTGGCTCGCCAGCTCGCGCACCCAGGGGCTGTCCAGTCGCATCTGGCGACCGTTGGGCATGCGGCTGAAGCGGCCCATCCACGTGCCCCCGTGCGGGCTGCCGATGGTGACGAGGCCCGCGAGCGTCCGCCCGCTGCCATGCGCGCGCCACCAGGCGCGGGCGGCAAGCCCTCCCATGCTGTGGCAGATGACCAGCGGCGGGCGGCCGGTGAGTTGCTCCACGCGCCGCACGGCCTGCTCCACGATCGTGGCGTATGCATCGATCGAAGCGAACACGGGCTCCAGGTTCACGGCGACATAGGGGTGCCCCTGCGCACGGAGCCTTCGCATCCAGGCGTTCCAGAAGCCTCGGTTGCACATGAAGCCGTGCACCAGGACCACGCCGGTGCGGCCGGCGCAGCGCTCGTCGAGATGGTCTTCGACGGCACGCCAGCGCAATGGCTGGCGCCACCAGAACGCGGCGAACAGGTGGCCGCTTTCGGCCAGCCAGGCATGCAGCACCTGCGCCGCGGAGGGCGCCGGCACGCGTGCGTCCGCCCGGTTGACCGCAGCGGACAGCACCGCCTCGATCGCGAGCACGATGGGGCCGAGCAATGCGATGACCGCGACGCCGAAGACCGCCTGCTGCGGGGAAGCAGGCCATCGCCATGCGGCCCACAGCATCGCGGCCGCGACTTGCACGCACACGGACAGCTGCAGCAGGCGCGCGAGGCTCGAGTGGCGCGGCATGCGTCCAGTATCCCACGCAGCGCCGGCGACACCCCGGCCCGCGCCACCTCGCTAGACTCGGCCTTGTCATGAGCACCGCCGAGACCATCCGCCAGGCCGTCGCCGAGGTCGAGGCGATGCGCCGCGAGAGCCGGGACCTGCCGGAGATCGGCGCCGCGGTCACCCGCGTGAAGCGGCTGCAGGCCCGGCGCTTCGAGGGCACCTACGCGGACCTGCTCGCCGATGGCACGTACAGTGCCGCGGCGCGCTTCTTCCTGGAGGAACTTTACAGCGAGCGTGACTACGCCGAGCGCGACGCGCAGTTCGCGCGCATCGCCGGCGCGGTGGAGAAGCTGTTCCCGCACGACGTCGCGGATACCGCCTCCGGGCTCGCGCAGCTGCACGCCTTGACCGAATCGCTCGATCACGCCATGGCGCGCGCGCTCCTTGCCCCCGACAGCGACGAAGCCGCCGCTTATGTGCGCGCGTGGAGGGCGGTGGGCCGCCGCGCCGATCGCCAGCGCCAACTCGAGACCGTGGTGGCGATCGGGGCGGAAATGACGCGCCTGACCCGCCTGCCGGGGTTGCGGCTGATGCTGAAGATGATGCGAGGGCCTGCTTCGGCCGCCGGGCTCGGCTCCCTGCAGCGCTTCCTGGAGTCCGGCTTCGACACCTTCGCGGCGATCGCCCGGCAGCGAGGGGGCGCCGAGCGCTTTCTCGCCATCATCCGCGAGCGCGAGGAACGCCTGATGGGGATGATGTTCGACGCCGAGGCTGTCGCTTGCGGGACCGAGCTGCGGCGCCTCTTGGGACAAGCCCGCTAGCGCCGCGCGGCCGGCTTTGGAGAATCGCCCGCGAAGGAGCTCACCACGATGGATTCCAAGCCCTGGCTGCAAAGCTATCCGCCCGGCGTGCCGCACGACATCGATCCATCCCAGTACGGGTCGCTCACCCAGCTGCTGGAGGAGTCGTTCCGCAAGAACGCGCAGCGGCCGTTTTCCGTGTGCATGGACCGCTGGATGCACTATGCGGCCCTCGACGGACACTCGCGCGCCCTCGGCGCGTGGCTGCAGGCCAGGGGGCTGGAGCCCGGCGCACGGGTCGCGATCATGATGCCGAACCTGCCCCAGTTCGCGGTCGCGATGGCGGCCGTGCTGAGGGCGGGCTACACCTGCGTGAACGTGAACCCGCTCTACACGGCTCGCGAGCTGGAACACCAGCTCAAGGACTCCGGCGCGACGGCGATCGTGATCCTCGAGAACTTCTGCCACACGCTGCAGGAGGTGATCGCGCACACGCCCTTGCGGCACGTCGTGGTCACCGGCATCGGCGACCTCCTGGGCGGCTGGTACGGTCACTGGATCACCTTCGCCGTGCGGCATGTCGCGCGGCTCGTTCCCGCGTTCCGCCTGCCCCTCGCGGAAGGGCGGACGGTAACCCAGCTGCCGCAGGCGTTGCGCGAGGGGGCGCGCCTGAGCCTGCGACCGGTGGCGCAGTCGCTCGATTCGGTCGCGTTCCTGCAATACACGGGCGGGACGACGGGGCTGTCCAAGGGCGCCGTGCTGACGCACCGCAACGTCGTGGCGGCGATCCTGCAGGCGGAGGCCTGGTTCACGCCGGCGCTCGCGCGGGTGGGCGAGACGCATCGCATCAACAGCATCGCGGCGCTGCCGCTGTACCACATCTTCGCTCTCACGCTGCTTCTCCTGGAGATCCGCTGGGGCGCACACCTGACGCTCATTCCGAATCCACGCGACATCGGCAAGTTCGTGGAGGTGCTCAAGAAGCGGCCGTTCCACATCCTTCCCGCGGTGAACACGCTGTTCAACGCCCTGCTGCAGCATCCGCAGTTCCGCTCCATCGACTTCTCGCCGCTGTGCGTGTCGCAGGCCGGCGGCATGGCCGCTTCGGAGGGCACGGCGCGCCAATGGCGGCAGGTGACGGGCTGCGTGATGGTCGAAGGCTGGGGCATGAGCGAGACCTGCGCGATCGGCACCAACAACCCGCTGGACGCGCGCGAGTTCTCCGGGACGATCGGCCTGCCACTGCCGGGGATCGACATCGCCATCAAGGACGATGCGGGGCGCTCGCTGGCCGTCGGCGCGGAAGGCGAGATCTGCATTCGCGGGCCCAACGTCACGCCCGGCTACTACCAGCAGCCGGAGGAGAACGCGAAGGCCTTCACCCGCGACGGCTACCTGCGCACGGGCGACATCGGGATCATGGATGCGCGCGGCTACACGCGCATCGTCGATCGCAAGAAGGACATGATCCTGGTCAGCGGCTTCAACGTGTATCCCAACGAGCTGGAGAACGTGGTTTCCACCTGTCCGGGCGTCGTGGAATGCGCGGCGATCGGCGTGCCCGACGAGAAGCAGGGAGAAGCGATCAAGATCTACGTGGTGAAGAACGATCCGACGCTGACCGAAGAGGAAGTCGCCCACCACTGCCGCGAGAACCTGACCGGCTACAAGCTGCCAAAGTACATCGAGTTTCGCGACGAGCTGCCGAAGACGAACGTGGGCAAGATCCTGCGGCGAGAACTGCGGACGTCGCGCTGAAGGACTGGAATGGGTTCACCCACGGAGCTGTTGCCTCCCGGCATCGTCGTGCTTGAGCGCGGCTGGCTGTCGGCGAACAACATCGTGCTGCGCGGCGCCGATCGCGCGGCGCTGGTCGACAGCGGGTACTGCACGCATTCGGAGCAGACGCTTCAACTGGTTGCCCGCGCCGTGGGCGCTCTGCCTTTGACCGACCTGGCCAATACGCACCTGCACAGCGATCACTGTGGTGGAAACGCGGCCTTGCAGGCGCGCCATCCGGGGCTGAGAACGTGGATTCCCCCGGGCCAGGCAGACGCCGTGCGCGCATGGGACGTCGTTGCGCTGTCGTATCAGCCGACGGGCCAGCAATGTCCGCGGTTTGCATTCGATGCAGTGCTGCGGCCCGGACGAGACGTCGAACTCGGGGATCTGCGTTGGCAAGTGCACTGCGCGCCGGGGCACGATCCGCATTCCGTGATCCTGTTCGAGCCGGGCTCGCGGACGCTGATGTCGGCCGATGCGTTGTGGCAGAACGGTTTCGGCGTGGTGTTCCAGGAACTGGAGGGGGAGGATGCCTTCGATGAGGTGGCCGCCACGCTGGATCTCATCGAGGGCCTCGCTCCACGCGTCGTGATCCCGGGGCATGGAGCGGTGTTCACCGATGTCGCGGATGCGCTCGGACGGGCCCGAAGCCGGCTGGAGGCGTATGTGAAGGATCCGCGGCGCCATGCCGCCCATGCGGCCAAGGTGCTGCTGAAGTACAAGCTGCTGGAGTTGCAGCGAGTCAGCGTGCGCGAGTTCACTTCGTGGGCGCTCGATGCGCCTTATTTCGTGCTGGTCCACGACCGGTGGTTCGCGGATCGGCCATTGCAAGAATGGCTTGCCACACTGATGGCGGAACTGGTGCGCGCCGGTGCTGCGACCTGCGACACAGATTTCATCGCCAACGCGTGATAACCGCGCGCAAAAACAAAAGGCCCGGCATTGCTGCCGGGCCTTCGTCGCTATTACAGCCTGACGATGTCCTACTTTCACACGGGAATCCGCACTATCATCGGCGCAGAGGCGTTTCACTGTCCTGTTCGGGATGGGAAGGAGTGGGACCACCTCGCTATGGTCATCAGGCTTAACTTTTTGCCCTGCTGCTATTGCTAGCAGCAAGACCAATTCATAGAGTCTTGTCAGTTGGTGCATTGCTGCACCGGTATTTGATTGCGTTCAACCCTGGCATAACACCCTGATCGACTCACCGGAGAAATGCCTCCGGCATTGGATCAAAGTTATAGGGTCAAGCCGCACGAGCAATTAGTACTGGTTAGCTTAACGCATTGCTGCGCTTCCACACCCAGCCTATCAACGTCCTGGTCTAGAACGACTCTTCAGGGGGCTCGAGGCCCCGGCAGATCTCATCTTGAAACGAGTTTCCCGCTTAGATGCTTTCAGCGGTTATCTCTTCCGCACTTAGCTACCCTGCAATGCCACTGGCGTGACAACAGGTACACCAGAGGTGCGTCCACTCCGGTCCTCTCGTACTAGGAGCAGGCTTCCTCAAATCTGCAGCGCCCACGGAAGATAGGGACCAAACTGTCTCACGACGTTTTAAACCCAGCTCACGTACCTCTTTAAATGGCGAACAGCCATACCCTTGGGACCGGCTACAGCCCCAGGATGAGATGAGCCGACATCGAGGTGCCAAACACCGCCGTCGATATGAACTCTTGGGCGGTATCAGCCTGTTATCCCCAGAGTACCTTTTATCCGTTGAGCGATGGCCCTTCCATACAGAACCACCGGATCACTATGTCCTGCTTTCGCATCTGCTCGACTTGTCAGTCTCGCAGTTAAGCACGCTTATGCCATTGCACTATCGCCACGATGTCCGACCGTAGCTAGCGTACCTTCGAACTCCTCCGTTACGCTTTGGGAGGAGACCGCCCCAGTCAAACTGCCTACCATGCACTGTCCCCGACCCGGATCACGGGCCTAGGTTAGAACCTCAAACGCACCAGGGTGGTATTTCAACGTTGGCTCCACCAGATCTAGCGACCCGGCTTCAAAGCCTCCCACCTATCCTACACAGATCCGTTCAAAGTCCAATACAAAGCTACAGTAAAGGTTCATGGGGTCTTTCCGTCTTTCCGCGGGGAGATTGCATCATCACAAACATTTCAACTTCGCTGAGTCTCGGGAGGAGACAGTGTGGCCATCGTTACGCCATTCGTGCAGGTCGGAACTTACCCGACAAGGAATTTCGCTACCTTAGGACCGTTATAGTTACGGCCGCCGTTTACTGGGACTTCGATCAAGAGCTTGCACCCCATCACTTAATCTTCCAGCACCGGGCAGGCGTCACACCCTATACGTCCACTTTCGTGTTTGCAGAGTGCTGTGTTTTTATTAAACAGTCGCAGCCACCGATTTTTTGCAACCTCATTGGGCTCCATGCGCGAGGCACTTCACCTACTAAAGGCACACCTTCTTCCGAAGTTACGGTGTCAATTTGCCGAGTTCCTTCTCCCGAGTTCTCTCAAGCGCCTGAGAATACTCATCTCGCGCACCAGTGTCGGTTTGCGGTACGGTCGTTGCAAGCTGAAGCTTAGTGGCTTTTCCTGGAAGCAGGGTATCACTCACTTCGGCGGCAAGCCGCCTCGTTATCACCCCTCATCTTAGCCCGGCGGATTTACCTGCCAGGCACGACTACAGGCTTGAACCGGGACATCCAACACCCGGCTGAGCTAACCTTCTCCGTCCCCACATCGCACTTGCAATCGGTACAGGAATATTGACCTGTTTCCCATCAGCTACGCATCTCTGCCTCGCCTTAGGGGCCGACTCACTCTACGCCGATGAACGTTGCGTAGAAAACCTTGCGCTTACGGCGAGCGGGCTTTTCACCCGCTTTAACGCTACTCATGTCAGCATTCGCACTTCTGATACCTCCAGCAGCCCTCTCGAGCCACCTTCACAGGCTTACAGAACGCTCTCCTACCACGTGCACTTGCGTGCACATCCGCAGCTTCGGTAACTGGCTTAGCCCCGTTACATCTTCCGCGCAGGACGACTCGATCAGTGAGCTATTACGCTTTCTTTAAATGATGGCTGCTTCTAAGCCAACATCCTGACTGTTTTAGCCTTCCCACTTCGTTTCCCACTTAGCCAATTTTAGGGACCTTAGCTGGCGGTCTGGGTTGTTTCCCTCTTGAGTCCGGACGTTAGCACCCGGTGCTCTGTCTCCCGCGCTGTACTCTTCGGTATTCGGAGTTTGCCTTGGTTTGGTAAGTCGCCATGACCCCCTAGCCAAAACAGTGCTCTACCCCCGAAGGTAATACGCGAGGCACTACCTAAATAGTTTTCGGAGAGAACCAGCTATTTCCAAGTTTGTTTAGCCTTTCACCCCTATCCACAGCTCATCCGCTAGTTTTGCAACACTAGTCGGTTCGGACCTCCAGTACCTGTTACGGCACCTTCATCCTGGCCATGGATAGATCACTTGGTTTCGGGTCTACACCCAGCGACTGAAGTTCGCCCTGTTCGGACTCGGTTTCCCTGCGGCTACCCTATTCGGTTAACCTTGCCACTGAATGTAAGTCGCTGACCCATTATACAAAAGGTACGCAGTCACCCTTGCGGGCTCCTACTTTTTGTAAGCATGCGGTTTCAGGATCTATTTCACTCCCCTCCCGGGGTTCTTTTCGCCTTTCCCTCACGGTACTAGTTCACTATCGGTCGATTACGAGTATTTAGCCTTGGAGGATGGTCCCCCCATCTTCAGACAGGATTTCACGTGTCCCGCCCTACTTTTCGCTAGCTCAGTACCACACAGATCTTTTCGCGTACGGGGCCATCACCCTCTTTGGCGCGCCTTTCCAGACGCTTCCGCTAAGTTCTGCGCTATCACTAGCAGGCTGTTGCGATTTCGCTCGCCACTACTTTCGCAATCTCGGTTGATGTCTTTTCCTCGAGCTACTGAGATGTTTCAGTTCACCCGGTTCGCCTCGCATGACTATGTATTCATCATGCGATACCGCTTGCGCGGTGGGTTTCCCCATTCGGAAATCTCCGGATCAAAGCTAATTTGCCAGCTCCCCGAAGCTTATCGCAGGCTATCACGTCCTTCGTCGCCTGTAATCGCCAAGGCATCCACCACATGCTCTTAGTCACTTGACCCTATAACTTTGACCCCTCTCACGAGGATTCATTGTCAATCAAGTACTTCGCGAGGTCTTTCACCTCGCGCGTTATGCCGTTTCTTCATACTTTCGATGTTTGACGTCGAAATTGAAGTCTGGTTGACGCAATCAAAAAATTGTCGTTAGCGGCACGGTCCGCCATGAAGCGGTTTCCGCTAACAACGCTGATTCGACTCTATGAATTGTTAAAGAACAGCCGATCGACTCGCAGCCAATGCCGCGGTCAACAACAAAACAGCCTGGAACTCTTTTTCTATAAAAGCCCAAGCCGCTTTGGTGTTGATTTTCCGATTATGGTGTTGGTGGAGGATGACGGGATCGAACCGACGACCCCCTGCTTGCAAAGCAGGTGCTCTCCCAGCTGAGCTAATCCCCCCCAGTGCCTCGTCTCATGCCTGGTCTTGCCGGGATGCGGGCAGCAGATGGTGGGTCTGGTTGGTCTCGAACCAACGACCCCCGCCTTATCAAGACGGTGCTCTAACCAACTGAGCTACAGACCCGGGGCCGTCGCTCACTGCGAGCACCTGTCTTGGCGAGCACGGCGTCGCTGGCGACATCTTCCAACAACCGATAAGTGTGGACGTTTGAATAGCTGCGAGTTGCAGTTTTTCCAGAAAGGAGGTGATCCAGCCGCACCTTCCGATACGGCTACCTTGTTACGACTTCACCCCAGTCACGAACCCTGCCGTGGTAATCGCCCTCCTTGCGGTTAGGCTAACTACTTCTGGCAGAACCCGCTCCCATGGTGTGACGGGCGGTGTGTACAAGACCCGGGAACGTATTCACCGTGACATGCTGATCCACGATTACTAGCGATTCCGACTTCACGCAGTCGAGTTGCAGACTACGATCCGGACTACGACCGGTTTTATGGGATTGGCTCCCCCTCGCGGGTTGGCAGCCCTTTGTACCGGCCATTGTATGACGTGTGTAGCCCTACCCATAAGGGCCATGAGGACTTGACGTCATCCCCACCTTCCTCCGGTTTGTCACCGGCAGTCTCATTAGAGTGCCCAACTGAATGTAGCAACTAATGACAAGGGTTGCGCTCGTTGCGGGACTTAACCCAACATCTCACGACACGAGCTGACGACAGCCATGCAGCACCTGTGTTCTGGCTCCCTTTCGGGCACTGGCACATCTCTGCACCATTCCAGACATGTCAAGGGTAGGTAAGGTTTTTCGCGTTGCATCGAATTAAACCACATCATCCACCGCTTGTGCGGGTCCCCGTCAATTCCTTTGAGTTTCAACCTTGCGGCCGTACTCCCCAGGCGGTCAACTTCACGCGTTAGCTTCGTTACTGAGTCAGTGAAGACCCAACAACCAGTTGACATCGTTTAGGGCGTGGACTACCAGGGTATCTAATCCTGTTTGCTCCCCACGCTTTCGTGCATGAGCGTCAGTGCAGGCCCAGGGGATTGCCTTCGCCATCGGTGTTCCTCCGCATATCTACGCATTTCACTGCTACACGCGGAATTCCATCCCCCTCTGCCGCACTCCAGCGATGCAGTCACAAATGCAGTTCCCAGGTTAAGCCCGGGGATTTCACACCTGTCTTACATCACCGCCTGCGCACGCTTTACGCCCAGTAATTCCGATTAACGCTCGCACCCTACGTATTACCGCGGCTGCTGGCACGTAGTTAGCCGGTGCTTATTCTTACGGTACCGTCATCAGCCCGAGGTATTAACTCAGACCTTTTCGTTCCGTACAAAAGCAGTTTACAACCCGAGGGCCTTCATCCTGCACGCGGAATGGCTGGATCAGGCTTGCGCCCATTGTCCAAAATTCCCCACTGCTGCCTCCCGTAGGAGTCTGGGCCGTGTCTCAGTCCCAGTGTGGCTGGTCGTCCTCTCAGACCAGCTACAGATCGTCGGCTTGGTAGGCCTTTACCCCACCAACTACCTAATCTGCCATCGGCCGCTCCAATCGCGCGAGGCCCTTGCGAGTCCCCCGCTTTCAACCAGAGTTCGTATGCGGTATTAGCGTAGCTTTCGCTACGTTATCCCCCACGACTGGGCACGTTCCGATGTATTACTCACCCGTTCGCCACTCGCCACCAGGGTTGCCCCCGTGCTGCCGTTCGACTTGCATGTGTAAAGCATTCCGCCAGCGTTCAATCTGAGCCAGGATCAAACTCTACAGTTCGATCTTGAATGTTGCTCAATAGGAATCGAAGTGAACTAACACTTCTTCTCTCTATGAGCGTTTGATTTGTTCCGAAGAACCTGGCAACTCTTTGCCATCAAACGCCCACGCTTATCGGCTGTATGTTGTTAACGATCCCGCAAGAGCCCCGCCTGCTTTGCGCCGCGCTACTCTTGCTCACCCCCGCTGCGATCAGCGAAGCCTTCGATTATGACAGGTTTTGAAGAGACCTGTCAATCTCTGCGGTTTCACTGCAGCGCTGCCCGGCGGCCGCGTTGTCAGCGAAGACTCACATTCTAGCACGCACCTGGGGCGCTCTCATCAATGCTCGCTGCGCCGGCCTGGCGCATCACTTGTTGGGGAGCACTGATGAGAACGCCCCGTCGTTGCCGACGGGGCGCCACGAATTACAGCCTGACGATGTCCTACTTTCACACGGGAATCCGCACTATCATCGGCGCAGAGGCGTTTCACTGTCCTGTTCGGGATGGGAAGGAGTGGGACCACCTCGCTATGGTCATCAGGCTTAACTTTTTGCCCTGCTGCTATTGCTAGCAGCAAGACCAATTCATAGAGTTTTGTCAGTTGGTGCATTGCTGCACCGGTATTTGATTGCGTTCAACCCTGGCATAACACCCTGATCGACTCACCGGAGAAATGCCTCCGGCATTGGATCAAAGTTATAGGGTCAAGCCGCACGAGCAATTAGTACTGGTTAGCTTAACGCATTGCTGCGCTTCCACACCCAGCCTATCAACGTCCTGGTCTAGAACGACTCTTCAGGGGGCTCGAGGCCCCGGCAGATCTCATCTTGAAACGAGTTTCCCGCTTAGATGCTTTCAGCGGTTATCTCTTCCGCACTTAGCTACCCTGCAATGCCACTGGCGTGACAACAGGTACACCAGAGGTGCGTCCACTCCGGTCCTCTCGTACTAGGAGCAGGCTTCCTCAAATCTGCAGCGCCCACGGAAGATAGGGACCAAACTGTCTCACGACGTTTTAAACCCAGCTCACGTACCTCTTTAAATGGCGAACAGCCATACCCTTGGGACCGGCTACAGCCCCAGGATGAGATGAGCCGACATCGAGGTGCCAAACACCGCCGTCGATATGAACTCTTGGGCGGTATCAGCCTGTTATCCCCAGAGTACCTTTTATCCGTTGAGCGATGGCCCTTCCATACAGAACCACCGGATCACTATGTCCTGCTTTCGCATCTGCTCGACTTGTCAGTCTCGCAGTTAAGCACGCTTATGCCATTGCACTATCGCCACGATGTCCGACCGTAGCTAGCGTACCTTCGAACTCCTCCGTTACGCTTTGGGAGGAGACCGCCCCAGTCAAACTGCCTACCATGCACTGTCCCCGACCCGGATCACGGGCCTAGGTTAGAACCTCAAACGCACCAGGGTGGTATTTCAACGTTGGCTCCACCAGATCTAGCGACCCGGCTTCAAAGCCTCCCACCTATCCTACACAGATCCGTTCAAAGTCCAATACAAAGCTACAGTAAAGGTTCATGGGGTCTTTCCGTCTTTCCGCGGGGAGATTGCATCATCACAAACATTTCAACTTCGCTGAGTCTCGGGAGGAGACAGTGTGGCCATCGTTACGCCATTCGTGCAGGTCGGAACTTACCCGACAAGGAATTTCGCTACCTTAGGACCGTTATAGTTACGGCCGCCGTTTACTGGGACTTCGATCAAGAGCTTGCACCCCATCACTTAATCTTCCAGCACCGGGCAGGCGTCACACCCTATACGTCCACTTTCGTGTTTGCAGAGTGCTGTGTTTTTATTAAACAGTCGCAGCCACCGATTTTTTGCAACCTCATTGGGCTCCATGCGCGAGGCACTTCACCTACTAAAGGCACACCTTCTTCCGAAGTTACGGTGTCAATTTGCCGAGTTCCTTCTCCCGAGTTCTCTCAAGCGCCTGAGAATACTCATCTCGCGCACCAGTGTCGGTTTGCGGTACGGTCGTTGCAAGCTGAAGCTTAGTGGCTTTTCCTGGAAGCAGGGTATCACTCACTTCGGCGGCAAGCCGCCTCGTTATCACCCCTCATCTTAGCCCGGCGGATTTACCTGCCAGGCACGACTACAGGCTTGAACCGGGACATCCAACACCCGGCTGAGCTAACCTTCTCCGTCCCCACATCGCACTTGCAATCGGTACAGGAATATTGACCTGTTTCCCATCAGCTACGCATCTCTGCCTCGCCTTAGGGGCCGACTCACTCTACGCCGATGAACGTTGCGTAGAAAACCTTGCGCTTACGGCGAGCGGGCTTTTCACCCGCTTTAACGCTACTCATGTCAGCATTCGCACTTCTGATACCTCCAGCAGCCCTCTCGAGCCACCTTCACAGGCTTACAGAACGCTCTCCTACCACGTGCACTTGCGTGCACATCCGCAGCTTCGGTAACTGGCTTAGCCCCGTTACATCTTCCGCGCAGGACGACTCGATCAGTGAGCTATTACGCTTTCTTTAAATGATGGCTGCTTCTAAGCCAACATCCTGACTGTTTTAGCCTTCCCACTTCGTTTCCCACTTAGCCAATTTTAGGGACCTTAGCTGGCGGTCTGGGTTGTTTCCCTCTTGAGTCCGGACGTTAGCACCCGGTGCTCTGTCTCCCGCGCTGTACTCTTCGGTATTCGGAGTTTGCCTTGGTTTGGTAAGTCGCCATGACCCCCTAGCCAAAACAGTGCTCTACCCCCGAAGGTAATACGCGAGGCACTACCTAAATAGTTTTCGGAGAGAACCAGCTATTTCCAAGTTTGTTTAGCCTTTCACCCCTATCCACAGCTCATCCGCTAGTTTTGCAACACTAGTCGGTTCGGACCTCCAGTACCTGTTACGGCACCTTCATCCTGGCCATGGATAGATCACTTGGTTTCGGGTCTACACCCAGCGACTGAAGTTCGCCCTGTTCGGACTCGGTTTCCCTGCGGCTACCCTATTCGGTTAACCTTGCCACTGAATGTAAGTCGCTGACCCATTATACAAAAGGTACGCAGTCACCCTTGCGGGCTCCTACTTTTTGTAAGCATGCGGTTTCAGGATCTATTTCACTCCCCTCCCGGGGTTCTTTTCGCCTTTCCCTCACGGTACTAGTTCACTATCGGTCGATTACGAGTATTTAGCCTTGGAGGATGGTCCCCCCATCTTCAGACAGGATTTCACGTGTCCCGCCCTACTTTTCGCTAGCTCAGTACCACACAGATCTTTTCGCGTACGGGGCCATCACCCTCTTTGGCGCGCCTTTCCAGACGCTTCCGCTAAGTTCTGCGCTATCACTAGCAGGCTGTTGCGATTTCGCTCGCCACTACTTTCGCAATCTCGGTTGATGTCTTTTCCTCGAGCTACTGAGATGTTTCAGTTCACCCGGTTCGCCTCGCATGACTATGTATTCATCATGCGATACCGCTTGCGCGGTGGGTTTCCCCATTCGGAAATCTCCGGATCAAAGCTAATTTGCCAGCTCCCCGAAGCTTATCGCAGGCTATCACGTCCTTCGTCGCCTGTAATCGCCAAGGCATCCACCACATGCTCTTAGTCACTTGACCCTATAACTTTGACCCCTCTCACGAGGATTCATTGTCAATCAAGTACTTCGCGAGGTCTTTCACCTCGCGCGTTATGCCGTTTCTTCATACTTTCGATGTTTGACGTCGAAATTGAAGTCTGGTTGACGCAATCAAAAAATTGTCGTTAGCGGCACGGTCCGCCATGAAGCGGTTTCCGCTAACAACGCTGATTCGACTCTATGAATTGTTAAAGAACAGCCGATCGACTCGCAGCCAATGCCGCGGTCAACAACAAAACAGCCTGGAACTCTTTTTCTATAAAAGCCCAAGCCGCTTTGGTGTTGATTTTCCGATTATGGTGTTGGTGGAGGATGACGGGATCGAACCGACGACCCCCTGCTTGCAAAGCAGGTGCTCTCCCAGCTGAGCTAATCCCCCCCAGTGCCTCGTCTCATGCCTGGTCTTGCCGGGATGCGGGCAGCAGATGGTGGGTCTGGTTGGTCTCGAACCAACGACCCCCGCCTTATCAAGACGGTGCTCTAACCAACTGAGCTACAGACCCGGGGCCGTCGCTCACTGCGAGCACCTGTCTTGGCGAGCACGGCGTCGCTGGCGACATCTTCCAACAACCGATAAGTGTGGACGTTTGAATAGCTGCGAGTTGCAGTTTTTCCAGAAAGGAGGTGATCCAGCCGCACCTTCCGATACGGCTACCTTGTTACGACTTCACCCCAGTCACGAACCCTGCCGTGGTAATCGCCCTCCTTGCGGTTAGGCTAACTACTTCTGGCAGAACCCGCTCCCATGGTGTGACGGGCGGTGTGTACAAGACCCGGGAACGTATTCACCGTGACATGCTGATCCACGATTACTAGCGATTCCGACTTCACGCAGTCGAGTTGCAGACTACGATCCGGACTACGACCGGTTTTATGGGATTGGCTCCCCCTCGCGGGTTGGCAGCCCTTTGTACCGGCCATTGTATGACGTGTGTAGCCCTACCCATAAGGGCCATGAGGACTTGACGTCATCCCCACCTTCCTCCGGTTTGTCACCGGCAGTCTCATTAGAGTGCCCAACTGAATGTAGCAACTAATGACAAGGGTTGCGCTCGTTGCGGGACTTAACCCAACATCTCACGACACGAGCTGACGACAGCCATGCAGCACCTGTGTTCTGGCTCCCTTTCGGGCACTGGCACATCTCTGCACCATTCCAGACATGTCAAGGGTAGGTAAGGTTTTTCGCGTTGCATCGAATTAAACCACATCATCCACCGCTTGTGCGGGTCCCCGTCAATTCCTTTGAGTTTCAACCTTGCGGCCGTACTCCCCAGGCGGTCAACTTCACGCGTTAGCTTCGTTACTGAGTCAGTGAAGACCCAACAACCAGTTGACATCGTTTAGGGCGTGGACTACCAGGGTATCTAATCCTGTTTGCTCCCCACGCTTTCGTGCATGAGCGTCAGTGCAGGCCCAGGGGATTGCCTTCGCCATCGGTGTTCCTCCGCATATCTACGCATTTCACTGCTACACGCGGAATTCCATCCCCCTCTGCCGCACTCCAGCGATGCAGTCACAAATGCAGTTCCCAGGTTAAGCCCGGGGATTTCACACCTGTCTTACATCACCGCCTGCGCACGCTTTACGCCCAGTAATTCCGATTAACGCTCGCACCCTACGTATTACCGCGGCTGCTGGCACGTAGTTAGCCGGTGCTTATTCTTACGGTACCGTCATCAGCCCGAGGTATTAACTCAGACCTTTTCGTTCCGTACAAAAGCAGTTTACAACCCGAGGGCCTTCATCCTGCACGCGGAATGGCTGGATCAGGCTTGCGCCCATTGTCCAAAATTCCCCACTGCTGCCTCCCGTAGGAGTCTGGGCCGTGTCTCAGTCCCAGTGTGGCTGGTCGTCCTCTCAGACCAGCTACAGATCGTCGGCTTGGTAGGCCTTTACCCCACCAACTACCTAATCTGCCATCGGCCGCTCCAATCGCGCGAGGCCCTTGCGAGTCCCCCGCTTTCAACCAGAGTTCGTATGCGGTATTAGCGTAGCTTTCGCTACGTTATCCCCCACGACTGGGCACGTTCCGATGTATTACTCACCCGTTCGCCACTCGCCACCAGGGTTGCCCCCGTGCTGCCGTTCGACTTGCATGTGTAAAGCATTCCGCCAGCGTTCAATCTGAGCCAGGATCAAACTCTACAGTTCGATCTTGAATGTTGCTCAATAGGAATCGAAGTGAACTAACACTTCTTCTCTCTATGAGCGTTTGATTTGTTCCGAAGAACCTGGCAACTCTTTGCCATCAAACGCCCACGCTTATCGGCTGTATGTTGTTAACGATCCCGCAAGAGCCCCGCCTGCTTTGCGCCGCGCTACTCTTGCTCACCCCCGCTGCGATCAGCGAAGCCTTCGATTATGACAGGTTTTGAAGAGACCTGTCAATCTCTGCGGTTTCACTGCAGCGCTGCCCGGCGGCCGCGTTGTCAGCGAAGACTCACATTCTAGCACGCACCTGGGGCGCTCTCATCAATGCTCGCTGCGCCGGCCTGGCGCATCACTTGTTGGGGAGCACTGATGAGAACGCCCCGTCGTTGCCGACGGGGCGCCACGAATTACAGCCTGACGATGTCCTACTTTCACACGGGAATCCGCACTATCATCGGCGCAGAGGCGTTTCACTGTCCTGTTCGGGATGGGAAGGAGTGGGACCACCTCGCTATGGTCATCAGGCTTAACTTTTTGCCCTGCTGCTATTGCTAGCAGCAAGACCAATTCATAGAGTTTTGTCAGTTGGTGCATTGCTGCACCGGTATTTGATTGCGTTCAACCCTGGCATAACACCCTGATCGACTCACCGGAGAAATGCCTCCGGCATTGGATCAAAGTTATAGGGTCAAGCCGCACGAGCAATTAGTACTGGTTAGCTTAACGCATTGCTGCGCTTCCACACCCAGCCTATCAACGTCCTGGTCTAGAACGACTCTTCAGGGGGCTCGAGGCCCCGGCAGATCTCATCTTGAAACGAGTTTCCCGCTTAGATGCTTTCAGCGGTTATCTCTTCCGCACTTAGCTACCCTGCAATGCCACTGGCGTGACAACAGGTACACCAGAGGTGCGTCCACTCCGGTCCTCTCGTACTAGGAGCAGGCTTCCTCAAATCTGCAGCGCCCACGGAAGATAGGGACCAAACTGTCTCACGACGTTTTAAACCCAGCTCACGTACCTCTTTAAATGGCGAACAGCCATACCCTTGGGACCGGCTACAGCCCCAGGATGAGATGAGCCGACATCGAGGTGCCAAACACCGCCGTCGATATGAACTCTTGGGCGGTATCAGCCTGTTATCCCCAGAGTACCTTTTATCCGTTGAGCGATGGCCCTTCCATACAGAACCACCGGATCACTATGTCCTGCTTTCGCATCTGCTCGACTTGTCAGTCTCGCAGTTAAGCACGCTTATGCCATTGCACTATCGCCACGATGTCCGACCGTAGCTAGCGTACCTTCGAACTCCTCCGTTACGCTTTGGGAGGAGACCGCCCCAGTCAAACTGCCTACCATGCACTGTCCCCGACCCGGATCACGGGCCTAGGTTAGAACCTCAAACGCACCAGGGTGGTATTTCAACGTTGGCTCCACCAGATCTAGCGACCCGGCTTCAAAGCCTCCCACCTATCCTACACAGATCCGTTCAAAGTCCAATACAAAGCTACAGTAAAGGTTCATGGGGTCTTTCCGTCTTTCCGCGGGGAGATTGCATCATCACAAACATTTCAACTTCGCTGAGTCTCGGGAGGAGACAGTGTGGCCATCGTTACGCCATTCGTGCAGGTCGGAACTTACCCGACAAGGAATTTCGCTACCTTAGGACCGTTATAGTTACGGCCGCCGTTTACTGGGACTTCGATCAAGAGCTTGCACCCCATCACTTAATCTTCCAGCACCGGGCAGGCGTCACACCCTATACGTCCACTTTCGTGTTTGCAGAGTGCTGTGTTTTTATTAAACAGTCGCAGCCACCGATTTTTTGCAACCTCATTGGGCTCCATGCGCGAGGCACTTCACCTACTAAAGGCACACCTTCTTCCGAAGTTACGGTGTCAATTTGCCGAGTTCCTTCTCCCGAGTTCTCTCAAGCGCCTGAGAATACTCATCTCGCGCACCAGTGTCGGTTTGCGGTACGGTCGTTGCAAGCTGAAGCTTAGTGGCTTTTCCTGGAAGCAGGGTATCACTCACTTCGGCGGCAAGCCGCCTCGTTATCACCCCTCATCTTAGCCCGGCGGATTTACCTGCCAGGCACGACTACAGGCTTGAACCGGGACATCCAACACCCGGCTGAGCTAACCTTCTCCGTCCCCACATCGCACTTGCAATCGGTACAGGAATATTGACCTGTTTCCCATCAGCTACGCATCTCTGCCTCGCCTTAGGGGCCGACTCACTCTACGCCGATGAACGTTGCGTAGAAAACCTTGCGCTTACGGCGAGCGGGCTTTTCACCCGCTTTAACGCTACTCATGTCAGCATTCGCACTTCTGATACCTCCAGCAGCCCTCTCGAGCCACCTTCACAGGCTTACAGAACGCTCTCCTACCACGTGCACTTGCGTGCACATCCGCAGCTTCGGTAACTGGCTTAGCCCCGTTACATCTTCCGCGCAGGACGACTCGATCAGTGAGCTATTACGCTTTCTTTAAATGATGGCTGCTTCTAAGCCAACATCCTGACTGTTTTAGCCTTCCCACTTCGTTTCCCACTTAGCCAATTTTAGGGACCTTAGCTGGCGGTCTGGGTTGTTTCCCTCTTGAGTCCGGACGTTAGCACCCGGTGCTCTGTCTCCCGCGCTGTACTCTTCGGTATTCGGAGTTTGCCTTGGTTTGGTAAGTCGCCATGACCCCCTAGCCAAAACAGTGCTCTACCCCCGAAGGTAATACGCGAGGCACTACCTAAATAGTTTTCGGAGAGAACCAGCTATTTCCAAGTTTGTTTAGCCTTTCACCCCTATCCACAGCTCATCCGCTAGTTTTGCAACACTAGTCGGTTCGGACCTCCAGTACCTGTTACGGCACCTTCATCCTGGCCATGGATAGATCACTTGGTTTCGGGTCTACACCCAGCGACTGAAGTTCGCCCTGTTCGGACTCGGTTTCCCTGCGGCTACCCTATTCGGTTAACCTTGCCACTGAATGTAAGTCGCTGACCCATTATACAAAAGGTACGCAGTCACCCTTGCGGGCTCCTACTTTTTGTAAGCATGCGGTTTCAGGATCTATTTCACTCCCCTCCCGGGGTTCTTTTCGCCTTTCCCTCACGGTACTAGTTCACTATCGGTCGATTACGAGTATTTAGCCTTGGAGGATGGTCCCCCCATCTTCAGACAGGATTTCACGTGTCCCGCCCTACTTTTCGCTAGCTCAGTACCACACAGATCTTTTCGCGTACGGGGCCATCACCCTCTTTGGCGCGCCTTTCCAGACGCTTCCGCTAAGTTCTGCGCTATCACTAGCAGGCTGTTGCGATTTCGCTCGCCACTACTTTCGCAATCTCGGTTGATGTCTTTTCCTCGAGCTACTGAGATGTTTCAGTTCACCCGGTTCGCCTCGCATGACTATGTATTCATCATGCGATACCGCTTGCGCGGTGGGTTTCCCCATTCGGAAATCTCCGGATCAAAGCTAATTTGCCAGCTCCCCGAAGCTTATCGCAGGCTATCACGTCCTTCGTCGCCTGTAATCGCCAAGGCATCCACCACATGCTCTTAGTCACTTGACCCTATAACTTTGACCCCTCTCACGAGGATTCATTGTCAATCAAGTACTTCGCGAGGTCTTTCACCTCGCGCGTTATGCCGTTTCTTCATACTTTCGATGTTTGACGTCGAAATTGAAGTCTGGTTGACGCAATCAAAAAATTGTCGTTAGCGGCACGGTCCGCCATGAAGCGGTTTCCGCTAACAACGCTGATTCGACTCTATGAATTGTTAAAGAACAGCCGATCGACTCGCAGCCAATGCCGCGGTCAACAACAAAACAGCCTGGAACTCTTTTTCTATAAAAGCCCAAGCCGCTTTGGTGTTGATTTTCCGATTATGGTGTTGGTGGAGGATGACGGGATCGAACCGACGACCCCCTGCTTGCAAAGCAGGTGCTCTCCCAGCTGAGCTAATCCCCCCCAGTGCCTCGTCTCATGCCTGGTCTTGCCGGGATGCGGGCAGCAGATGGTGGGTCTGGTTGGTCTCGAACCAACGACCCCCGCCTTATCAAGACGGTGCTCTAACCAACTGAGCTACAGACCCGGGGCCGTCGCTCACTGCGAGCACCTGTCTTGGCGAGCACGGCGTCGCTGGCGACATCTTCCAACAACCGATAAGTGTGGACGTTTGAATAGCTGCGAGTTGCAGTTTTTCCAGAAAGGAGGTGATCCAGCCGCACCTTCCGATACGGCTACCTTGTTACGACTTCACCCCAGTCACGAACCCTGCCGTGGTAATCGCCCTCCTTGCGGTTAGGCTAACTACTTCTGGCAGAACCCGCTCCCATGGTGTGACGGGCGGTGTGTACAAGACCCGGGAACGTATTCACCGTGACATGCTGATCCACGATTACTAGCGATTCCGACTTCACGCAGTCGAGTTGCAGACTACGATCCGGACTACGACCGGTTTTATGGGATTGGCTCCCCCTCGCGGGTTGGCAGCCCTTTGTACCGGCCATTGTATGACGTGTGTAGCCCTACCCATAAGGGCCATGAGGACTTGACGTCATCCCCACCTTCCTCCGGTTTGTCACCGGCAGTCTCATTAGAGTGCCCAACTGAATGTAGCAACTAATGACAAGGGTTGCGCTCGTTGCGGGACTTAACCCAACATCTCACGACACGAGCTGACGACAGCCATGCAGCACCTGTGTTCTGGCTCCCTTTCGGGCACTGGCACATCTCTGCACCATTCCAGACATGTCAAGGGTAGGTAAGGTTTTTCGCGTTGCATCGAATTAAACCACATCATCCACCGCTTGTGCGGGTCCCCGTCAATTCCTTTGAGTTTCAACCTTGCGGCCGTACTCCCCAGGCGGTCAACTTCACGCGTTAGCTTCGTTACTGAGTCAGTGAAGACCCAACAACCAGTTGACATCGTTTAGGGCGTGGACTACCAGGGTATCTAATCCTGTTTGCTCCCCACGCTTTCGTGCATGAGCGTCAGTGCAGGCCCAGGGGATTGCCTTCGCCATCGGTGTTCCTCCGCATATCTACGCATTTCACTGCTACACGCGGAATTCCATCCCCCTCTGCCGCACTCCAGCGATGCAGTCACAAATGCAGTTCCCAGGTTAAGCCCGGGGATTTCACACCTGTCTTACATCACCGCCTGCGCACGCTTTACGCCCAGTAATTCCGATTAACGCTCGCACCCTACGTATTACCGCGGCTGCTGGCACGTAGTTAGCCGGTGCTTATTCTTACGGTACCGTCATCAGCCCGAGGTATTAACTCAGACCTTTTCGTTCCGTACAAAAGCAGTTTACAACCCGAGGGCCTTCATCCTGCACGCGGAATGGCTGGATCAGGCTTGCGCCCATTGTCCAAAATTCCCCACTGCTGCCTCCCGTAGGAGTCTGGGCCGTGTCTCAGTCCCAGTGTGGCTGGTCGTCCTCTCAGACCAGCTACAGATCGTCGGCTTGGTAGGCCTTTACCCCACCAACTACCTAATCTGCCATCGGCCGCTCCAATCGCGCGAGGCCCTTGCGAGTCCCCCGCTTTCAACCAGAGTTCGTATGCGGTATTAGCGTAGCTTTCGCTACGTTATCCCCCACGACTGGGCACGTTCCGATGTATTACTCACCCGTTCGCCACTCGCCACCAGGGTTGCCCCCGTGCTGCCGTTCGACTTGCATGTGTAAAGCATTCCGCCAGCGTTCAATCTGAGCCAGGATCAAACTCTACAGTTCGATCTTGAATGTTGCTCAATAGGAATCGAAGTGAACTAACACTTCTTCTCTCTATGAGCGTTTGATTTGTTCCGAAGAACCTGGCAACTCTTTGCCATCAAACGCCCACGCTTATCGGCTGTATGTTGTTAACGATCCCGCAAGAGCCCCGCCTGCTTTGCGCCGCGCTACTCTTGCTCACCCCCGCTGCGATCAGCGAAGCCTTCGATTATGACAGGTTTTGAAGAGACCTGTCAATCTCTGCGGTTTCACTGCAGCGCTGCCCGGCGGCCGCGTTGTCAGCGAAGACTCACATTCTAGCACGCACCTGGGGCGCTCTCATCAATGCTCGCTGCGCCGGCCTGGCGCATCACTTGTTGGGGAGCACTGATGAGAACGCCCCGTCGTTGCCGACGGGGCGCCACGAATTACAGCCTGACGATGTCCTACTTTCACACGGGAATCCGCACTATCATCGGCGCAGAGGCGTTTCACTGTCCTGTTCGGGATGGGAAGGAGTGGGACCACCTCGCTATGGTCATCAGGCTTAACTTTTTGCCCTGCTGCTATTGCTAGCAGCAAGACCAATTCATAGAGTTTTGTCAGTTGGTGCATTGCTGCACCGGTATTTGATTGCGTTCAACCCTGGCATAACACCCTGATCGACTCACCGGAGAAATGCCTCCGGCATTGGATCAAAGTTATAGGGTCAAGCCGCACGAGCAATTAGTACTGGTTAGCTTAACGCATTGCTGCGCTTCCACACCCAGCCTATCAACGTCCTGGTCTAGAACGACTCTTCAGGGGGCTCGAGGCCCCGGCAGATCTCATCTTGAAACGAGTTTCCCGCTTAGATGCTTTCAGCGGTTATCTCTTCCGCACTTAGCTACCCTGCAATGCCACTGGCGTGACAACAGGTACACCAGAGGTGCGTCCACTCCGGTCCTCTCGTACTAGGAGCAGGCTTCCTCAAATCTGCAGCGCCCACGGAAGATAGGGACCAAACTGTCTCACGACGTTTTAAACCCAGCTCACGTACCTCTTTAAATGGCGAACAGCCATACCCTTGGGACCGGCTACAGCCCCAGGATGAGATGAGCCGACATCGAGGTGCCAAACACCGCCGTCGATATGAACTCTTGGGCGGTATCAGCCTGTTATCCCCAGAGTACCTTTTATCCGTTGAGCGATGGCCCTTCCATACAGAACCACCGGATCACTATGTCCTGCTTTCGCATCTGCTCGACTTGTCAGTCTCGCAGTTAAGCACGCTTATGCCATTGCACTATCGCCACGATGTCCGACCGTAGCTAGCGTACCTTCGAACTCCTCCGTTACGCTTTGGGAGGAGACCGCCCCAGTCAAACTGCCTACCATGCACTGTCCCCGACCCGGATCACGGGCCTAGGTTAGAACCTCAAACGCACCAGGGTGGTATTTCAACGTTGGCTCCACCAGATCTAGCGACCCGGCTTCAAAGCCTCCCACCTATCCTACACAGATCCGTTCAAAGTCCAATACAAAGCTACAGTAAAGGTTCATGGGGTCTTTCCGTCTTTCCGCGGGGAGATTGCATCATCACAAACATTTCAACTTCGCTGAGTCTCGGGAGGAGACAGTGTGGCCATCGTTACGCCATTCGTGCAGGTCGGAACTTACCCGACAAGGAATTTCGCTACCTTAGGACCGTTATAGTTACGGCCGCCGTTTACTGGGACTTCGATCAAGAGCTTGCACCCCATCACTTAATCTTCCAGCACCGGGCAGGCGTCACACCCTATACGTCCACTTTCGTGTTTGCAGAGTGCTGTGTTTTTATTAAACAGTCGCAGCCACCGATTTTTTGCAACCTCATTGGGCTCCATGCGCGAGGCACTTCACCTACTAAAGGCACACCTTCTTCCGAAGTTACGGTGTCAATTTGCCGAGTTCCTTCTCCCGAGTTCTCTCAAGCGCCTGAGAATACTCATCTCGCGCACCAGTGTCGGTTTGCGGTACGGTCGTTGCAAGCTGAAGCTTAGTGGCTTTTCCTGGAAGCAGGGTATCACTCACTTCGGCGGCAAGCCGCCTCGTTATCACCCCTCATCTTAGCCCGGCGGATTTACCTGCCAGGCACGACTACAGGCTTGAACCGGGACATCCAACACCCGGCTGAGCTAACCTTCTCCGTCCCCACATCGCACTTGCAATCGGTACAGGAATATTGACCTGTTTCCCATCAGCTACGCATCTCTGCCTCGCCTTAGGGGCCGACTCACTCTACGCCGATGAACGTTGCGTAGAAAACCTTGCGCTTACGGCGAGCGGGCTTTTCACCCGCTTTAACGCTACTCATGTCAGCATTCGCACTTCTGATACCTCCAGCAGCCCTCTCGAGCCACCTTCACAGGCTTACAGAACGCTCTCCTACCACGTGCACTTGCGTGCACATCCGCAGCTTCGGTAACTGGCTTAGCCCCGTTACATCTTCCGCGCAGGACGACTCGATCAGTGAGCTATTACGCTTTCTTTAAATGATGGCTGCTTCTAAGCCAACATCCTGACTGTTTTAGCCTTCCCACTTCGTTTCCCACTTAGCCAATTTTAGGGACCTTAGCTGGCGGTCTGGGTTGTTTCCCTCTTGAGTCCGGACGTTAGCACCCGGTGCTCTGTCTCCCGCGCTGTACTCTTCGGTATTCGGAGTTTGCCTTGGTTTGGTAAGTCGCCATGACCCCCTAGCCAAAACAGTGCTCTACCCCCGAAGGTAATACGCGAGGCACTACCTAAATAGTTTTCGGAGAGAACCAGCTATTTCCAAGTTTGTTTAGCCTTTCACCCCTATCCACAGCTCATCCGCTAGTTTTGCAACACTAGTCGGTTCGGACCTCCAGTACCTGTTACGGCACCTTCATCCTGGCCATGGATAGATCACTTGGTTTCGGGTCTACACCCAGCGACTGAAGTTCGCCCTGTTCGGACTCGGTTTCCCTGCGGCTACCCTATTCGGTTAACCTTGCCACTGAATGTAAGTCGCTGACCCATTATACAAAAGGTACGCAGTCACCCTTGCGGGCTCCTACTTTTTGTAAGCATGCGGTTTCAGGATCTATTTCACTCCCCTCCCGGGGTTCTTTTCGCCTTTCCCTCACGGTACTAGTTCACTATCGGTCGATTACGAGTATTTAGCCTTGGAGGATGGTCCCCCCATCTTCAGACAGGATTTCACGTGTCCCGCCCTACTTTTCGCTAGCTCAGTACCACACAGATCTTTTCGCGTACGGGGCCATCACCCTCTTTGGCGCGCCTTTCCAGACGCTTCCGCTAAGTTCTGCGCTATCACTAGCAGGCTGTTGCGATTTCGCTCGCCACTACTTTCGCAATCTCGGTTGATGTCTTTTCCTCGAGCTACTGAGATGTTTCAGTTCACCCGGTTCGCCTCGCATGACTATGTATTCATCATGCGATACCGCTTGCGCGGTGGGTTTCCCCATTCGGAAATCTCCGGATCAAAGCTAATTTGCCAGCTCCCCGAAGCTTATCGCAGGCTATCACGTCCTTCGTCGCCTGTAATCGCCAAGGCATCCACCACATGCTCTTAGTCACTTGACCCTATAACTTTGACCCCTCTCACGAGGATTCATTGTCAATCAAGTACTTCGCGAGGTCTTTCACCTCGCGCGTTATGCCGTTTCTTCATACTTTCGATGTTTGACGTCGAAATTGAAGTCTGGTTGACGCAATCAAAAAATTGTCGTTAGCGGCACGGTCCGCCATGAAGCGGTTTCCGCTAACAACGCTGATTCGACTCTATGAATTGTTAAAGAACAGCCGATCGACTCGCAGCCAATGCCGCGGTCAACAACAAAACAGCCTGGAACTCTTTTTCTATAAAAGCCCAAGCCGCTTTGGTGTTGATTTTCCGATTATGGTGTTGGTGGAGGATGACGGGATCGAACCGACGACCCCCTGCTTGCAAAGCAGGTGCTCTCCCAGCTGAGCTAATCCCCCCCAGTGCCTCGTCTCATGCCTGGTCTTGCCGGGATGCGGGCAGCAGATGGTGGGTCTGGTTGGTCTCGAACCAACGACCCCCGCCTTATCAAGACGGTGCTCTAACCAACTGAGCTACAGACCCGGGGCCGTCGCTCACTGCGAGCACCTGTCTTGGCGAGCACGGCGTCGCTGGCGACATCTTCCAACAACCGATAAGTGTGGACGTTTGAATAGCTGCGAGTTGCAGTTTTTCCAGAAAGGAGGTGATCCAGCCGCACCTTCCGATACGGCTACCTTGTTACGACTTCACCCCAGTCACGAACCCTGCCGTGGTAATCGCCCTCCTTGCGGTTAGGCTAACTACTTCTGGCAGAACCCGCTCCCATGGTGTGACGGGCGGTGTGTACAAGACCCGGGAACGTATTCACCGTGACATGCTGATCCACGATTACTAGCGATTCCGACTTCACGCAGTCGAGTTGCAGACTACGATCCGGACTACGACCGGTTTTATGGGATTGGCTCCCCCTCGCGGGTTGGCAGCCCTTTGTACCGGCCATTGTATGACGTGTGTAGCCCTACCCATAAGGGCCATGAGGACTTGACGTCATCCCCACCTTCCTCCGGTTTGTCACCGGCAGTCTCATTAGAGTGCCCAACTGAATGTAGCAACTAATGACAAGGGTTGCGCTCGTTGCGGGACTTAACCCAACATCTCACGACACGAGCTGACGACAGCCATGCAGCACCTGTGTTCTGGCTCCCTTTCGGGCACTGGCACATCTCTGCACCATTCCAGACATGTCAAGGGTAGGTAAGGTTTTTCGCGTTGCATCGAATTAAACCACATCATCCACCGCTTGTGCGGGTCCCCGTCAATTCCTTTGAGTTTCAACCTTGCGGCCGTACTCCCCAGGCGGTCAACTTCACGCGTTAGCTTCGTTACTGAGTCAGTGAAGACCCAACAACCAGTTGACATCGTTTAGGGCGTGGACTACCAGGGTATCTAATCCTGTTTGCTCCCCACGCTTTCGTGCATGAGCGTCAGTGCAGGCCCAGGGGATTGCCTTCGCCATCGGTGTTCCTCCGCATATCTACGCATTTCACTGCTACACGCGGAATTCCATCCCCCTCTGCCGCACTCCAGCGATGCAGTCACAAATGCAGTTCCCAGGTTAAGCCCGGGGATTTCACACCTGTCTTACATCACCGCCTGCGCACGCTTTACGCCCAGTAATTCCGATTAACGCTCGCACCCTACGTATTACCGCGGCTGCTGGCACGTAGTTAGCCGGTGCTTATTCTTACGGTACCGTCATCAGCCCGAGGTATTAACTCAGACCTTTTCGTTCCGTACAAAAGCAGTTTACAACCCGAGGGCCTTCATCCTGCACGCGGAATGGCTGGATCAGGCTTGCGCCCATTGTCCAAAATTCCCCACTGCTGCCTCCCGTAGGAGTCTGGGCCGTGTCTCAGTCCCAGTGTGGCTGGTCGTCCTCTCAGACCAGCTACAGATCGTCGGCTTGGTAGGCCTTTACCCCACCAACTACCTAATCTGCCATCGGCCGCTCCAATCGCGCGAGGCCCTTGCGAGTCCCCCGCTTTCAACCAGAGTTCGTATGCGGTATTAGCGTAGCTTTCGCTACGTTATCCCCCACGACTGGGCACGTTCCGATGTATTACTCACCCGTTCGCCACTCGCCACCAGGGTTGCCCCCGTGCTGCCGTTCGACTTGCATGTGTAAAGCATTCCGCCAGCGTTCAATCTGAGCCAGGATCAAACTCTACAGTTCGATCTTGAATGTTGCTCAATAGGAATCGAAGTGAACTAACACTTCTTCTCTCTATGAGCGTTTGATTTGTTCCGAAGAACCTGGCAACTCTTTGCCATCAAACGCCCACGCTTATCGGCTGTATGTTGTTAACGATCCCGCAAGAGCCCCGCCTGCTTTGCGCCGCGCTACTCTTGCTCACCCCCGCTGCGATCAGCGAAGCCTTCGATTATGACAGGTTTTGAAGAGGTCCGTCAACCCTTTTTCGCTGTTCCGTCCGCGATCCGCGCCTGCAGCATCTGCCGTCGCGTCTCGCTTCGTTGCCAGCGAAGCCTGCCATTCTATACCGACTTTCGTCGGCCCCGACCGGCAGGCTCCCTGCTGCTGTCGACCCCGCGTTCGCGTTGCCGTCATCAACAGAGCCACGGACTATAGCACAGGGAAAACCCTAGGCCAAATCCACGAGCGGCAAGGAGCGGTGACGCTGGCCAGTGAGAGCGAAGAGTGCGCCCGCCAGCGCGGGCGCCAGCGGAGGCACGCCCGGCTCGCCGACACCCGCCGGCGCACCTTCGCTCGGCACGATGTGCGTCTCGACCTGCGGCGCGGAGGCCAGCCTGAGCATCCCGTAGTCGGGGAAATTCCGCTGCTGCACGACCCCCTGCCGGATGTCGATGCGTCCGTACAGAGCGGCCGTGAGGCCGAACACCACGGCTCCCTCCATCTGCTGCGCCACGATCTGCGGATTCACCACCGTGCCGCAGTCGATCGCGCAGACGACCCGATGCACGCGGGGCGCTGTGCCCTGCAGCGAGACTTCCACCACCTGCGCAACGACGGCGCCGAAAGACTCGTGCAGCGCCACGCCGCGTGCGCGCCCGGGCGGCGGCGGGCGGTCCCATCCGGCGCGTTCGGCGGCCAGGTTCAGCACCGCAAGGTGCCGGGGCGACTCCCGCAAGAGGCTGCGGCGCAGAGCCAGGGGATCCTGGCGGCCCTCTGCCGCGATCTCGTCGATGAACGACTCCATGAAGAAGGCATTGTGCGAATGCCCCACGGAGCGCCAGAAGCCCACCGGCACGCCGCTGCGCGTGAACACATGCTGGATGCGCTGGTGGCTGATCGCGTAAGGCTGGTCGAACAGGCCCTCGGACCCCGTCTTGTCCGGCAGGTCGACGGGTCCGGCGAACGCCGGCAGCGCCCGTTCCATCCAGCGCGGTGCGATCGCATCGCCCGCCGACCGCACGTGGAGTGCGACCGGCCGCCCCTGTGCATCCAGCGTCGCGCGCAGCCGTGCGACGTGCATCGGCCGATAGAAGTCGTGCGTCGTGTCTTCCTCGCGCGGCCAGATCAACTGCACGGGCACGCCGGGCACGTCCATCGCGACGCGGACCGCCTGCGCCACGTAGTCGACCTCGAGTCGCCTGCCGAATCCGCCGCCGAGGAAGGTGACGTGCAGGTCCACCCGATCGAGCGGCACGCCGGCGATGCGCGCCGCCGCTTCGCGACAGGCCTGCGGCACCTGCGTCGGCGCCCAGACCTCGACGCGGCCGCCATCGACGCGGGCGGTCGCATTCATCGGCTCGAGCGTGGCATGCGCCAGGAAGGGCGCGTGATACCAGGCCTCCAGCGTACGCGTGCCTTCGCGCGCGACGCCGTCCACGTCCCCTTCGCTGTGGAAGGTGAAGCCCTCCCGCGAGCGCACCGCGTCCTCCAGGTCGCGCGCGATCCGCGCCGAATCGAGGCGCGCATGCAACCCCGCCCGCCACTCGACCTGCACGGCCTGCACCGCCTGCAGCGCCTGCCAGGAATTCCCCGCCACCATGGCGAAGCCGGCGGTCGAGCCCGCGTACGCCGGCAGCATCACCAGCCGCTCCACGCCCGGCATGGCCAGCGCCGCCGCCGCATCGATCCGGCCCGGCGCGCCGCCCAGGGTCGGCGCCAGGCGCAGTGCCGCGTAGCGCATGCCCGGCAGCCGCACGTCGATCCCGAAGCGCGCCTGCCCGTTCACCTTCGGCGGCAGGTCCAGGCGCGGCGCGGGGCGGCCGATCACGCGCCACTGCTTGCGATCCTTCAGCTCCACCTGCCCAGGCGGGGTCGCCGCGGCAACGCGCGCCAGTTCGCCGTATCCGGCACGCCGTCCGGACGGATGCGTCACGACACCGTCGGCGACCTGCAACTCCTCGGCCGGCAGTTTCCAGCCAAGCGACGCCGCACCCACCAAGGAAGCGCGCGCGGTGGCCGCGGCGAGCCGCACCACTTCCCACGCGTCGGCGACGCTCGAGGAGCCGCCGGTGGCATTGACGCCCAGTTCCCGGCCCACCTTCCCGATGAGCCAGCGCCCCGCCTTCACGCGCCCGAATCCGTCCTCCCGCGATTCCTCGCGCGGATGAAAGGGGAGATAGCCGTACAGCAACGCCACATTGCCGTAGATCGCGTCCCAGCCCGCCTGCTCGATGCCCACCGCCGACAGCGGCACATCGAGTTCCTCCGCCGCCAACTGCGGCAGCGCCGTGTGCACGCCCTGCCCCATCTCGCTGCGCGGCATCGCCAGCACCACGCCGCCATCGGGCAGGATCTTGATCCAGCCGTTGAGCGCGAAGTCGCCCTCGCCGGGGACCATCATGCTGGCGAGGCCAACGCGCGAGCGCTGCGGCAGCGCCGCCCAGCCCACGAGCAGCGCGCCGGCGCCCGCCGTGGTTCCGACCAGCCAGGTGCGGCGCTTCACGCGCGCATCCCGGCCGCGCGCTTGATCGCGGCGCGCACGCGCTGGTAGGTGCCGCAGCGGCAGATGTTGCTCATCGCGACGTCGATGTCGGCGTCGGTCGGCTTGGGCTTCTTCTCCAGCAGCGCCGCGGCGGCCATCAGCATGCCGCTCTGGCAATAGCCGCACTGCGGCACCTGCTCGGCGATCCAGGCGGCCTGCAGGGGATGGGGCTTCGCGGCCGTCCCCAACCCTTCGATCGTCTGGATCGCGCGTCCCGCCACGCTGGCGACCGGGGTGACGCACGAGCGCACGGCCTGCCCGTCGACGCGGACCGTGCAGGCGCCGCAGGCGGCGATGCCGCAACCGAACTTGGTCCCGGTCATCTGCAGCACATCGCGCAGCACCCACAGCAGCGGCATGGCGGGGTCGGCCTGCACCTCGATGCGCGCGCCATTGATGTTCAGGTCCACGGAACCCCTCCCTTCGCCAGCAGGTCCCACTATAGCCAGCGGCCCCTCCGCCGGTCGCCCGGCCATCGCCGCTCGGCGGCGGTGCTACGCTCGCCAGCTTTCCACCCGCACCATGGCCCTCATCACCCTCGCGAACGCCCAGCTCGCCTTCGGTCACGTGGCATTGCTGGACCACGCCGACTTCGCGCTCGAAGCCGGCGAGCGCGTCGGCCTGATCGGCCGCAACGGCGCCGGCAAGTCCTCGCTGCTGCGCATCCTCGCGGGCCTCGAATTCCCGGACGACGGCGAGGTCCAGCGCCAGCAGGGCCTGCACGCCGCCTTCGTGGCGCAGGAGCCGCTGCTGTCCGAAGACGCCACCGTGTTCGAAGCGGTGCGCATCGGCCTGGCCGACGTGATCGCACTGGTCGACGCGTTCACGCACCACGGCAGCGGCGACCTCGATGCCCTGCACGCGCTGCAGGCGCGCATTGAGGCGCAGGACGGCTGGAACTGGCGCCAGCGCATCGACGAGACCCTGCACCGCCTGCACCTCGATCCGCAGGCGCTGGTCGGCTCCCTTTCGGGCGGCAACCGCAAGCGCGTGGCGCTCGCGCAGGCGCTGGTGCGCCGGCCCGACGTCCTGCTGCTCGACGAACCCACCAACCACCTCGACCTCGACTCCATCGAGTGGCTCGAGAACCTGCTGCTGGAGTTCCGTGGCAGCGTCGTGCTGATCACGCACGACCGCACGTTCCTGGACCGCGTCGCCACCCGCATCGTGGAGCTCGATCGCGGCCGGCTGCTCTCCTATCCCGGCAACTTCACGCAGTACCAGCTCCTCAAGCAGGAGCAGCTCGCGCAGGAGGCCGTGATCAACGCCAAGGCCGACAAGCTGCTCGCGCAGGAAGAGGTGTGGGTGCGCAAGGGCGTCGAGGCGCGCCGCACCCGCGCGCAGGGGCGCATCACCCGGCTCGAGCAGCTGCGCGACAGGCGTGCGGCGCGGCGCGAAGCGGTGGGCCGCGTCAGCATGGACGTCGCCACGGGCCAGTCCAGCGGCAAGATCGTGGCCGAACTCACGCGCGTGTCCAAGTCCTACGGCGACAAGGTCGTCGTGCGCGACTTCACCAGCACGATCCTGCGCGGCGACAAGGTGGGCCTGGTCGGTCCGAACGGCGCCGGCAAGACGACGCTGCTCAAGCTGATCCTCGGCGAGCTCGAGCCCGACTCCGGCCGCGTGCGCCGCGGCACCAACCTGCAGGTCGCCTACTTCGACCAGATGCGAACCGCACTCGACCCCGACGCCACGCTGGAGGACTTCATCAGCCCCGGCAGCGAGTGGATCGAGATCGGCCGCCAGCGCAAGCACGTCAAGAGCTATCTCGGCGACTTCCTGTTCTCGCCGGCGCGTTCGGGATCGCCCGTGCGATCGCTTTCGGGCGGCGAGCGCAACCGGCTGCTGCTGGCGCGCCTGTTCGCGCGGCCGGCCAACGTGCTGGTGCTGGACGAACCGACCAACGACCTCGACATCGACACGCTGGAACTGCTGGAGGAATTGCTGCAGGACTACGAGGGCACCGTGTTCCTCGTGAGCCACGACCGGGCGTTCCTCGACAACGTGGTCACGAGCACGATCGCCTTCGAGGGCGACGGCCGCTGGCGCGAATACGAGGGCGGCGTCGAGGACTGGCTGACGCAATCGAGGCGCTCGCGCGAACTGGCCGAGGCGGCCAGCGCGCCGGCAGCGGTGCCCGTGCGGGAAAAGGCGCCCGCGCCGGCGCAGGCGGCGGCGAGCAAACGCAAGCTGGGCTACAAGGAACAGCGCGAGCTCGAGGCGCTGCCGGCGCGCATCGAAGCATTGGAGCAGGAGCAGAAGGCCATCCAGGCCGAACTCTCCGCCGGCGCCGTCTACCGCGACGACCCGGCGCGTGCGACGCAGCTCGCACAACGCAGCGAGCGCATCGAGGAAGAACTGATGGAAGCGCTGGAGCGGTGGGAGGCCTTGGGTCAGCTGTAGGCATCCGCCGTCACCTTCTGGCGGCCCTTGCTGACCTTGCCATCCACCCGCGCCACGGGCTGCACGCTACAGTCCGTGCACTCATGACGACCAGCAGTTTCACGATCGCCAAGCGCCCTCCGCAGTTCTTCTGGAGGCTCCTGGTGCGCTGGTTCACGATCGCGCTGCTGCTCGGGGGCGCCGGCGGCTGCGCCAGCCTGCCGGCCAACGAGGGCCGCACCGCCTCCAGCGCATTCAACCAGCCGGAGGCCACGCCGCTGGGCCGGCTGGTGCAGGCGCGCCGCAGCCAGGTCACCACCCGCAGCGACACCGCCTTCCACCTGCTCAACACGGTGGACGAAGCCCTCTCCAGCCGGCTCGCGCTGATCGACGGCGCGCAGCGCAGCCTCGACCTGCAGTACTACGCCATCCACGCCGATGCGAGCACCGAGGTGCTGCTGCAGCGCCTGCGCGAGGCGGCGCGGCGCGGGGTGCGCGTGCGCATCCTGCTGGACGACTTCAATTCCGTCGGCGAGGACGCCCAGGTGCTGCGCCTGGCCTTCGAGCCCAATGTGGAGATCCGCCTGTTCAATCCGCTGCCGGGCAGCCGCAGCAACATGATCGGGCGGATCATCACTTCGCTGCACGACGTCGGCCGCATGCAGAAGCGCATGCACAACAAGCTGTTCCTGGCCGACAACGCCTGGGGCATCACGGGCGGCCGCAACCTGGGCGACCAGTACTTCGGCGGCGGCGACAAGCAGAACTTCGTCGACCTCGACGTGCTGGCGGCGGGCCGCATCGTGCGCGACATGTCCGCCAGCTTCGACCGGTTCTGGAACGACGAACTGGCCTACCCGGTGCAGACCCTCCTCGATGCCCAGGACCTGGAGCAGCTGCGCCAGTGGCAGCCCGCCTCGGCGCCGGGCGCGGGCGATGCGAAGCCGCAGCCGGCGGCGCTGCCGGTCACGGCGTCAGCCACGGTCCTGCCCTCGGTCACGCCTTCCGAAGTGGTCGACGCCAAGCGGCCGCCCATGGACCTGACCACCATCCCGCTGATCTGGGCGCCCTCGACGCTGCTGGTCGACGCGCCCGGCAAGGTGGGCCCCGGGGACGACGAAGTGGACGCCGGCGAAACCGTCATCGACGGCCTGCTGTCGCTGATGCAGCAGACCCAGCGCGACCTGCTGATCATCTCCCCCTACTTCGTCCCCGGCCAGCGCATGATGGCGGTGTACGAGCAGCTGCGCAAACGCGGCGTGCGCGTGCGCGTATTGACCAATTCGCTGGCTTCCAACGACGCGCCCGCGGCCCACGCCGGCTACGCGCGCTACCGCAAGCAGTTGCTGGACATGGGGGTGGAGGTCTACGAGATGCGCTCGGATCCCGGCACCGCCGCCGAAGCGCTGGGCAACAAGCCGACGCAACGGCGCCGCGCGGCCCTCTTCGGCAGCGGCGTGGGCGGCTCCAAGGGCGGCGCGTCGCGCGCCAGCCTGCATTCGAAGGCGGTGGTGATCGACGGCAGGCTGTCGATCATCGGCTCGATGAACCTCGACCTGCGCTCGCAGCTGAAGAACAGCGAAGTCGGACTCGTGATCCGCAGCGCCCCGCTCGCGCAGGTGGCGACGCGGCAGGTCGAGGAGACGCTGTCCAGCGCCGCCTACCGGCTCGAAAAGCGCGGCGGCGGCTTCTTCTGGCGCGCCCCCGCCGGTGCCAGCTTCGGCGACGAGGACGGCGAGCCCGGCGCCAGCACCAAGCTGAAACTGATGGTGCGCCTGCTCGGCCCCCTGGCGCCCGACGAGATGCTCTAGTCCCGCGCGGCCCTCACATCTTCCTGGCCAGCTCCACGTACTTCTTCCAGAACGCAGCGTCCTGCGTGGTCGCGAAGTTGATGCGCATGAGGGTGCTCGCCTGCCGCTGCGCATGGAACAGCGCGCCCGGCGCGAGCAGGTAGCCCTCGTCCAGCATGCGCTGCGACAGCGCATCGGTGTCCACGCCCGTATCCACCCATCCGAACAGGCCGGCAGGCTCGGCGGCGAAGCGGCAGCCCGCATGCAGCGCCAGCTTCACGCTGCGGCTGCGCGCCAGGTCCAGCCGCGTGCGGATGCGCTCGCTGTGGCGGCGCAGCTGTCCCTGCTCGATGCACACGGCCAGCGCCTTCTCCAGCAGCGCGGGCGTGGTCAGGGTGGTCAGCAGCTTGGTATCGAGCAAGGGCTCGACCAGGGCTTCCGGCGCCGCGATGAAGCCGATGCGCCAGTTCGGCGCCAGGATCTTGGCGAAGCCGCCGACGTAGATCGTGCGCTGCAGGCCATCGAGCGCCGACAGCCGCGTGGCATGCGGCGGCGCGATGTGGCTGTAGGTGTCGTCCTCGACGATGTGGAAGCCGTGCTGGTTCGCCAGTTGCAGCAGCCGGTGCGCGCTGCCCGGCGACAGGCAGTAGCTGGTCGGGTTGTGGAACACGCTCACGCTGACGTACAGCTTGGGCTTGTGCACCTGGCAGTACTTCGCCATCACCTGCAGGTCGGGCCCGTCGGCGCGGCGCGGCACGGGCAGCAGGCGCATGCCCAGCGCGGACAGGCGCGCGAATTCGACGGCCCAGCCCGGCTCCTCCACCATCACCGGATCGCCGGGCCGCAGCAGCGTGCGGCTCACGATGTCCAGCGCGTGCGTCGCGCCGATCGTGGTGATGATGTGTTCCGGCGGCACCGGAACGTTCAGGCCCGCGAGCTTGGTCGAGAGCGCGCGGCGCAGGCCGGCGTCGCCCAGCGGCTCGCCGTATTGCAGCGAGAACGCCTGCAGCAGCTGCGTGCCGGTGACCTTGCGCACCGCCGCCGGCAGGAAGCTGGACTCGAGCCATTCGGTGGGCAGCACGCCCATGCCGGGCTGCGGCTTGTTGCTGGCGCGATGGAACATGCCGCGGATCAGCGAGGTGGCGTTCACCGGCCCCGGCCCTCGCGGGGCCGCGGGGCGTTGCGGCCGATCGGCCACGCCTTCCTGCGTCGCCGCTTCGCGCACGAAGAAGCCGCGGTTCTTGCGCGCCTCCACCAGCCCCTGCGCCAGCAGCTGGTCGTACGCCGCAACCACCGTCGACGGGCTCACGCCCTGCTGCTCGGCGCACTGCCGCACCGAAGGCAGACGCGCCCCCGGTGCGAGCAGGCGATTGCGGATGCGCTCGCCGAAGCGGGCGGCGAGCTGGTCGGTGAGCGACTGCGAGGAGGCCTTGAGCAGCATGCGGTGCCTTCCGCTGTACTGCCCGGGCCGGCGATACAGCGCGTGATGTGATCTGGAAAACTGTACTGCCAGTGTACTGCTGCCGGCCCGTACAGTGGCCGCATGCATTCACCGACCTCTCCCGCGCAAGGGCCCCATTCATGACGCCGGCGGAACGCCGCGGCCTCTGGCTGGGTGTCGCCGGCGTGGCGATCTTCGCGCTCACGCTGCCCATGACGCGGCTCGCCGTGGGCACGCCCGAGGCGCCGCTGATGTCGGGCCTGTTCGTGGCGCTGGGCCGCGCCGCCGTGGCCGGCGCCCTCTCCATCGTGTTCCTGCTCGCTGCCCGGGCGCCGTTGCCTCGCGGAGACGAATGGCGCGCCCTGGCGATCACCTCCGGCGGCGTGGTCTTCGGTTTCCCGGTGTGCACCTCGATCGCGATGCGTCACGTCGAGGCCGTGCATGCGAGCGTCATCATCGGTGTGCTGCCGCTCGCCACCGCCCTCCTTGGCGCGCTGCTGCACCGCCAGCGGCCCTCGCGCGCCTTCTGGGCCTGCGCCACGCTCGGCAGCCTGCTGGTGGTCGCCTTCGCCCTGCTGCGTTCGGGCAGCACCCTGCGCCTGCAGGCAGCCGATGCCCTGCTGCTCGCGGCAGTGGCCTTCGCCGCCGTGGGCTATGCCTGGGGCGCGCGCCTGTCGCAGCGCATGCGCGCGGAACACGTGATCTGCTGGGCCCTGGTGCTCGCGCTTCCCCTCACCCTGCCGCTCGCCTGGTGGACGTGGCCCCAGGCAACGGTCCCCGCCAGTGCCTGGTGGGGCCTGGGTTACGTGTCGGTGTTCTCGATGTGGATCGGCTTCTTCGCCTGGTACCGCGGGCTCGCGCTGGGCGGCACCGTGCGCGTCAGCCAGGTGCAGCTGCTGCAACCCTTCCTGAGCATGGTGTTCGCCGTGCCGCTGCTGCACGAGCGGCTGGACGCCACCAGCGTGGGCTTCGCGCTGGCCGTGATCGCCACCGTCTTCGTCGGCCGCCGCATGCCGGTCGTCCGCGCCCCTGCCACCCCCGTCCTTTCCCCTGCCGTGGAGCACCGATGAAACCCGACGACCTGCAGCCTTCGCCCGGCTGGACCCTGTCGCGCCGTGCCGGCCGCATGACCTCCTCCGCGATCCGCGATCTCCTGAAGATCACGGAGCAGCCGGGCATCATCAGCTTCGCCGGCGGCCTGCCCTCGCCACTCACATTCCCCGTCGAAGCCTTCCGGGCGGCGTGCGAGAAGGTCCTGCGCGAAGACGGCCGCAGCGCGCTGCAGTACGCCGCCAGCGAAGGCTACGCGCCGCTGCGCGAGGCCGTCGCCGCGCTGCTGCCGTGGAAGGTCGATCCGGCCCAGGTCCTGATCACCACCGGCTCGCAGCAGGGCCTGGACCTGGTCGCCAAGGTGCTCGTCGACCAGGACAGCCGCGTGCTGGTGGAGACCCCGACCTACCTGGGCGCGCTGCAGGCCTTCGCGCCCATGGAGCCGCAGGTGGTGGGGATCGCCAGCGACGACGAGGGCGTGGACATCGCCGACCTCGCGCGCCGGCGCGGCGACGCGCGCTTCCTGTACGTGCTGCCGAATTTCCAGAACCCCACCGGCCGCACGATGACCGAAGGGCGCCGCCAGGCCCTGGTGCAGACCGCACGCGAACTGGCGCTGCCGCTGGTGGAAGACAACCCCTACGGCGATCTCTGGTTCGACGCGCCCCCGCCAGCGCCGCTGGCCGCGCGCTACCCGCAAGGCACGATCTATCTCGGCTCGTTCTCCAAGGTGCTCGCGCCCGGCCTGCGCCTGGGCTATCTCGTGGCGCCGCCCGCCGTTGCCAGCAAGCTGGTGCTGGCCAAGCAGGCCGCCGACCTGCACAGCCCCAGCTTCAACCAGCGGCTGGTGGCGGAAGTGCTGCGCGACGGCTTCCTGGAGCGCCACGTGCCCACCATCCGCACCCTCTACCGGGACCAGCGCGATGCGATGCTCGAGGCGCTCGCGCGCGAGATGCACGGGCTGGACCTGCGCTGGAACGCACCCGCCGGCGGCATGTTCCTGTGGGCGCGGCTGCCCGCCGGCATCGACGCGGCCCGGCTGCTGCCCCGCGCGGTGGCGCGCGGCGTCGCCTTCGTGCCGGGCGCCGCCTTCTATGCCGGGGAGGCCGATGCGCGTACGCTGCGGCTGTCCTTCGTGACCGCGAGCCGCGAGCAGATCGCCGCCGGCATCGCCGCGCTCGCCGCCACCATCCGGGAGAATCCGCGGCCATGACCCTGCGCCCGTTCAAGCAAGTCGACGTCTTCACGGCGGTGCCCTACCGCGGCAACCCGCTCGCGGTGGTGCTGGACGGCGAAGGCCTCGCCGACGAGCAGATGCAGCACTTCTGCAACTGGACCAACCTGTCGGAAGCCACCTTCCTGCTGCCGCCCACGCAGCCCGGCGCCGATTACCGCGTGCGCATCTTCTCGCCGGGACGCGAACTGCTGTTCGCGGGCCACCCGACGCTGGGAAGCTGCCATGCCTGGCTGGAAGCCGGGGGCCGGCCGCGCGGCGAGCACATCGTGCAGGAGTGCGGCGTCGGGCTCGTGAAGCTGCGCCGCAGCGGCGAGCGCCTCGCCTTTGCCGCGCCGCCGCTGCGCAAGAGCGGCCCGCTGCCGGAAGAGGACGTGACCTTGATCGCCCGCGGCCTGGGCGTGGCCCGCAGCGCCATCGTCGACCACGCCTGGTGCGACAACGGCCCCAACTGGCGCGGCGTGCTGCTGAAGTCCGCCGAACAGGTGCTGGCGCTCAAGCCCGACGGGGCGATCCTCGCCGGCCTCGACGTCGGCGTGATCGGCCCGCGCGGCAAGGTCGGCGTGGTGGGCTCGCGGCCTTCCGGCGACGACTGCCTGTTCGAGGTGCGCGCCTTCTTCCCCGGCAACAACGGCATGGCCGAGGACCCCGTGACCGGCAGCCTCAATGCTGCGCTCGCGCAATGGCTGATAGGCGCCGGCATCGCGCCGCGCAGCTATGTCGCGAGCCAGGGCACGGCCCTCGGCCGCGCCGGCCGGGTGCACGTGGAGCGCGACGAGGCCGGCGAGACGTGGATCGGCGGTGCCTCGGTCACCTGCGTCGACGGCCAGGTGAGGCTCTGAGATGCGAGCGCGCATCGATCACCTCGTGGTGGGCGCAGACAGCCTGGAGCAAGGCGTGGCCTGGTGCGAAGCGACGCTGGGCGTCACGCCGGGGCCGGGCGGCGAGCATCCGCTGATGGGCACGCACAACCGCCTGCTGCGCATCGCCACGGTCGATTTTCCGCGCGCCTATTTCGAGATCATCGCGGTGCAGCCCGGCCGCGCGCCGCAGCGCCCGCGCCGCTGGTTCGACCTCGACGACGAGACCCTGCGCGACCGGCTGCGGCGCGACGGCCCGCGGCTGCTGCACTTCGTGGCCGGCGTGCCGGACGTGCGGGGAGCGGTCCACGCATGGCAGGCGCTGGGCATGGATCGCGGCGAGGTCGTCGCCGCCTCGCGCAGCACGCCGCGCGGCCTGCTGCAGTGGCAGATCACGGTGCGACCCGACGGCCAGCGGCTCTTCGACGGCGTGCTGCCGACACTCATCGAGTGGGGCGAAACGCATCCCGCGCCGGGCATGCCGGAATCGGGCGTGACGCTGCACGCGCTCGCTGCCTCGCATCCCGAAGCGGTGCGCCTGCGCGCCGCCTACCGGGCGATCGGGCTGGATGCGGTGAAGCTCGACGAAGGGCCGGCGCAATTGCGCGCGACGCTCGAGACGCCGCGCGGACGCGTCACCCTGGCGTCCTAGCAAACTGCGCGCGTTTGCCAGAATAGCCACCATGGGCACGCTTTACCTCGTCCGCCACGGCCAGGCTTCCTTCGGCGCCGCCGACTACGACCAGCTCAGCGAGCTCGGCCAGCGCCAGAGCCGGCGGCTGGGCGAGTACTTCGCGCAGCGCGGCGTCCACTTCGACGGCCTGATCGCGGGCACCCTGCGGCGCCACAAGCAGACGCTGGCCGGCATCCTGGAAGGCATGAACCGCGCCGGCGAGCACCTCGCGTGGGAGGGGCTCAACGAATACGACAGCCAGGCGCTGATCGCCACCGTGCACCCGGGCGAGCTGCCCAGGCCCGATTCGCCGGAGCGGTACCGGCACCATTTCCGCCTGCTGCGCGACGCGATGGGCCGCTGGATGGCCGGCGAGACGCGTCCGGCCGGCATGCCCAGTTACGCGGAGTTCGTCGACGGCGTGACCAGCGCGCTCGATCACGTGCGCGCCAACCACTACGGCCAGAACGTGCTGGTGGTCACCAGCGGCGGCCCGATCGCCACCGCGGTGGGCGCGGTGCTGGGCACCAAGCCGGAAGCGACGATCGACCTGAACATGCGCATCCGCAACACGGCGATCACGGAGTTCGCGTTCACGCCGAAGCGGCATTCGCTGATCATGTTCAATGCGATCCCGCACCTGGATGCGCCGGAATACCGGGACTGGGTGACTTACGCGTAGGCTGCACGCGTAGGCTGGCGGTGAGCCGCGCCAGCGCGCGACCGAGCGCCGCGGCGCGTAGTCCGAGGCGACAGCCTCGGCAACCCCAGCGCTGGGGTTTCGCTGCCGCTCCACCGCCAGCCTACGAGAACCGGATGCGCCAGGCGCGGCGAGCGTCGGGCAGCGCCACTTCAGGTTCGAAGGTCGCGCCATGCAGCGCCGCCACCTTTTCGACCACGCGGTGGCCCAGGCCCAGGCGCAAGGGCTGCAGCGGCGCCGCCGCTTCGCCCGGCGGGCCGGCATGCTGCTGGCCGTCGTCGGCCACCTGCAGCGCGCGCGTCGCGGGGTCCAGCTCCACCTCCACCTGCGTGCCGCGCGGCGTGTGCGCCAGCGCGTTCTGCACCAGGTTGCGCAAGGCGAGCTCCAGCAGCACGGGATGACCGGACAGCGGGAACGGCCCCGGGCTGGACAGCCCCAGCTCGCGCCCGCCGGCATGCGCGTGCGGCGCGAACTCGGAGACGACGCGCCGCGCCACCGCGTCCAGGTCCACCGGCTGGGCAGCCTCTACGAGTTCGGCGCGGCTGGCACGGGCCAGCGCGAGCAGGTGCGCCAGCACGTCGCCGGCGCGCAGGGCGTCCTGCTCGAGGCGGCCCAGTGCCTCCTGCTGCAGCGGCCCGGGCGGGGCTTCACGTGCCTCGCGCACCTGCAGCGCCAGCGACGCGAGCGGCGTGCGCAGTTCGTGCGCGAACTCGTTGGCCAGGGCGCGTTCGCGCACGAGCACCGCGTGGTAGCGGTCCACGAGGCGATTGATGGCATCGACGGTGGCGGCCAGTTCCTGGAAGCGCACGGAGTCCTCCACCTTCTGCGCATCGTGCGTGTCCAGCGCATGCACCTTCTCGGCAAGCTTGCGCAGCGGACGCAGTCCGCGGTGGATGGCCAGCCCCAGCACGAGCGCCACCACGGGCAGCAGCCACAAGCCGGGCTCGACCACCTGGCCGGCGATGTCGGCGGCCAGGTCGTCGCGCTCCCGCTGCGACAGCAGCACCATCAGGCGGTAGCGATGCCGCTCGTCCCAGCGCGAGAACGCGCGCCAGGGCTGCGGCGGCTGGCCCAGCTGCAGGCTCGCGAAGCCCTCCGGGCTGGCGAAGGGCGGCAGGGGCGCATCGCCCGTGCGCGAGAGCACCTTGCCGGCAGCGTCCCAGACCACCACGCTGATGGTGCGCTGGTAGTCGTGCGCCTTCAGGTCCGGCGCCGACACCGCGGGCGCCGGCGGCACGTCCGGGGCGAGCCCGGCCGGCGCGAGCGGCAGCAGCAGCGAGCTGACGCTGGCCAGGTGGCCGTCGGTGAGTTCGTCCGCCTCGTGTTCGCCGGTCTTGTAGCCGAAGGCGATGAAGGTGGCCCACACCAGCGTGAGCGCGCCCAGCACCCACGCGAGCAGGTGGCGCGTGAGGCTGGGCCCGCGCGCGGACCTCATGCCGGCGGCTCCGCCGGCACGTAGTAGCCCACGCCCCGCACCGTGCGGATCACGCCCTCGCCGAGCTTGCGGCGCAGCCGGTGCACGTGGACCTCGATCGCGTTGCTCTCCAGGACGCTGTCGAAGTTGTACAGCTTGGCCTCGAGCTGCGCGCGCGAGAGCACGTGCGGCCGCGCCTCCATCAGCGCCAGCAGCACGGAGAACTCCCGCGTGGAGAGCTCCACCGGCGCGCCGGCCCGTTGCGCCGTGCGCGCCGCAGGGTCGATCTCGATGTCGCCATAGCGCACGGTCGGGTGCGCGCGGCCGGCGAGCCGCCGGCGCAGCGCCCGCATGCGCGCGGCCAGTTCGTCGGGGTCGAAGGGTTTGGTCAGGTAGTCGTCGGCGCCCAGGTCCAGCCCGGCGATGCGGGAGGCGACCTGGTCGCGCGCCGTCATGATCAGCACCGGCGTCGCCGGATCCGGCAGGCGGCCGACGGGCGCGGCCCGCACGCGCCGCAGCAGCTCGGTGCCGTCGCCGTCGGCCAGCCCCAGGTCCAGCAGCACCACTTCGTACGCCTCGGCCGTCAGGGCGGTCCAGGCCCCCGCCAGGCTCGGGGTGCGGTCCACGGCATGGCCGGAGCGGCCCAGGTGGGCGGCCAGCCCGCGGGCGATGCCCTCGTCGTCTTCCACCACCAGCACACGCATGAGGGAATTGTGCCCCTTAAGGATCACGTAATCCGGCCGTCCCAGCATTCCGGGCATGGCAAGGGCATGGGGTGCGACCCTCCCAAGCCGGTTGGATCATGTTGGGGCTGGTGGGTGTGGTGCTGGGCTGGGACGCGGGCGGCATGGGCATGCCGCCCGCGCACCTGGTCGGTCCGGCCACCGGGATTGACCCGTCACCGCCTTGCTGGCCGCCCTGGCGGCGTCCATGCTCAAGATCCGCTGCCGCCGAGCTACCCGGGGGAACTCAGCGCGTTCGGCGGACTCGGACCCTACGTATCGCAGCAGAGCTTGCGGCCCGGCGGCGGCGCGGGCCGCCGCTTTCCCCCGGACATGCGGCCTTGGGCTTCACCTGCCCGGGTGGATACTTCGCCTGCGCCAAGCGCCCTGGAGCGCGGCGGTGTGCTGGGCCGCCGCCAGCCTGGTGGATGCGGCGTGGCCACGCTCCTGGCACCTCGAGAGGATCTGAACAATTGGATGAACGACAGCCGCGGGGCATTCCCGCCGCTTTCCTGGTGGCTGGCGCCAGCGCCTGGATGGCGACCGCCGGCAACGCCGCCCTGTGGCGCGAACTGCAGAGCCTGGGCATCGCCCAGGCCCAGGGCGGCTGGCTGCTCACCCTCACGCTGGGCGGCATGCTGGCGGCCGCGCTCTACGCGCTGCTGAGCCTGTTCGCCTGGAAGCGCGTGCTCAAGCCCGCGATCGTGCTGCTGCTGGTCGCCACCGCGGTCGGGGCGCACTTCATGTGGACGTACCGGATCGTCATCGACAGCGCGATGGCGACCAACACCCTGCAGACGGACTGGCACGAGGTCCGCGCGCTGCTCACGCCCCGCTTCGGCGCCGTGGTCCTGGTCGGCGCGCTGCTGCCGTCCTGGATGGTCTGGCGCGTGGGCGTCCACCACCGGCCGTGGAAGCAGCAGGCGGTGCGCAACCTGGCCGGCCTGGCCGCGGGCATCGCGGTGGTCGCGGGCCTGATCCTGGTGAGTTTCCAGCCGCTCGCGTCCACGATGCGCAACCACACGCAGCTGCGTTACCTGATGAACCCGCTGAACCAGCTCTGGGCGGTGGGCCAGTCGGCGTTCGGCAGCAGCAAGATCAAGGGACCGGTGGCGCCGCTGGGGCGCGATGCGCGGCTGGCCGCCGGTGCGCCCGGCGCCAAGCCGCGGCTGCTGGTGCTGGTGCTGGGCGAGACGGGCCGCAGCGGCAACTTCGGCATCAACGGCTACGAACGCGACACGACCCCCGAACTGGCGCGTGCGCAGGCCGTGACCTTCCGCAACGCGTGGTCCTGCGGCACCAGCACCGCCGCTTCCGTGCCCTGCATGTTCTCGCACCTGGGGCGCGAGGGCTTCGGCGGCCGCAAGCAGGATTCCGAGAACCTGCTGGACGTGCTGCAGCACGCCGGCCTCGCGGTGCTGTGGATCGACAACCAGCCGGGCGGCTGCAAGGGCGTGTGCGAGCGCATCGCCAACGTGAACACGTCGGCGCTCAAGGACCCGCAGCTGTGTCCGAACGGCGAATGCCTGGACGAGATCCTGGTGCAGGGCCTCGACGAGCGCATCGCGCAACTGCCGGCGGCGCAGCGCGCCAAGGGCGTGGTGCTGGTGATGCACCAGATGGGAAGCCACGGGCCGGCCTACTCGCAGCGCACGCCGCCCGCGTTCAAGAAGTTCATGCCCGAGTGCACCAGCAGCCACCTGCCGGACTGCAGTTCCGCGCAGCTGCGCAACGCCTACGACAACACCATCGCCTACACCGACCACGTGCTGGGCGCCACCATCGCCTGGCTGCGCCAGCGCAGCGACTACGAGGGCGCGCTGCTCTATGTGGCCGACCACGGCGAGTCGCTGGGCGAGAACAACCTGTACCTGCATGGCCTGCCCTACGCCATCGCGCCGGACGTGCAGAAGCACGTGCCATGGGTGACCTGGCTGTCCGCCGGTTTCGAGCAGGCCGGCGGCCCGACGATGCAGTGCCTGCGCGCACGCGCGGACGCGCGCATCTCCCACGACCACCTGTTCCACTCCGTGCTCGGCCTGATGCAGGTCACCACCTCCGCCTACCGGCGCGACCTCGACGCCTACGCCGGCTGCGGCGCCGCCTGAAGCGCCGGCGCGCACCGGGGTCCCGGCTACACTGCGCCCATGGACAGCAGCGGCGCCTCCGAGCAAGCCTCCTGGTGGGTGGCCTGCCTCTGTGCCGCCTGGTGCGGCGTCTGCCGCGAATGGCAGCCCACCTTCTCGGCGCAGGCCCGCGCGCATCCGCACCTGCGCTTCGCCTGGGTCGACGTGGAGGATGAAGACGACGCGATGGGCGACGTCGACATCGAGACCTTTCCCACGCTGATGGTCGCGCGCGGTGACGAGGTGTTGTTCCTGGGCCCCATCCCACCCTCCAGCACGCAGTTCACCCGGCTGCTGGCCACGCTGCAGGCCCAGCCCCGGCCCGCTCCCGGCGTGGGCGCCGAGGCCAACGCGCTGTTCCGCCGCCTGAAGCCCCAGGTCCTGCCCCAGGCCCGCCTCCGACCCCCCGTCTGACGAGGTAGGGCCGCTCCTACACCCGGCAGCATTGCTGCCTGACGAGCGTAGTACGCACTTGCAAGCTCAATCGCAACATGGCTGGCACAGACCGGCCATGCAGTTCCAACATTTCAGTTTGCAAGGAGATCCTCACATGGCTTCCAACAATCAGGGCAACCAGGGCGGCGGAAAATCGAACCGTGGCTTCGCTTCCATGGACCCGCAGCGGCAGCGCGAAATCGCCAGCGAGGGCGGACGCGCGGCCCATGAGAAGGGCACGGCCCACGAGTTCACTTCCGAAGAAGCCCGCGAAGCCGGACGCAAGGGCGGCATGGCCCGCAGCGCCAACCGGCGCAACGCCATGGCCAGCCAGAACAGCGGCAGCGCCAGCGGCAGCAGCAGCGGCGGCAGCCACGGCGGTTCGCAGGGCAGCAGCGGCTCGCACAGCGGCGGCGGCAGCGAACACTGACCCGGACCGCATGGCCGCGCGAGCGGCCGCCGTTCCAGTCCAAGGCCGCGACAGCGGCCTTTTTTTTTCCCTCGAGGAATGCTGCGGTGGACGCCGAGGCTTCAGTAGCCTTCGCCGAGCTGCCACTCGCCGATCAGGCGCACGCGCGCATCCAGGTCGTCGGGAAGCTCCTGGCCGGGCGCGGGGGTCGCGGCTTGCTCGATGGCCTTGTCCGCGGGCGCAGCCTCGCGCGCCGGCGCGGCAGGCTGCTGCGGCACGGCGGGGAGCTGGAAGACGGACGAGAAACGCATGAGGTTCACCTGCCGACCAGTTTGGCAGGGAACCGTGACAGCAGTATTTCGGGTTTTCACCCGGCGGCTCTTTCCGCACGCGCGCGTGGCCGTGCGGCAACTACTCCCCTCTCCGGAGGATGGACGCGACCGACCGGGCCGCGTCCGCTCCCCGCCTCAGTGCCTGGCGCGACCCTGCGATTGCGACTGGGATTGCGACTGCGTGCCCGGCTCGGAGCGATCGGGCTCCGCCGGCGAGGAAATGTCGCCGAGCGACGTCGCGACGTCCACTTCATCCCCTGAATCCTTGGCTGCGATGTCACCCAGCGTGACGATGCCCACCAGCCGGTCGCTGCCGTCCACCACCGGCATGCGGCGGATCTGGGCGTCGGCCATCTCGCTGAGCACCTGGTCCACGTCGTCCTCCTCGTGGACGCAGCGCACGTGTCCGCTCATGACGTCCGCCAGCTTCATGGCCTTCAACTCACCCTGCTGGGCCGCCACGCCGCGCACCACGATGTCGCGGTCGGTCACCATGCCCACCAGCTTGTCGCCCTCGCACACGGGGATCACCCCCACGTTCATTTCGTCCATGCACCTGGCCGCATCGACCACCAGGTCGTCCGGGGTCATCGTGCGCACGTCCCGCGTCATGACATCTGCCACCGTCGTCATCGAGTTTCTCCTTCGCAAGTGAACAGGCACCGCGGAACGCCATGCCCTCCGGCCCAATGTACCGACGCGTGGCGCGCGGGCTATCGGTCCACTCGCAAGCTCGCGTAGGACGCGGCGGCTCAGGCGGCCGGCGCGTAGACCGCCTGCGGGCGCTCTCCGGCCAGCGCCTGCAGCAGGTTGGTGGTGGCGAGCCGCGCCATCGCGTGACGCGTCTCGTGGGTCGCGGAGCCGATGTGCGGCAGCGGCGTGACGCGCGGGTGGCACCGCAGCGGCGAATCCTGCGGCAGCGGCTCGACGGCGAACACGTCCAGCGCCGCGGCCCGCAGGCGGCCCGAGTCCAGCGCCTGCAGCAGTGCGTCCTCCTGCACGGTGGCGCCGCGGCCGCCGTTGACGAAGATCGCGCCCGGCGGCATCAGGCCGAATTCGCGCGGGCCCATCAGGCCTCGGGTGGCGTCGGTGAGCGGCAGCGTCGCGGCGACGATGTCGGCGCGTCGCAGCAGTTCGTCCAGCGCGACGTGGGTCGCCCGGCCCGCGAGTTCGGGCACGTCGACGGCCACCGGGTTGTGGTACAGGACCGGCATGCCGAAGCCCAGGGCGGCGCGCCGGGCCACCGCCTGGCCGATGCGGCCGAATCCGAGGATGCCCAGCGTCTTGCCGTGCACGTCCCAGCCGAACAGGTCTTCGCCGATGTTGCGGCTCCAGCGGCCTTCGCGCACGTGGTTGGAGAGTTCGACGATGCGGCGGCTGGCCGCCATGACCAGGGCGAAGACCGTGTCCGCGGTGGTCTCGGTCAGCACGCCCGGCGTGTGGCACAGGAGGATGCCGCGCTCCTGCAGCGCAGCGATGGGGTAGTTGTCGACGCCGACCGAAATCGAGGAGATCACTTCGAGGCGCGGGGCGCGCTCCAGCAGCGCGGGCGTGATCGCGTAGCTGGAGCCGATCAGGCCTTGCGCATGGGGCAGTGCCGCCTCGAAGGCGGCGAGCTGGTCCGGCTTGCGCGGATTGGCCACGGTGACTTCGTGCAGCGCGGCGAGGCGCGCGAGCTGGTCGTCCGGCAGCTCGCGGAACACGAGCACCGACTTGCGGGGCGCCGTCACAGTCCGGCCGCCTGCAGTTCGGCGCGCGTCGGCAGGCCTTCGGTGTCGCCCAGGACCTGCACGGCGCGCGCGCCGATCCAGGCGCCGCGGCGCACCGCCTCGGCCACGTTGCGGCCTTCCAGCAGCGCGCTGACCACGCCCACGGCGAAGCCGTCGCCGGCCCCGACCGTGTCCACGACCTGCGTGACCGGAAAGCCCGCCACGCGGCCGCAGCCGTTCACGCCGTCGAAGTACGCGCCCTCCGGCCCGAGCTTCACGGTGACCAGCTTGGCGCCCCGCTGCCGATAGAAGCGTGCGATGCCCTCCGGCGTCGTTTCGCCGGTGAGGAAGAGTCCTTCCTCCAGGCCCGGCAGCACCCAGTCGGCCTGGCAGGCCAGCACGTTGATCTCGCGCCGCATCTCCCCGGGCGAAGCCCAGAGCGAAGGACGCAGGTTGGGATCGAAGGAGATGGTGCCGCCGGCCGCGCGCATCACGTCCAGCGACTTCTGCGCCGCCGCCCGCGCGGTGGCGGAAATGGCGGGGAAGACGCCGGTGGCGTGCAGGTGGCGCGCCGAACGCAGCCACGCCTCGTCGACATCGGCCGGTCCCATCTGGCTCGCGGCGGAGCCCTTGCGGTGGTATTCCACCGGCGGGTCACTGCCGTCCGTGACGCGGCCCTTGAACTGGAAGCCGGTGCGCTGCGCGGGGTCGCACACGACCTTCGAGCAGTCCACCCCTTCGCGCCGCATCTCCGCCAGCAGGTAGCGGCCCATGGAATCGGTGCCGAGCCGGCTCGCCCAGGCCACGCGCAGGCCCAGCCGCGCCATGCCGATCGCGAAATTGGTCTCGGCGCCGGCGGTGCGCTTGGCAAAGCGCATCACCTGCTCCAGCGGCCCCGGCGTCTCGGCGACGAACATCTGCATCATTTCGCCGAAGGTGACGACGTCGAAGCGGATGTCCTTCATCGCGCGGCTCCGAGCGCGGCGGCGGCCGCGCGCAGCTGGCGGATCTCGTCGCGCGTGACGGCCAGCAGGTCCTCGCCGGCCAGCGGGTATTCGATCGCCCAGGGCAGCGCGCGCGGCAGGGCGCGCAGCACGGCGCGCCACGGCGCCTGCGACTCGGCCAGCGGCACGGCGACCCAGCGGCGCGGTTGCCGCTGCACGCCCTTGCAGTGCACATAGCTCACGCGGGGCGCGAAGGTGCGCGCCGCCTCCTGCGGGCATTCGCCGGTCCAGTGCCAGTTGCCCATGTCGAAGGTCAGTCCCAGGCGCAGGCCGGCTTCGTCGGCACGGCGGAAGAAGGCCTGCAGCGCGTCGAGCGTCCCCGCGGGCGTGGTCTGGTCATTCTCGATCACCAGCTCGGTGTCGCGCCCGCGCAGCAGGTCCGCCAGGCGCGGCAGGTCATGGTGCGACTCCGAACCGAAGCCGCCGATGGACATCTTCAGGCGCGGCGCGTCGAGCAACTCGGCGGCCTCGAGCGCGCGCTGCAGCGCCGCGATGTCGAGCGCACCGTGGTGCGCCCACAGGCCCTCGGGGCTGGAGTAGACGAGATGCGAGCCGCGCTCCGCCACGGCGCGGGCGATGTCGGGCAGTTCCTCCGCAGGGCGCGTGAGGAGTTCGCCGCGCACTTCGACGCCGTCGGCGCCCGCCTTCTGCGCGAGTTGCGTGAACCACAGCTGGCCGTGGCGCCGCACTTCCGCCGCCCCGAAGGACGACAGGGAGATCAACACCGGCTGCATCACGCGACGACCGGTTGCTGCGGATGATGATGGGAGCTCAGGATCTGGCCCAGGAACTGGCGCGTCTTCTCATGCTGCGGCTGCAGGAAGAACTGCTCCGGCGGCGCCTGTTCGACGATGCGGCCGTCGGCCATGAAGATCACGCGGTCGGCCACCTTGCGCGCGAAGCCCATCTCGTGCGTCACGCACAGCATGGTCATGCCTTCTTCCGCCAGGCCGATCATCGTGTCCAGCACTTCCTTGACCATCTCGGGGTCGAGCGCGGACGTGGGCTCGTCGAACAGCATGATGCGCGGCGTCATGCACAGGGCGCGGGCGATCGCCACGCGCTGCTGCTGGCCGCCCGAGAGCTGGCTCGGATACTTGTTCGCCTGCTCGGGAATGCGCACGCGGGCGAGGAACTTCATCGCGGTCGCCTCCGCCTCCTCCTTCGAGATGCCGCGCGTGCGCATCGGCGCCAGCGTGCAGTTCTGCAGGATGGTGAGGTGGGGGAACAGGTTGAACTGCTGGAACACCATGCCGACTTCGGCCCGCACCTTGTCCACGTTGCGCTTGTGCGCCGTGAGGTCGATGCCGTCCACGACGATGCTGCCCTGCTGCACGGTTTCCAGGCCGTTGATGCAGCGGATCAGCGTGGACTTGCCCGAGCCCGAGGGCCCGCACACCACGATGCGCTCACCGGGCGCGACCGCGAGGTCGATGTCGGTGAGCACCTGGAACTTGCCGAACCACTTCTGCACGCCCTGCATGCGGATGATCGGTTCGGCGCCGGCGCTGTCCCTCTGGTCCATGCTGTTCCCCGCTGCGCGCTTACTGCATCTTCGGCAGGTCGGCGCCCAGCCACTTGTTGTACAGCTTGTTCAGCTCGCCGTTGGCCGTGTTCTTCGCCACGAAGTCGTTCACCGCCTTGAGCAGCGGCTCCTGGCCGGGGCGCATGGCGACGGCCATCTCCTGCTGGCGCAGCACGAACTTGGGCTCGAAGGCACCGGGCTGGCGCTTGTTGATCTGCGCGGCGACGGTGGTGGAGCAGCCGATGGCATCGACCTGGCCGGAGATCAGGGCCTGCATGGCGGACGCGTCGTCGTCGAAGCGGCGGATCTCGGTGCCTTGCGGGGCGATCGCGGTCAGCGCCACGTCCTGCGTGCTGGCGCGGGCCACGCCCACCTTCAGCGGCTTCAGGTCGGCCGGGCCCTTGATGTTGGCCTTCTTCTCGCCGAACAGCACGATGGTGGCGGCGGAATACGGCTTGGAGAACTGGACCTGCTTGGCGCGCTCGGGCGTCACGGCCAGCGAGGCGACCAGCAGGTCGACCTTGTTGGTCAGCAGGAAGGGGATGCGGTTCGGGCCGGTCACCGGCACGAGATTGACCTTGACGCCCCAGTCCTTGGCCAGCAGGCGGGCCACGTCGGCGTCGTAGCCGTCAGGCTGGTTCTGGGCGTTGGTCGTGCCGTAGGGCGGGAAGTCCACCAGCAGGCCGATGTTGATCTCGCCCTTCTTCTTCAGGTCTTCCGGGCTCTGGGCGAGCGCCGGCGCGGCGAGCAGCGACACGGTCGCGGCCAGGCCCAGCACGGCGAAAACACGGCGGGTGATGGTTTGCATGGGGAAGTCTCCAGTGGATGAAAAGGGAAATGCGGTCAGCGCGCCAGCGCCCGGGCCTGGCGGCGCTCCATGTGCTGGGCCAGCAGCGACAGCGGCCAGCACAGCGCGAAGTAGATGCCCGCGACCAGGCTGAACACGATCAGCGGCTGGAAGGTGGCGTTGTTGATGATCTGGCCGGCGCGCGTGACCTCGGTGAAGCCGATGATCGCGGCCAGCGAGGTGCCCTTGATCACCTGCACCATGTAGCCCACGGTGGGCGGCAGGGCGATCTTGAAGGCCTGCGGCAGCACGACGTCGCGCATGCGGGCGAAGTAGTGCAGGCCCAGCGCGTGCGCGGCCTCGGTCTGCCCGTGCGGGATCGCCTGGATGCAGCCGCGCCAGATCTCGCCGAGGAAGGCGCTCGTGTTGAGGATCAGCGCCACGCCGGCGGCGACCCAGGGGTTGACGTCGATGCCCAGCACCGGCGCGCCGAAGAACACCAGGAACAGCTGCAGCAGCAGCGGCGTGCCCTGGAACACCTGCACGAAGGCCGTGGCCACGGCCTGGGCGACGCGGCTTTCGCTGGTGCGGCCCAGCGCCACGAGCAGGCCGCCGATGGCGCCGCCCACGAAGGCGATCAGCGACAGCGCGATCGTCCACCTGGCCGCTTCGAGGATGAAGAGGAATTCGGGAAAGCCGAAGGTGCGCATCAGCGGCGGTCCGGGTAGTCCAGCGCGAGCCGGTAGACGAAGCGGAACAGGATCGAGAACGCCAGCGCCAGCAGGAAGTAGATGACGGCGACGACGATGTAGATCTCGAAGCTGCGGAAGGTCTGCGACTGCAGGTTGGCCGCGACCGAGGTGAGGTCGTCCGCGGAGATCGCGGACACCACGGCGGAACTGAGCATCAGCAGGATGAACTGGCTGGTGAGCGCCGGGTAGATCGCCTTGAGCGCCGGCTTGAGGATGATGTGGCGGAACACCTGGTGGCGCTTGAGGTTCAACGCCAGGCCGGCCTCGATCTGCCCGCGCGGGATCGACTCGATGCCGGCGCGCAGGATCTCCGTGGCGTAGGCGCCGAGGTTCACCACCATCGCCACCAGCGCCGCGGAATGCGCGGACCAGCGCAGGCCGAGCGCGGGCAGCGCGAAGAAGAAGAAGAACAGCTGCACCAGGAAGGGGGTGTTGCGGATCAACTCGATGTATGCATTGACCACCCAGCGCGCGGCCTTCGGGCCCGCCGTCTTGGCCCACGCGCAGACGATCGCGACGGCGAGCCCCAGCACCGTGGCGGTGAGCGAGAGCTGGATCGTGGTCCAGGTGCCCTGGAGCAGCAGCGGCCAGGCGGCGAAGACGTCCTGGAACTGGAAGGTGTAATTCACGTCGGAGCGAGCTGAAACCGGTTTCTGGACGCGATTATAGAAACCGGTTTCAGGCTCTCATCAGGGGAAACCCTTAGATCGAAGCCTGCGCTCCCACGGACGAGCGGCGCACCACCAGTTCGCCCGGCAACAGGATCTGTCGCGGCGGCAGGTCCAGGCCCCGCAGCCGCTCCAGCAGGCACGCCGTGGCGAGCCGGCCGAGAGCGTCGGTGGGCTGCGCGATGGTCGTCAGGCCCGGGCCCACGAGCGCAGCCCACTCCGTCTCGTCGATGCCGACGAAGCCCAGGTCGCGCCCGAAGGTCCAGCCCTGGCGCGCCACCGCGTCGGCCACGCGCAAGGTGATCACCGCGTTGCTGGCCAGCACCGCCGGCCGGCGGCCGCGCGCGTGCTGCTCGCGCAGTGCCGCGGCGAGCACTTCCGGCGCGTTCGCGCTGGATTCGACCACGCCGCCGGTGGCCTGCGGGTGCGCGGCGAGGAAGGCGCGGAAGGCCGCCACCCGTTCCTCGCGCGAGCTCACGCCGGCGGCGGGCTCGGTCACGAACACCAGGTCGTCCCAGCCGCAGTCCAGCAGGTGGCCGGCCGCCATCCGGATCGCACCGGCGTTGTCCAGGGACACGAAATCCGCCTGCATGTTGGCGTGGCGCCGGTCCACCAGCACCACGGGCCGGCCCTGGCGCGCCACCGCGGCGGCGGCGCCTTCGTCGCGACCGAGCGTGTTCAGGATCAGGCCTTCGACGTGGTACGACGCCAGGGCCTGGATCGCGTCGCGCTCGCGCTGGCTGTCGTCGCCCAGGTTGAACAGCATCAGCAGGTAGCCGGCCTCCTGGCAGGCCTTTTCGGCGCCGCGCAGGACGGCCACGGAAAAGGGATTGGTCACGTCGGCCACCACCAGGCCGACCAGCCGCGAGCGCCCGCGCTTGAGCGCCTGCGCCATCGGGCTGGGGGAGTAGCCCAGGGCCGCGATCGCGGACTCGACGCGGGTGGCGATCTCCGGCGTCAGCAGCTCGTCGCGCCGGTTCAGGAAGCGGGACACCGTGGCCTTGGAGACGCCGGCCTTCTCGGCGACGTCGGCGATCGTCGTCCGGACGATGGGGGGTGCGAAGACGGGCGGTGAAGGCTTGGCGGACATCGGTTTGCTGAAACCAGTTTCAGGCACCGATGCTAACGTGAAGCGGTCCGGGAGCGAAGCCCCCTGGGATTACTCCGCCAAGGTTGTCAGGGGCAACGCCGCGATCTCCTGCAGCAGCAGGGCGAGTTGGCGGCCGGCCGCCTCGAGGACCGCGCGGCCCTGCGCCGCATCGGCGGCTGCCGCATTGCCGGCGGCACCCAGCGGGTTGTAGTCCTGCATGGCCCATCCCAGCCTGGCGCTGCGGCCGTTGCCCAGGATCGGATACTGCGCGGCGCGATCGCGCGAGCTGGAAGAGAAATCCTGCGCCTGCGCCATCCGCACCGTGTCCGGCGCCAGCGCCAGCATCAGGGAAGTCTCGATCTGCCCCGCGTGCACGCCGAAGCGGTGTTCGTCGGCGCTGAAGAGGCCGTTCACGTCGTCGCCGAGGGGCAGGTTCCACCAGTTGCAGCCGTAGACGATCAGATTGCAGCGCACCCGCAACTCGCGCGCGACGATGTCCAGCAGGCTTGCCTGGCCGCCGTGGCCGTTGAACAGGAGCAGCTTGCGCACGCCGGCGCGGGCAACGCATTCGCCCAGGGCGACCCAGGTGGCGATCACCGTCTCGATCGGCAGCGTGAGGGTGCCGGGAAAGGAGGCGTGCTCGGGGCTGTAGCCGACTTGCTGGGTGGGCAGAACCAGCACTGGCGCGTCTTGCGGAAGCTGCGTCAGGGCTTGCGCCACGATGCCGTCGACGAGGCACTGGTCGACGCGCAGCGGCAGGTGCGGGCCGTGCTGCTCGGTCGCGCCGACGGGGAGGACGGCGACCGTCTTCGCCGCGTCAATCGTTGCGAAGTCGGTGGTGGCGAGGTCGGCCCAGAAGCGCGAGGGGAGCGGCATGGGGTGATCTTAGTAGGCTGGCGGTGGAGCGTCAGCGCAACCCCAGCGATGCGCGAAGCGCTGGGGTTCACGGCGCGCTGCGCGCGCGTTCACCGCCAGCCTACGAAGACGGCCATGCGCCGGCTTACGACTTCAGTGCGTGCAGCGCCGCCCGCGCAATGCTCCCCGCATCCACCCGGAAATACGCCCGCAGCGCGGCCCGCGTGTCGCTGCGGCCGAATCCATCCGTGCCCAACGTCACGTAGCGCCGCGCGGAAGGCACGAAGGCGCGGATGCTCTCCGGCACGGCGCGCACGTAGTCGCTGGCGGCGATCACCGGCCCGCCGGACGCGCCGAGCTGCTGCGCCACGTACGCCGCGCGCTCCACGCCGTTTTCCAGGGCATCGCGCTCGCAGGCCACGCCGTCGCGGGCCAGCTCGCTCCAGCTGGTCACGCTGAAGACTTCGCTGGCGATGCCCTGCTGCGCAAGCTGCTGCGCCGCGGCGATCACCTCGGTGAGGATCGCGCCCGACCCCATCAGCGTGACGCGCCGCGGCGCGTCCGGCGCACCGTACGCGCCGAAGCGGTAGCAGCCGCGCACCACGCCCTCGCGCGCATCGGCCGGCAGGTCCGGCTGGGCGTAGTTCTCGTTCATCAGCGTGACGTAATAGAACACGTCGTGCTGCTCCACCAGCATTTCGCGCATGCCCGCATCGACGATCACGGCCATCTCGCCCGCGAACGCGGGATCGTAGGCCTTGCAGTTCGGGATGGTCGCGGCCACGAGGTGGCTGCTGCCGTCCTGGTGCTGCAGGCCCTCGCCCGCCAGCGTCGTGCGGCCCGAGGTCGCACCGAGCAGGAAGCCGCGCGCGCGTTGGTCGGCCGCCGCCCAGATGGCGTCGCCCACGCGCTGGAAGCCGAACATCGAGTAGTAGATGTAGAAGGGCAGCATGGCGTAGCCGTGCACGCTGTAGCTGGTGGCCGCGGCCGTCCAGCTCGCGATGGCGCCCGCCTCGCTGATGCCCTCCTCCAGGATCTGGCCGTCGAGCGCCTCGCGGTACGACAGCACGGAGCCGATGTCCTCCGGCTCGTACTTCTGCCCCACGCTGGAATAGATGCCCACCTGCTTGAACAGGTTGGCCATGCCGAAGGTGCGCGCCTCGTCGGCCACGATCGGCACGATGCGCGGGCCCAGCTGCGGGTCTTTCAGCAGCCCCGCCATCAGGCGCACGAAGGCCATGGTGGTGGACATTTCCTTGCCGCCTGCCTGCAGCGCGAACTGCGCATAGCTTTCCGCCTCGGGCACGGGCACCGCGTCGGCCTTCGTCTGCCGCTGCGGCAGGTAGCCGCCCAGCGCGGCGCGCCGCGCGTGCAGGTAGCGCATCTCGGCGCTGTCGTCGGCGGGCTTGTAGAAGGCGAGCGTCTTGGCCTGTTCGTCCGACAGCGGCAGGTTGAAGCGGTTGCGGAACTCCAGCAGCTCGGTCTCGTCCAGCTTCTTGTGGCTGTGCGTGGTCATGCGGCCCTGCCCCGCCTTGCCCATGCCGTAGCCCTTCTTCGTGTGGGCCAGGATCACGGTGGGCTGGCCGTGGTGGCGCGCGGCGGCGTCGTAGGCCGCGTGGATCTTCACGAGGTCGTGGCCGCCGCGCTTGAGGCGGTCGATCTGTTCGTCCGTCATGCCCTGCGCCAGCCGCGCGAGCTCCTTGTTCTGGCCGAAGAAGTTGTCGCGGTTGAAGCGCCCGTCCTTGGCGGCGAAGGTCTGCATCTGGCCGTCCACCGTGTGCGCGAAGGCGCGCACCAGCGCGGCGGAGGTGTCGCGCGCGAACAGGCCGTCCCAGTCGCTGCCCCACAGCAGCTTGATCACGTTCCAGCCGGCGCCGCGGAACAGCTTCTCCAGTTCGTCGACGATGCGGCCGTTGCCGCGCACCGGACCATCGAGCCGCTGCAGGTTGCAGTTGACCACCCACACCAGGTTGTCCAGCTTCTCGCGCGAGGCCAGCGTCAGCGCGCTCATGCTCTCGGGCTCGTCCATCTCGCCGTCGCCGAACACGCCCCACACCTTGCGCGCGCCGCAATCGACCAGCCCCCGATGCGTGAGGTAACGCATGAAGCGCGCGTGGTAGATCGAGCTGATCGGACCGATGCCCATCGAGCCGGTCGGGAACTGCCAGAAGTCCGGCATCAGCCAGGGGTGCGGATAGCTGGAAAGCCCGCGTGCGCCTTCGCCCGGCGCGGCGATCTCCTGACGGTAATGCGCGAGGTCCTGCTCGCGCAGGCGGCCCTCGAGGAAGGCGCGCGCATAGACGCCGGGCGCGCTGTGCGGCTGGTAGAACACCAGGTCGCCCTTGCCCTGCTCGCTGCGGGCGCGGAAGAAGTGGTTGAAGCCCACCTCGAACAGGTCCGCGGCGCTCGCGTAGCTGGCGATGTGGCCCCCGAGCTCGCCGTACGCCGTGTTGGCGCGCACCACCATCGCCAGCGCGTTCCAGCGCATGATCGACGCGAGCTTCTCCTCGATCGCGAGGTCGCCCGGGAACACCGGCTGGCGTTCCACCGGCACGGTGTTCACGTAGGGCGTGACCAGCTCCGGCGACCAGCCCACCGCGGGGCTCCTTCCGAGCACCGCGAGCTGGTCGAGGATGAAGCGGGCCCGCGCGGGCCCTTCCTGTTCCACCAGCGCGCGGAAGGCGTCGCGCCACTCCGCGGTCTCGATGGGGTCGGTGTCGCCGTTCTCGTCGGCGAGGTAACGCGTGATGCTGTCGTCGGCCATGCCTCCACTCTAGGCACGATGGCGCGGCACGGGGCGCCGAAATGCAGGTGGAGGCTTGGCTCGGCGGCATAAAATGCCTCAGTCTCCGCATTTCACAGCATTCCGTGCACTTGGACACCACCGACCTGCGCATCCTGGCGCAACTGCAGGAAGACGGCTCGCTCACCAACGTCGAACTGGCGCGGCGGGTCCATCTCTCGCCCTCTCCGTGCCTGGCGCGCGTGAAGGCGCTGGAGGCCGCGGGCGTGATCGAGCGCTACGTGGCGCTGGCCAACGCCAAGGCGCTGGGCCTGGGCCTGAACGTGTTCATCAACATCAGCCTGAAGTCGCAGTCGAAGGAGGCGCTGGCGGAATTCGAGCGCCGCATCGCGGAGCACGACGAGGTGATGGAGTGCTACCTCATGACCGGCGACAGCGACTACCTGATCCGCGTCGCGGTGCCGGACATCGCGGCGCTGGAGCGCTTCATCCTGGAACAGCTCACGCCGATCCCCGGGATCGAGAAGATCCGCTCCAGCTTCGCGCTCAAGCAGGTCCGCTACAAGACGGCGCTGCCCTTACCGCCGCGATCCTGACCGACACGCATGCAGGCGGGCCCACGCGCCTGTAGTCACGTGTCTTACGGCCGGGCTGCCTGCACGCGACGGCTTCCTTGCGGCTTCCGCCGAACGACAGGGCCCCCCGCGCCGGAGACCATTCGTGCATGGGGACTCTTCGATCATTTGCTGAAACCGCCTGGCGCGAGAGCTGGAACCGCGCCGTCTGGCCCTCGCTGGCCTTGTCGATCGCGGTGGCGCTCGACCAGTGCACGCGCGGGCCTTCGCTGACCGCGATGATCATCACGGCGTACCTGAACGGGGCGCTGCCGACGCTGGGCTGAGGAACCGCTGGGCTTCGCGCTGGCGCGGCTCAGCACCAGCCTACGTCAACGGCGCTTCGAAAATTCACCGCGCAGGCGCGATCCGCCAGACCGTGTTGCCGACATCGTCGGCCACCAGCAGGCCACCGGTGCGATCCAGCGCCACGCCCACCGGCCGGCCCCAGGCATGGCCGTCCGGACTCAGGAAACCGGTGAGGAAATCCTGCGGCGGCCCCGCCGGCCTGCCGTTGGCGAACGGCACGAACACCACCTTGTAGCCACTGCGCGGCGCCCGGTTCCACGATCCGTGCTCGCCGACGAACGCCCCTTCGGCATAAGGCGCAGCCAGCCGCCCCTCCGAGAACGCGAGCCCCAGCGGCGCCACGTGGTTGCCCAGGGCGAAGTCCGGCGCGATCGCGCGCGCCACCATCTCGGGCCGCGGCGGCTGCACGCGGTCGTCCACGTGCGCGCCCCAGTAGCTCCAGGGCCAGCCGTAGAAGGCGCCCTCGCGCACCGAGGTCAGATAATCCGGGACGAGGTCGCTCCCGAGCTCGTCGCGCTCGTTCACCACCGCCCACAGGGCGCGCGTGCGGGGCTCGAACGCCAGGCCCACCGGGTTGCGCAGGCCGCCGGCGAACAGGCGCTTGCTGCCGCTGGCCACGTCGATCTCCCAGATCGCCGCGCGGCCGTCCTCCTTCTCCATGCCGTGCTCGGCGACATTGCTGTTGGAGCCCACCGAGGCGTAGAGCTTGCGGCCGTCGGGGCTCGCCACCAGGCCCTTGGTCCAGTGGTGGTTGCGGCCCGCCGGCAGGTCCGTCACCTTCACCGGCGCCGCGGTGATCTGCGTCTGCCCCGGCTGGTAGGGAAAGCGCACCACCGCATCGGCGTTGGCGACATACAGGTCGTTGCCCACCAGGGCCATGCCGAAGGGCGAGTGCAGCTTGTCGATGAACACACTCTTGTGCTCCGCCTGCCCGTCGCCGTTCGCATCGCGCAGCAGCAGGATGCGGTCGGGACTGGGCACCCCCGCGCCCGCGCGCTTCATCACCTGCTTCATGACGAAGCTCTTGATTCCCTTGGGTTCATCGCCGGGCGGCGGCTTCGGGGCGTTGCTCTCGGCCACCAGGATGTCGCCATTGGGCAGCACGTAGAGCCAGCGCGGATGCTCCAGGCCCCGCTCCAGCGCCGCCACCCGGAACCCGGGCGGCGCCTGCGGCTGGCGGTCCTGCGGCCAGCCCTGCGCCGGGGCGATGTGCACGGTGGGGATCAGCGACTTGGCGGGCGGCGGCAACTGCGGCTGCGCGCCGACGGTGGCGGCTTCGGGCAGGCGGGCGGTGTCGCTGCAGCCGGCGACTCCCGCCAGCAGCACGAACAGGAGCGAGGCGGTTCGGGACATGGCACGAAGTGTGCGTCCCTGATCCCATACTGTGGGGCGGAAGCGCGGGAAAAGGGACAATCGGAGGATGACGCAAGAGTTGTTTCGACAGGACGCCTATCTGCGGGAGACGCCCGCCACCGTGCTCGCCCTCGGCGAGCAGGGGGTGGTGCTGGACCGCACGGTGTTCTATCCGCTGGGCGGCGGACAGGCCGGGGACACCGGCATGCTGGTGCTGCCCGACGGGCGCCTGCTGCAAATCGCGGACACCCGCAAGGCCAAGGACGAGCAGGGCCTGCCCACGGGCGGCGTGGCGCATGTGCCGCAGCCCGGCCAGGAGGCCCTGCTGGCGGAATTGCGCCCGGGCGACGCCGTCGTCGCGCGCATCGACTGGGACCGCCGCCACCGGCTGATGCGCTTCCACACCACGACCCACCTGCTGTGCCACCTGGTGCCGCAGCTGGTGAACGGCTGCTCGATCACGCCGGACTATGCCCGGCTGGACTTCAACATGACCGACCCGCTGGAGAAGGAAGCGCTCACCGCCGGCATCGCCCGCCTGGTGGCTGCAGGCCACGCGGTCGAAATCGGCGCCATCACGGACGAGGACCTGGATGCCAATCCGGCCCTGGTCAAGAGCATGTCCGTGCAGCCGCCGCGCGGCACGGGGCGGGTGCGCACCATCCGCATCGGCGGCGCGTCCGCGATCGATTACCAGCCCTGCGGCGGCACCCACGTGGCCAACACCTCGGAAATCGGGGCGGTGGTCGTTACCAAAATCGAGAAGAAGAGCGCCACCACCCGACGGGTGGTGCTGGGCTTCGCCTGAACTCCGGAACTTCGGCCTCACCGCAGAGCTCCACCTTGCAGCCATGACATTCGCCCGCCTGCTCGCCGCCCTCAGCCTCGCGGCGGCCCTCCTGCCCGCCGCCTCCTTCGCCCAGGCGGACAAGGCCGTGGTCACCACCGAGCACGTGCGGGCCGAGCTGCTGGCGCATGCGCCGGACGGCCTGGAGGCCGGCAAGCCGGCCTGGCTGGGCCTGAAGATCACGCACAAGCCGGAGTGGCACACCTACTGGAAGAACCCGGGCGACTCCGGCCTGCCCACCCTGGTCACGTGGAGCCTGCCGGCCGGCATCGAGGCCGGTGAGATCGCCTGGCCGGTGCCGCGCAAGCTGCCGGTCGGCCCGCTGATGAACTACGGCTACGAAGGCACCGTGCTGCTGCCGGTGCCGCTCACCGTGACATCGGCGTTCAAGCCGGTAGCCGCCGAAACCGAGATCCAGCTCAAGGCCTCGTGGCTGGTCTGCCAGAAGGAATGCATTCCCGAGGAGGGCAGCTTCACGCTGAAGCTGCCGGCCCGCGGGTCGACCGCGCTGCATGGCGGCAATTTCCAGGCCGCGCTCGCGGCGGTGCCGCAAGCGCTGAAATCCGGCGCGCAGGTCAGGATCGAAGGCCAGCGGCTGGAAATTTCGGTGGCGGGGCTGCCGGCCGCCGCGCGGGGAAAAAACCTCGAATTCTTCCCCGAAACCGGGGAGGTGATCGACCCGCCCGGCGCCTGGACCCAGGCCTGGAAGGGCGAAGCCTGGACGGCCAGCGTGCCCCTGTCCCCCCACCGCGGCGCCAGCCCCAACGTGCTGCCCGTGGTGCTCGCCGCGGGCGACCAGGCCTGGCGGGTCGAAGCACCCGTCACCGGCACCTGGCCCGCCAAGGCCGCGCCGGCCAGCGCGATCTCCCCGGCTCTCCAGGAAGCCCTGCGCCAGAGCGCCGCACTCCCGAACGCCGGCGCGCCGTCGACGGCCGGCACCACCTTGCTGGCCGCCCTGTTCGGCGCGCTGCTCGGTGGCCTGATCCTCAACCTGATGCCCTGCGTGTTCCCGGTGCTCGCGATCAAGGTCGTGGGCTTCACGCAGCACGCGGACGACCGCCGCGGCCACCGCATCAGCGGCCTGGCCTATACCGCCGGCGTGATCGTGTCCTTCGCCGCACTGGGCGCCCTGATGCTGGCGCTGCGCGCGGCCGGCGAGCAACTGGGCTGGGGCTTCCAGCTGCAGTCCCCCGGCGTGGTCGCGACGCTCGCGGCGCTGTTCACGCTGATCGCGCTGAACCTGTCCGGCGTCTTCGAATTCCGCTCGTTCCTTCCGAGCGCCGTGGCGACCCTGGAAGCGAAGCACCCGGTGGCCAACGCCTTCCTGACCGGCGTGCTGGCCGTGGCCGTCGCCTCGCCCTGCACCGCGCCCTTCATGGGCGCCTCGCTCGGGTTCGCGGCCACCCTGCCGGCGGGCGAGGCGATGGCGATCTTCGTCGCGCTGGGCTTCGGCATGGCGCTGCCCTACCTGGCCGCCGCCTGGATCCCCGCCATCGCCGGCTGGCTGCCGCGGCCGGGCGCGTGGATGGAAACCTTCCGCCGCCTGATGGCCTTCCCGATGTTCGCCACCGTCGCCTGGCTGGTCTGGGTGCTGGGCCAGCAAAGCGGCATCGACGGCGCCGCCTCGCTGCTCGCCGTGCTGGTGGCCCTGAGCATGGTCGTGTGGGCGCTGACACTGCACGGCCGCACCCGCGTCATCCTGGGCTCGGTGGCGCTCGCCGGCCTGGCGTTCGTCGCCTGGAGCATCGGCGGCGCGATCACGCGCCCGGCCACCGCGGCGACCGTCGCCCGGGCGATGGACAGCCGCTGGCAGCCCTGGGCGCCGGAGCGCGTGCAGCAGCTGGTCGCCGCCGGCAAGCCGGTGTTCGTGGACTTCACCGCGGCCTGGTGCGTGACCTGCCAGCTGAACAAGAAGACCACGCTCTCGCGCACCGACGTGCTGGAAGACTTCGCCAAAGGCAACTTCACGCTGCTGCGCGCCGACTGGACGCGCCGCGATCCGGCCATCACCGCGGCCCTCGCGCAACTGGGGCGCAACGGCGTGCCGGTCTACGTGATCTACCGCCCGGGCCGTGCGCCGGTGGTGCTGTCCGAAGTGCTGGGCGCGGACGAAGTGCGCAACGCGATCGGCCAGATGTAGGTCGCGCGCGCCGGTGCGTACACTGGCGCGATGAGCACGATCCACGAACTGCGCCGCATCCTCGGCACCTGCCGCACGCTGGCGGTCGTCGGCCTGTCGCCGCAATGGCACCGCCCGAGCTTCTTCGCGGCCAAGTACATGCAGGAGCACGGCTACCGCATCGTGCCGATCAACCCCTCCGCGCCGGAGATCCTGGGCCAGCGCAGCTATCCCAGCGTGACGGCCGCGGCGCAAGCGGGCGAGAAGATCGACCTGGTGGACTGCTTTCGCAAGAGCGCCGACATCCCGCCGATCGCCGACGAAGCCATCGCCATCGGCGCGAAGTGCCTCTGGATGCAGATCGGCGTCGTCGACGAAGCCTCGGCCGCCAGGGCGCGCGCCGCGGGCCTCGCCGTGGTGATGGACCGCTGCGTGAAGATCGAACATGCCCGCCTGTTCGGCGGCCTCAACTGGGCCGGCGTGAACACCAAGGTGATCTCGGCTCGGCGGCCGCAGCAACTGTTCTACTGAGATGGCACAAGACCACGACGACGGTTCCGGCAAGACATCGCAAGCCGGCGCCGACCACGAATACGCGTTCGGCACCCGTGCCATCCACGCCGGCGCCATCCCCGACCCGGTGACCGGCGCGCGCGCCACGCCGATCCACCAGACCACCAGCTTCGTGTTCGACTCCGCGGAGCACGCGGCGAGCCTGTTCAACCTGCAGACCTTCGGCAACGTCTACAGCCGCATCAGCAATCCGACGGTGGCAGTGCTGGAGGAACGCGTGGCCTCGCTCGAAGGCGGGCGTGCCGCGCTCGCCTGCGCCACCGGCATGGCGGCGCAGATGACGGCGATCCTCGCGATCCTGAAGGCGGGTGACCACATCGTCGCGGCCTCCACCCTGTACGGCGGCACCGTGGGCCAGCTCGGGATCGGCTTCGGGCGACTGGGCATCGAGACGACCTTCGTCGATCCGCAGGACCCGGAGAACTTCCGCCGCGCGATCCGCCCGAACACCCGCGCGGTCTACGGCGAGACGCTGGGCAATCCGCTGGTGAACGTGTTCGACATCGAGGCGGTAGCGCACATCGCCCATGCGCACGGCCTGCCGCTGATCATCGACAACACGGTGGCCAGCCCCTACCTGTGCAACCCGTTCGACTTCGGCGCCGACATCATCGTGCACAGCGCGACCAAGTACCTGGGCGGCCACGGCACGACGATGGCGGGCGTGCTGGTGGAATCGGGCAAGTTCGACTGGGGCAGCGGCCTGGCGCGCGAGAAGTTTCCCGAGATGCTGGAGCCGAGCCGCGCCTACCACGGCGTGAAGTTCTACGAGACCTTCGGCGACTTCGGCTACACCATGAAGGCGCGCATGGAGGTCAACCGCACCTTCGGCGGCGCGCTGTCGCCGCTGAACGCGTGGCTGATCCTGCAGGGCATCGAGACGCTGCACCTGCGCATGCAGGCGCATTGCCGCAACGCGCGGCGCGTCGCCGAGTTCCTCGCCGACCATCCGCTGGTGGGCTGGGTCAACTATCCGGGGCTTCAGGACTCGCCGCACTACGCCCTGGCGAAAAAGCAGTTCCGCGCCATCGACGGCCAGCCGGGCGCCTCGGGCATCCTCACCTTCGGCATCCGCGCACCCGATGCGACCAAGGCGGGCGAACGCTTCATCGATGCCTGCGAGTTCCTCTCGCATCTCGCGAACATCGGCGACGCCAAGACGCTGGTGATCCATCCCGCATCGACCACGCACCGGCAGTTGAGCGAGGAGGAACTGCAGCGCGCCGGCGTGCGGCCCGACATGATCCGGCTGTCGGTCGGCATCGAGGATGTGGAGGACATCCTGTGGGACCTGGACCAGGCGCTGCGCAAGGCGGTGGGATGAAGCGGGGGCACTGGCATGACGCGCGCTGTGCCGTGACGCGGGGGTCCTCTTCGTAGGCTGGGGTGACGAAGGAACCCCAGCGATCAGCGTAGCGCAGCGAGCTGGGGTTCCTTCGTCACCGCCAGCCTACGTTCGCTCCATCCACAAGAACAGCCCCGGGATCGGCACCCGCTGGTCCTCGCGCACCGGCCGCTTCTCCAGTGCGCTCACCGCGAAGCCATGCGCCTGCGCGAGCCGCCGGATCCCCGCCTCCGAATGCGCATACCGCAGGCTGGACCGCAGTTCCAGCTCCGCGCCCCGCGACTCCTCCACGGTGAAGCAGAAGCTTCCGCCGGCGGGCATGCGCTGCGCCAGCAGCCGGAACACCTCGCCGAGCGCGCCCACGTACACGAACACGTCGGCCGCGACCACGACATCGAAGGATTCCGTGGCTCCGGCGAGATACGCCACCACGTCGCCCTGCACCAGCGCGTCGTACGCACCCAGCTTGCGGGCCTTCTCCAGCATGTTCGACGACAGGTCCACGCCGGTGACGCGATCGGCCATCGCACGCAGGTACGGGCCGCACAGGCCGGTGCCGCAACCCAGGTCGAGCGCGTGGCGCCAGCGCGCTCCCATCGCTGCCAGCCGCTGCGTGAGCACGCGCGGCGCGTCGTAGCGCAGCGTCCGCACCAGGTGCTCGTCGAATTGCGCCGCATAGCCGTCGAACAGCGCCTCCACGTAATGGGAGGGCGGCCGTTGCGGCGCCTCGCCGGCTTCGAGGCCCGCGAGGTAATAGCCAAGCAGCTCGCGGTCGCCGCCGCGCGCCAGCGCCTCGCGGAAGGACTGCGCCGCATCGCCGGCGCGCCCCAGCTCCTTCAGCGCATTCCCGCGCAGGATCCACAAGGCGGGCGAGCGCGCGTCCGCGGCCAGCGCGCGGTCGAAATGGGCCAGGGCGTCCGCGGTGCGACCGAGTTCCGCCAGCGCGGTGCCGCAGTGCCCGAGCGTCTCGGCGTTCGCCGGTTCGCGCTCCAGGGCCTCCTGCAGCAGGGCGAGCGCCTCCTCGGCGCGCCCCAGCTTGAGCCGCACCGCGCCGAGGTTGCTCAGGACGGAGGGCCGCCCCGGCGCGAGCGACAGCGCGGCGGCGAACTTGCGCTCGGCCTCGGGCAGGCGGCCGGCCTCGTAGGCGGCCACGCCTTCGACAAAAAACGCCCGCGCCTGCTCGAAATCAACTGCCATGCTGCCCATCCGGAAACCGGGATCATAGGCCCTGCGACAATGGCGGGATGCGTTTCCAGCCCCTCGCCAACGACACCTTCCTCCGAGCCTGCCTGCGCCAGGCGACACCGTACACGCCGCTGTGGCTGATGCGCCAGGCCGGCCGCTACCTGCCCGAATACAAGGCGACGCGCGCCCGCGCCGGCAGCTTCATGGGGCTGGCGACCAACGTGCAGTACGCCACCGAGGTCACCCTGCAGCCGCTGGACCGCTTCGCGCTCGACGCCGCGATCCTGTTCTCGGACATCCTGACGGTGCCGGACGCCATGGGCCTGGGCCTGAGCTTCGCCGAGGGCGAAGGCCCCAAGCTGGCGCGGCCCCTGCGCGACGAGGCCACCGTGGGCGCGCTGCAGGTGCCCGACCTCGACAAGCTGAAGTACGTCTTCGACGCGGTCACGTCGATCCGCAAGGCCCTGAACGGCCGCGTGCCCCTGATCGGCTTTTCCGGCAGCCCCTGGACGCTGGCCTGCTACATGGTCGAAGGCGGCGGCTCGGGCGACGACTGGCGCGGCGTCAAGAGCATGCTGTACAGCCGCCCGGACCTGATGCATCGCATCCTCCAGGTCAATGCCGAAGCCGTCGCGGCCTACCTCAACGCGCAGATCGACGCCGGCGCGCAGGCCGTGATGGTGTTCGACAGCTGGGGCGGTGCCCTGGCGGACAGCGCCTTCCAGCAGTTCAGCCTGCAGTACACCGCGCAGGTGCTGGCCAGGCTCAAGCGCACCGACGCCGAAGGCGTCACCATCCCGCGCATCGTCTTCACCAAGGGCGGCGGCCTCTGGCTGGACGAAATGGGCCGGCTCGATTGCGACGTGCTCGGCGTGGACTGGACGGTCAACCTGCGCCGCGCGCGGGCCCAGGTGGGCGCCAGCAAGGCGCTGCAGGGGAACATGGATCCCGCCGCGCTGTTCGCGCCGCCCGAGGCCGTGGCCGCGGAAGCACGCCGCATCCTCGAGGACTTCGGCACGCCGCACACCGGCAGCGGCACCGGGCCGACGCAGGTCTTCAACCTGGGCCACGGCATCAGCCAGCACACGCCGCCGGAGCACGTGCAAGCGCTGGTGGAAACGGTGCATGCGCACTCTGCGAAGATGCGCGCCAGCGCTGGCGCCGCTGCGTAAGGAAAGCCGCATCGGGACGTTCCCTAGCGCCCGCCTGGCCGATTCGTTGGCTCGCGCGCTTGACTTATGCACAAAACCTGTGTTGCGGGGCCCCTGGGCCACCATGCCCCTGCCTGATGCGCTCCAAAAAAGGTAGCGCGCCTAAGTCCTTGATTTTGCTGCATTTCACTTTGTGCACTTTCCCGGTGCAGACGAGGCAACTCCTTGATTTCTCGGGGCTTGGGGGCCTGCGACGACGCGGTATCAACAAAGTTATCCACAAGAACGGCGGGTGGCGGCAAAGCGCTGTGGAATCAAGGACTTATGCGGGTTTGCGCCATCCGGGCCTAAGCGGCATCCGTAAGGCACCTTAGTCATGGGCCACCTGCTGCACGTGGTGGTGCCGACGCCCGCCCACAGCACCGTCGTCGAACCGCTCAGCTACCTGAGTGAGCTCCCGCTCTTGCCGGGCGCCTTGGTGCGCGTGCCCCTGGGGCGACGCGAGGTGTGCGGCGTGGTCTGGGACGCGCCGGCCGGCGGCGGCCCGCAGCCCGATCCCGGGCAGTTGCGCGCCGTCGGCGCCGTGCTCGGCGGCCTGCCGCCCTTGTCGGCGGCCTGGCGCCGGCTCGTCGCCTTCGCCGCCGGCTACTACCAGCGCAGCCTCGGCGAAGTGGCGCTGGCGGCGCTGCCGCCGCAGCTGCGCGGACTCGACGCCGAGCAGCTGGCGCGCCGACTGCAGCGCAAGGCAGCCGCGGCCGTGGAAGCGGTCCGCTCGGCGCCGCCCGCGCTGACGGACGAGCAGGCGCAGGCGCTGGCGGCCATTGGCGCCGAACCCGGTCCGTTCCTGCTGTTCGGGGCCACCGGCAGCGGCAAGACCGAGGTGTACCTGCGGGCCGTGCAGGCGCTGCTGGACCGGGATCCCGAGGCACAGGCCCTGGTGCTGGTGCCGGAGATCAACCTCACGCCGCAACTGCAGGCGCGCTTCGAGGACCGCTTCGGCGCCTCGGCGGTGGTGGCGCTGCACAGCGGCATGACGAATCCCCAGCGCCTCAAGAGCTGGATCGGCGCCCACCTGGGCCGCGCGCGCATCGTGCTGGGCACCCGCATGGCGGTGTTCGCCTCGCTGCCGCGGCTGGGGCTCATCGTCGTCGACGAGGAGCACGATCCCAGCTACAAGCAGCAGGAGGGTGCCCGCTATTCGGCCCGCGACCTCGCGGTGTACCGCGCGCGCGCCGAGGGCGCCAAGGTGGTCCTCGGTTCCGCCACCCCCTCGCTGGAGAGCTGGCACGCGTGCGAGCGCGGCCGCTATCGCTGCCTCGAAATGCCGGCCCGCATCGGCGCCGGCGCCTTGCCCACCGTGCGGCTGGTGAACATGAACCACCAGCCGCACGGCACGCTGTTCTCGCCGCCGCTGCTGGCGGCGATCTCGCAGCGCATCGCGCGGGGCGAGCAGGCCCTGGTGTTCCTCAACCGGCGGGGCTACGCCCCCGTGCTGGCCTGCAACGCCTGCGACTGGAAGAGCGAATGCAGCCATTGCAGCGCCTTCCGCGTGTTCCACAAGATCGACCGCACGCTGCGCTGCCACCACTGCGGCTTCACCGAACGGGTGCCGCGGGCCTGCCCCAGCTGCGGCAACGTGGACATCGCGCCGCTGGGGCGCGGCACCGAGCGACTGGAGGAGCAGCTGGTCGAACTGCTCGCGGATGCGCGCCGGCCCGACGGCGAGCCTGCGCGCATCGCGCGCATGGACGCCGACAGCACCCGGCACAAGGGCGCGCTCGAGGAGCAGCTCGCGCAGGTGCATTCCGGCGAGGTCGATGTGCTGGTCGGCACGCAGATGGTCACCAAGGGGCACGACTTCCGCCGCATCACGCTGGTGGCCGCGGTGAATCCGGACGGTGCCCTGTATTCCAGCGACTTCCGCGCGCCCGAGCGCCTGTTCAGCCTGCTGATGCAGGCGGCCGGGCGCGCCGGGCGCGATGCGGCACGCTCGGCCGCCAGCGAGATGTGGGTGCAGACCTTCAGCCCCGAGCATCCCCTGTTCGCCGCCCTGAAGAAGCACGATTACCCCGCGTTCGCCGCGCAGCAGCTGGGCGAACGCCGGCAGGCCGCCATGCCGCCTTTCGCCTTCCAGGCCCTGTTGCGGGCGGACGCCCGCACGCAGGAAGTGGCGCAGGCCTTCCTGCAGTCCGCCGCCGATGCCGCCGCGGCGCTGGAAGGCAGCGCCCGCGTGACGATCTATTCACCGGTGCCGATGACGGTGCAGCGCGTGGCCAACGTGGAGCGGGCGCAGCTGCTGCTGGAAAGCGGCTCGCGGCCGGCGCTGCAGGCCTTCCTGTCGGCGTGGCAGCCGGTGCTGCAGGGCTTGCGCCTGCGCGGCCTGATCCGGTGGGCGATCGATGTGGATCCGCTGGTGATCTGAGGCGCCTGGGCGGCTGGCGGGACCGTAGGCTGGCGGTGGAGCGAAGCGCAACCCCAGCGATGCTGGCGGTGGAGCGAAGCGCAACCCCAGCGATGCGCGCCAGCGCTGGGGTGCCGGCGCGCATCGCGCGCGGTCACCCCCAGCCTACGATTCCGCCTCGCCCTTCATCGCGAGAGCCGCCGGATACAGCGTATTGCGCGACGCCCCGGTGATCTCCGCCGCCAGCCGCACCGCGGTCTTCACCGGCAGTTCGGCCACCAGCAGCCGCAACACGCGCAGCGCCTGGGCACCGTCGTCTACCACCCGCTCCGGGTGCAGCACCAGGGCGAATTCGCCGCGCGCGCGGTCCGCGTCGGCCTGCAGCCAGGCCGGGAAGGCCTCGCAGGCCATCGTGGCGATCTGCTCGAACTGCTTGGTCAGCTCGCGTCCGACCGTGAGCGGCCGCCCGCCCAGCACCGCCAGGCTCTCCGCCAGCACGGCGATGCGGTGCGGCGCCTCCAGCAGCACCACCGCGCGCGGCTCCTGCCTCAGCGATTCGACGGCCTGCTGCCGCTCCCCCGCCTTGGCGGGCAGGAAGCCGAAGAACACGAAGCCGGATTCCTCGCCTTCCGCTCCCGTGGCGCTCAGCACCGTGGTGACGCTGCTGGCTCCCGGCAGCGGCATGACGCGCAGCCCCGCCGCGACCACCGCCGCCACCACCCGCGCGCCCGGGTCGCTCACGCCGGGCGTGCCCGCGTCGCTGGCGTACGCCACCCGCTGCCCCAGCTGCAGGCGCCGCACGACCTCCTGCGCGCCCTGCGCCTCGTTGTGGCGGTGCACGCTCAGCAGCGACTTCGTATCGATGCCGTAGGCGCGCAGCAGCGCCTGGGTGTGGCGCGTGTCTTCGCAGGCGATGGCGTCGACCAGCTGCAGAACGTGCAAGGCCCGCAGGCCGATGTCCGCCAGATTGCCGATGGGCGTGGCCACCACGTACAGCGTACCCTGCGGGTAATGCTGGGCCGCCGCCGCGTCACGGGCCGCGGCCAGCGCGGAGGCAAACGATGCGCTCAATGGAACTCCTTCGAAGGGGGCCCACGCCGTGAGCACCAGGGACGACGGCGCTGCCGCGGAAGACCGCGCGCTGGCCCATCTGCAGCAGCAGGGACTCGCGCTCGTCGCGCGCAATTATCGGACGCCGCACCGCGGCGGCGGCGAGATCGACCTGATCATGCGCGAGCCCGACGGCACGCTGGTGTTCGTGGAAGTGCGCAAGCGCGCCAGCCGCGGCTTCGGCGGCGCGGCGGGCAGCATCGGGTGGGAAAAGCAGCGGCGCGTGGTGTTCGCCGCGCAGCACTACCTGCTGCGGCTGCGGCAGCCGCCGCCGTGCCGCTTCGACGTGGTCAGCATGGAAAACGGCGCGCTCCAGTGGATGCGCGCCGCTTTCGATGCCGGCTAGGACCGCCCGCCAAGGGCGCGTCCCAGCTTCAGGCGTACTGCTTAGCCGCGGTCGGCCTTGCGACGCATCACGGGCGCGGGAGCGGGCTGCTCGATCGGCGCCGGGGCGGCACCCATCTGCTGCTGTTCCTGCACGATCACCGGGGCCGGGGGCTGGGCCTGGGCGACGATCGGGGCGGGCTGTTCGACGCGGGCGACTTCGCGCACGGTCGTGACCTGGGCGGTCTGGACCTGGTCCAGCAGGCCCGGCACGCCGGTCTCACCCATGGAGGTCAGGTGAGAGCTCTGCTGGCCGGCGCCCAGGGCGGGGTTGGTCACGAAGGGGTTGGGGGGGATGCCTTGGGCGACGGCGAGACCGACGACGGCGACAGCGGAAACACCGGCAACCAGACCGGCAATTTTTTTCAGAACAGCCATTGCAACTTCTCCTAGAACTTGATTTGTTGAACCTTTGAACCTGCGGGCTCGTGTTGGCCAGCGATGTCTAGAGTAGTGAGCGGGAACTTGCGCGGAGTCAGTTCCGCGCGGCACCTCGTGTCGGGTCATGTCCGCCGCTGCGTCGTCCATTCGTTCCCACGTCCGTCCGACCGCACCTACAGCCGAAGCTCCGCACGGCAACATTCCGCGTCCCAGGTAACGTGGCGTGCGGCAGAGGCTGCAAATGAAGACTTATGTCACGCCCGCAGGCACCAGGCTGGCTCAGCCTGCGATGGCGACGTCGCGGGGGTGACTCCGCTGCACCTTCTCGAGGCGGCCGTCGTCGAGGTGGTACACCGTGTCGAAGCCTTCGATCATGCGCTGGTCGTGCGTGACGGTGATCACGGCCGATCCGCGCTCGCGCGCGATGCGGCGCAGCAGCGCCATCGACTTCATGCCGCGCGCGGTGTCGAGCGCCGCCGTGGGCTCGTCGGCCAGGACCAGCACCGGGTCGTTCGCCAGCGCACGGCCGATCGCCACCCTCTGCTGCTCGCCGCCGGAAAGGCGCGCCGGCAGGGCGTGGGCGCGGTGCGCGATCTCCAGGTAGTCCAGCAGTTCATCGGCGCGGCGCGCCGCCGCGCGCTTGCCCGCACCATTGAGCTGCAGCATGAGGGCCACGTTCTCGCGCGCGGTGAGGAAGGGAATCAGGTTGTGCTGCTGGAACACGAAGCCGATCTTGCGCCGGCGGAAGGCGCGCACGTCCACGCCCGTCGGCCCGTCGTCGTACAGGCACTCGCCGGCGATCACCACGCGGCCCGTGAGCGGAGGCTGGATCATGCCGATCGCCAGCAGCAGGGTGCTCTTGCCGGAGCCGCTGGGGCCCAGCAGCGCCGCCAGCTCGCCGCCCTGCACCGAGAGCGACGTCGGCTGGAGCGCGTGCACGGCGGCCTCGCCGCTGCCGAAGGTCTGGCTCACGCCGGTGATTTCCACGACGGCCATGCGTCAACCTCCCAGCGCGAGCTGCGGCGGCGTCCGCAGCGCGTGCCACACCGCCAGCAGGCTCGCCAGCACGCCGCCCACGAGCATGACGGCGAAGGTGATGCCCGTTTCCACGCCGGTGAACGCCAGCGTGCGCGGGAACCCCGGTGCGATCCACTCGCGCAGCGCGTACGCCAGCACGAAGGCGCCGAGCGTGAGCAGAAGCGACTGCGTCACGATCAGCCGCACGATCAGGTGGTTCGGCGCGCCGATCAGCTTGAGCGTGGCGATGGAGCGGATCTTCTCGATGGTCAGCACGTAGACCACCAGCCCGATGATCACGATCGAGACGAGCACAAGCAGCGCGCGGAACAGGCCCAGCACCGAGGAGATCCGGCTCAGGCGCCCCTCCAGCATCAGGCTGCGCTCCTGCGCCGTGGTGTACACGTCGAAGTGGAGCCAGTCGCGCACGTGCTGCGCGACGCGCCCGGCGTCCGACGCGGGGTGCAGGCGCACCAGCACCGCGTTGATGGTGCCCGCGCTGTCGCCGAACAGCGGCAGCAGCGCAGTGGCCTGCGCGCCCCGCACGCCGATGCGCTCCAGGCGCTGCAGCGTCGCCGCGCGCGCGGCGACGACGGCATGCGGATCCTGCTCGAACTGCACCTTCTGCGCGTCGGGCAGCGACAGGTACACCAGCGGGTTGCCGCTCGCATCCACCGCGCCCCGGGTGAGGCCCACCACCCGGTAGCGGTCGTTGCCCAGGGTCGCGAGTTCCCCCAGGCCCAGGCCGAGCTTGCCGTCCGCGACCATCTCCCAGTGCGGCGCCTCGATCGCGCGGCCCTGCACCAGCCGCCCGGGCCGGCCGAGGCCCGCCTGCACGTCGTAGCCGACCACGGTGAACTGCTGGCTGGCCGCCTCGCCGTCGCGCAGCGTGCGCTGCGCCGTGTAGACCACCAGCGGACTGGCCGTTTCGACACCGGGAGTGGCCGCCACGCTGCGGTAGCTGTCCTGCGGCAGGCGCGACGGTTCGTTGAAGGGACCGCCCCGCCCGCCTTCCACCACCCAGAGGTCGGTCGCGGTGTTCTCGATCAGCCACACGCCGTCGGCGATGTTGCCGCGGTAGATGCCGTTCATCACGAGGACGATCGCCAGCAGCATCGCCACGCCCGCCATCGTCGCCAGGAAGCGGCCGAGGTGCCGGCGGATGTCCTTCAGCGCGAGTTCCACGGCTGCCCCTGCGCCGTCGCGGCGACGACGGGCTGCACCCGCATGCCGGGCCTGGCACGGCTCGCATCGCTCACCACCACGTCGCCGGCGGAGAGCCCGGCGCGCACGAGCACCTGTCCGTCGGCGCTCGGCCCGGTTTCCACGGCCACGAAGTGCGTGCGCCCGGCCACCACCCGCAGCACACCGCGGCGGCCGCTCGCGTCCTGCGCCAGCGCCGAGACGGGCGCCACGAGCCCCGCCACCCGGCCGGTCGCGATGCGGACCTGCGCCTCCTGGTCGATGGCCACGCGCGGCGGCGTTCCGGCGAAGGACACCTGCACGTCCAGTTCGCGGGTGGCAGCGTCCGACTGCAGTGCGACGCGGGTGACCTGCCCGCGCACCACGGTGCCGCTGCGCAGCCGGATGGTGGCGGCCTGGCCGGCCCTGACCTGTTCGACCACGGCTTCGTCGACACGCGTGGTGACCCACAGCGATGCCGGATCGACGATGCGCAGGATCGGCGTGCCCGGCGCGACCGTCGTGCCCGGCTCCACCAGGCGCTGGATCACCACGCCCGCCATGGGCGCCGTCAACTGCGCGTGGCCGAGCAGCGTGTCGGCGACGACGCCTTCCTGCCGCAGCGCAAGCTGGTCCGCGCGCCGTGCCGCGGCGGTGGCCCGCGCCCCCAGGAGGGCGGCCTGCGCCGCCCGCGCCGTGGCCGTCGAGGCATCGAGCGAGGCCACCGACACGAAGCCGGTGGCATGCAGGTCCGCGTCGCGCCGCTGGCGGGCCACGGCCCCTTCGAGGTCCGCATCGGCCTTGGCAACCGCCGCGTCCGCCGCCTCCACCTGGCGCGCGACCGACTCCTGCTGGCTCAGAACCGCGGAGCGCCGGGCCGACAGGTCGCGCGCATCCAGGACGACCAGGCGCTGGCCGCGGTGCACCGCGTCGCCGACGTCGGCGTCCACCCGCACGACCGTGGACGTGAGCCTGGCGCTGAGGGTGACGGGAACGCGCGCCTGCACCGTGCCGGGACCGCTCACGCTGGCCTCGACGCTGCCCTGGGTGATGGCGGTCGCCGCCACCGGCAGCGGACGCAGCAGGCGCCAGGAGGCCAGGCCCGCCGCGGCCACGAGCAGCACGCCGGCGGCGGCCACGATCGCGAGGGTCGTCCGGCGCATCGCCTGCTCCCCCCTTCAGCCCTGCCGGCGGCGCTTGCCCGGCATCACCGTGGCGAACAGGCGTCCGTGCACGGCGGCGCGTTCGTGCTGGCGCGCGATGCTGCCGCACACCAGGTCGCACAGGGCGTACACCGAGTCGTCGGCGATGCTGTAGTAGGCGGAGGTGCCGCGGGCGTCCCGCCGCACCAGGCCTTGCTGCGTGAGGAAGGTGAGGTGCCGCGACACGTTGGCGGCGGTGTAGCCGGTCGCCTCGGCCAGCTCGCCCACGTTGCGTTCGCCGGAGCGCAGCAGGTTGAGGATGTTCAGCCGCGTCGGCTCGGACAGGGCACGGAAGTACTCGGCCACTTTCTCCAGGGCTTCGGGCGGTAGGTCTTTCATGAATGCGCAGGGATCGGGAAGGTGGTCCACATCATGCCTCACGAAGATCTCCTTCGGGAATGTTTGGCTACTTGCATTCTTAACTGAATGACTAAATAATAGCACTTGCAAGCACAGCCGCAAGAGGCAACCCCATGCGACGACCGATCCACCCCTCCCACCACCGCTCCGCCGCCCGTGCCACGGCCGCCTGGCTGGCCGCTTCCGCGGCCGCCTTGCTGCTGGCATGCTTCCAGACCGCCGCCTGCGCCGCCGATCCCGCGCCCACCGACCGGGTGCCGGGCAAGGACCTGCGGACCGAGGTGGCCAGCGCCGCGACCAGCGGCCGCAGCGCCTCGTACGACGGTGTCGTCGAGGCGCTGCGGCAGACTTCCGTCGCCGCCCAGGTCCCGGGCGCGGTCGTGGCCCTGACCGTCAAGGCGGGCGACCGCGTGCAGGCCGGCCAGGTGCTGCTGCGCCTGGACGCCCGCGCGGCCGAACAGAACGCCGCCGCCGGCGCGGCGCAGGTGCGGGCCGCGCGCGCCACGCAGGAGGCCGCCGCCCGCGAGTACGACCGGCAGAAGCAGCTGTTCGAGAAGAACTACATCAGCCGTGCGGCCCTGGAGCGGGCCGAGGCGCAGTTCAAGGCAACGCAGGCGGAAGCCGCGGCCCAGCTCGCCAACGCCGGCGCCGCCCGCACGCAGTCCGACTTCCACATCGTGCGCGCACCCTACGCCGGCGTCGTCGCCGACGTGGCGGTGGTGCTCGGCGACATGGCCATGCCCGGCCGGCCGCTGCTGACCCTCTACGACCCGGCGGCGCTGCGCGTGAAGGCGTCCGTGCCGCAGACCGCGGCCCTGCGCCTGCCGCGCGACCTGGTCGCGCAGGCGGAGATCCCCGGCCTGGCCCAGCGCATCGTGCCCACCCGCGCGCAGCTGCTGCCCACGGTGGATCCCGCCACCCACACGCTCGAACTGCGGCTGGACCTGCCCGCCGGCCTGGCCGGCGTGGCCCCCGGCATGTTCGCGCGCGCCTGGCTGCCGCTCGCCAACGGCGCGGACAGCCGCGTGTTCGTCCCGCAGCAGGCGGTGATCCGGCGCGCGGAACTCGTGGGCGTGTACGTGGTGGGCCCGGATGGCCGCGCGCTGCTGCGGCAGGTGCGGCTGGGCCGGGCGGAGGGCGACCGGATCGAGGTCCTCAGCGGCATCAGCGCCGGCGAACGGGTCGCGCTCGAGCCGCAACTGGCGGCGCGCACGCGCTGACGCCCGGGGGAACCTGCATGAGCAACCCGCGCCTCGGCATCTCCGGCCGCATCGCCGGCTTCTTCCAGTCGGCGCAGATCACGCCGCTGCTGGCCCTCGTCGCCTTCCTGCTCGGCGTGTTCGCCGTGCTGGTCACGCCGCGGGAGGAAGAGCCGCAGATCAACGTCACCATGGCCAACGTGCTGGTGCCCTTCCCCGGCGCCTCGGCGCGCGACGTCGAGCAGATGGTCGCCACGCCGGCCGAACAGGTGCTGTCGCAGATCGCGGGCATCGAACACGTCATGTCGGTCTCGCGGCCCGGGCTGGCGGTGATCACCGTGCAGTTCAAGGTCGGCGTGCCGCGCACCGAGGCGCTGGTGCGCCTGTACGACACGCTCAACGCCAATGCGGACTGGCTGCCGCGCGGGCTCGGCGTGGGCGAGCCGATCATCAAGCCCAAGGGCATCGACGACGTGCCGGTGGTGGGCCTGACGCTGTTCGCGCGCGACGCTCGCATGGGCTCGTTCGACCTCGAGCGGGTGGCGCACAGCGTCGAGACGGACTTGAAGCGCGTACCGGGCACGCGCGAGGTGGTGACCATCGGCGGGCCCGGCCGCGGCATCGTGGTCGAACTCGATCCGGCGCGCATGGCGAGCGCCGGCGTCACGGTCGCCGAACTGCGGCAGGCGTTGCAGTCGGCCAACCTCGGCGCCCCGGTGGGCGAGCTGCTGGGCGGCAACCGCTCGGTGGCGCTGGAGGCCGGGCCCTTCCTGCGCGACGCGCGCGACGTCGGCGAGCTGATCGTCGCGGTGCGCGACGGCCGGCCCGTGTTCCTGCAGGACATCGCCGCGGTGCGCGACGGCGCCTTGCCGGCCCAGCGCTACGTGTGGCACGGCGTCACCGGCCAGGGCGGCGGCGAGTATCCGGCCGTCACGCTGGCCATCACCAAGAAGCCGGGCGAGAACGCCATCGACGTCGCCGACGCGGTGATGCGGCGCGTGGCCGAACTGCGCAACACGGTGATCCCGCAAGGCGTGGACGTGGCCGAGACGCGCAACTACGGCGCCACCGCCAACGACAAGGCGCTCAAGCTGATCCAGAAGCTGATGTTCGCCACTGCCTCGGTGGTGGCGCTGGTGTTCTTCGCCCTCGGCCGGCGCGAGGCCGCCATCGTCGGCAGCGCCGTCGTCCTGACGCTGACGGTGACCCTGTTCGCGTCCTGGGCCTGGGGCTTCACGCTCAACCGGGTGTCGCTGTTCGCGCTGATCTTCTCGATCGGCATCCTGGTGGACGACGCCATCGTGGTGGTGGAGAACATCCACCGGCACCAGGCCCTGGAGCCGCACAAGACGCTGCGCGAACTCATTCCGGGCGCGGTGGACGAAGTGGGCGGGCCGACCATCCTGGCCACGCTCACCGTGATCGCCGCCCTGCTGCCGATGGCCTTCGTGAGCGGCCTGATGGGCCCGTACATGAGCCCGATCCCGATCAATGCCAGCATGGGCATGCTGCTGTCGCTGGCCATCGCCTTCGTCGTCACGCCCTGGCTGGCGCGGCTGTGGATGCGCCATGGGCACGGCGCCCAGCCCGATGCGGGCAAGGGCCTGGCGGCCAGGCTGGGGCCGCTGTTCGAGCGCGTGTTCCGTCCGCTGCTCGATCCGCGCCGCGGCGCCCGCAACCGCAAGCTGCTGGGCGCCGTGGTCGGCGGCCTGATCCTCGTGTCGCTGGTGCTGCCGGCCGTGGGGCTGGTGGTGCTGAAGATGCTGCCGTTCGACAACAAGTCGGAGTTCCAGGTGGTGGTGGACATGCCCGCGGGCACGCCGGTGGAACGCACGGCCGGCGTGCTGCGCGAACTCGGCGACCACCTGTCGCGCCAGCCCGAGGTCGTGGATTACCAGGCCTATGCGGGCACCGCCGCGCCGATCAACTTCAACGGCCTCGTGCGCCAGTACTACCTGCGCGCCGGCGGCGAGGTCGGCGACCTGCAGGTGAACCTGGTCGACAAGGCGCACCGGCACGAGCAGAGCCACGCCATCGCCACCCGCCTGCGCCCCGCGCTGCAGGCGATCGGCAAGCGCCACGGCGCCAACGTGAAGGTGGTGGAGGTGCCGCCCGGCCCGCCGGTGCTGGCGCCCATCGTGGCGGAGATCTACGGCCCCGACGCGGCCGGCCGCCAGCAGGTGGCGCACGCGGTGCGCGCCGTCTTCGAGCAGACGCCCGGTGTCGTCGACGTCGACGACAGCAGCATCGCGGCGGCACCGCGCAAGCTGCTGCTGGTGGACCGGCGCAAGGCCGCCCTGCAGGGCGTGCCGCAGCAGGCCATCGTGAGTACCCTGCGCGCCGGCCTGGCCGGCGAGTCCGCGGCCTGGCTGCACGACGAAACGAAGTACCCGGCGCCGGCGGTGCTGCAGCTGCCGGCCGAAGCGCAGGGCGAGATCGACGCGCTGCTGCAGCTGGCCGTGCGCGGCGCCCGCGGCCAGCTGGTGCCGATCCGCGAACTGGTGACGGTGAGCGACACGCTGCGCGAGCAGCCCGTGTACCACAAGGACCTGCTGCCGGTGAACTACGTGGTGGGCGACATGGCCGGCGCCGTCGACAGCCCCCTGTACGGCATGTTCCGCATGCGCGAGTCGCTGGCCGCGATCCGCACGCCCGACGGCGGCACGCTGGGCGAGTACTTCATCCACCAGCCTTCCGACGCCTGGCGCGGCTACGCGCTGAAATGGGACGGCGAGTCGCAGATCACGTACGAGACCTTCCGCGACATGGGCGCGGCCTACGCGGTGGGCCTGGTGCTGATCTACCTGCTGGTGGTGGCGCACTTCGGCTCCTACCTCACGCCGCTGATCATCATGGCGCCCATCCCGCTGACCATCGTCGGCGTGATGCCGGGCCACGCGCTGCTGGGCGCGCAGTTCACCGCCACCAGCATGATCGGCATGATCGCGCTGGCCGGCATCATCGTGCGCAACTCGATCCTGCTGGTGGACTTCATCGAGCTGCAGCTCGCGCGCGGCGTGCCGCTGGCGCAAGCGGTGGTGCACTCCGCCGCCACGCGCGCGCAGCCGATCCTGCTGACCGGCATGGCCGCCATGCTGGGCGCCTTCTTCATCCTGGACGACCCGATCTTCAACGGGCTGGCGATCTCGCTGATCTTCGGCATCTTCGCCAGCACGCTGCTGACGCTGGTCGTCATCCCGCTGCTGTTCTTCGTCAGCCACCGCAAGCGCCCGGTGGCCGACCCCGCCTTCCTAGCCGCAAACCAAGGAGCTTCCGCATGACCTCGTGGCAAATCGTGCGCCTGTTCGCAGGCACCTTCATCCTCCTGTCGCTCGCCCTCGGCGTGCCGGGCAGCCCGCTGTTCGTGAGCACCTGGTGGCTGGCCCTCACCGCCTTCGTCGGCGCCAACCTGCTGCAAAGCTCGCTCACGCGCTGGTGCCCGCTGGAGATCATCCTGCGCAAGCTCGGCGTGCAGAAGGGCTGCTGACCATGGACGCGCGGCTCGCCCCCCTCCTGCTCGCCGTCCTCCTGGCGGCACCGGCCGCGCGGGCGACGGACCTGCTGGACGCGTGGCGTGCCGCCGCGGCGCACGACCCCGAAATCGCCGCGGCCCGGGCCGCGCGCGCCGCCGGACAGGCCCGCCGCGAGCAGGCCGGCGCCCTCTGGCGGCCGACCGTGTCGCTGCAGGCCGGCGTGGCACTGGCCGACGCCGAGACGGCGGCGCGCGGCGCGCAGTTCTCGGCCCCCGGCTTCGGCCAGAGCACGGGCGTGGCGTTCGACACTTCGGTCACGGGCGGCGCGAGCACGCGCTACGCCCTTTCCCTGAGGCAGCCGCTCTACGACCGCGAACGCTCGGCGCAGTCCGAGCAACTGCGCATCGCCGGCGAAGTGGCCGAGCGCCAGTGGCAGGCGGCGCAGCAGGCCCTGATTGTGCGCAGCGCCGAGCGCTATTTCGACGCCGCCCTCGGTGCGCACCAGCTGCGCCTGGCGTCGCAGCAACTCGATGCGGTGGAACGCGCCCGCGTCGAAGCCGAGGACCGCTTCCGCATCGGCGACCGGCCGGTGACGGACGTGCACGAGGCGCGGGCCCGCGCCGCGGCCCTGCAGGCGCAGAGGCTCGCGGCCCAGAGCGAGCTCGAGATCCGGCGGGCGCGCCTGGCCGACCTCATGGGCATGGAGCCGGGCGCGCCACTGGCGCTGCCGGCGGCCGCGGCGGCCGAGGAACCCGAGCCGCTCGCCGCCTGGCTCACCCGCGCCGCGCGCGACAACCCGCAGGTGCTGCTGGCCGAGGCGCAGGTGCGCAACGCCGAACAGGAGGCGCGCAAGACGGCGGCGGCGCTGTCGCCCACGCTCGATGCCGTCGCCCAGCTCGGTCGCGAGCGCATCTCGGGCAGCGGCGACTTCGGCAGCGCGAGCAACCAGTCGGTGCAGCGCGCCATCGGCGTGCAGCTGACGGTGCCGCTCTATACCGGCGGCTGGCGCCGCGCGAAGCAGGCCGAAACCCTGGCGCTGGCCGAGCAGGCCCGCGCCGAACTGGAGCAGGCCCGCGAACGGGCCGTGCAGCAGGCGCGCGGCGCCTGGCTCGAACTCTCGGTGGCGCGGGGCCGCACGACCGCCCTCGAAAGCGCCTGGCGCGCGAGTCTCGCCCGCCTCGACGCCACGCAGGTGGGGTTGCAGGCGGGCGACCGCACGACCCTGGACCTCCTCAACGCGCAGAACGACACGGCCGCGGCCGAACTGGCGCTGCTGCAGGCGCGCGTCCAGCTGCAACTGCAGCGGCTGCGGCTGGCCGCCGCCGCCGGCAGCCTCGAGGAGGGGCTGCTCGCGCGCGTCAACGCCGAACTTGCCCCGCCGGCTTCGGGCATCGCCCCGGTCGACGCTGCCGTGGCCACGGGCCGCTGAGGCGGCCCCGGCGCATCCGGGATCCATGAACCAGTCGATCGCCCTCGGCCCCCTCGCCCTGCCGGTCGCGCCGCTCGTTGCGCTGGGCTGCGTCTGCCTCGGCTGGTTGGCGGGCATGCTCGCGGTGCGCCACCAGAAGCTGGACATCGATGCGCAGCTCGCCCTCGTCCTGCTGGCGGGGCTGCTCGGCGCCCGTTCCATGTTCGTGCTGCAGGCGATCGACGCCTATCGCACGGCGCCCCTGTCCATCCTGGACCCGAGGGACGGCGGCTGGGACGCCCTGGGCGGCTTCATCGCCGCCGGCGCCGCGGCCTTGCTGCTGGCGCTGCGGCAGCGTGCGCTGGCGTGGCCGCTGAGCGCCGCGCTCGCGACCAGCGCCTGCGTCTGGGCAGCGGCGGCCCTGCTACCCGGCGCACTGCAGGAGCGCACGCCGCAGCTGCCGCAGCTGTCCCTGAGCGCCCTGGACGGACGGGAGGTCGCGCTCGCGAGCTTCCGGGGCAAGCCCGTCGTGGTGAACCTGTGGGCAACGTGGTGCCCGCCATGCATCCGCGAGATGCCGGTGCTGCAGCAGGCGCAGCAGGAACGCACGGACGTGGAGTTCGTCTTCGTCAACCAGCGCGAACCGGCTGGACGCGTGATCTCCTTCCTGGGAGCGCGCGGCCTCGGCCTGCGCAACGTGCTGCTCGATGCGCAAGGACAGCTTGCGGGCGAGCTGGGCGCGGCCGCCCTGCCGACCACCCTGTTCTTCGACTCGCAGGGCCGGCTGGCAGGCGCACGCGTCGGCGAGTTGTCCAGCGGCAGCCTCGCCGCGCGGCTCTCGTCCATCGCCCCGCGTCCGGCGGCTGCCCCCTGACAGCGGCGCGAATCACCCAAGGAGAGAAAGAATGGACCATGCAATCCACCAGACGGCACAAGGCCTGCGCATCACCGCTTCGGTGACCGGCGAGAAACAGGGCGAATTGCTGCAGGAACTCGGCAAGTGCGCGGGCGGGACCTGTTCCTGCCCCACGCCGCAGTACGACAAGTTGCAGTCGATCGAGGTTTCGGCGACCGCGGCGGGAGTGGCGGTCGACGTGAAGGTGAAGCCCGGCGAAACCATCGACGTGGCCGACATCGAACGCTGCCTGGAACACACCGGCAGGCAGATCGGGGCCTGAGCGGTCGCCGCCGCGCGGTGGCTCAGGCCGACACGGGTACCGCAACGCCCGGCCACCTCGCCGAACGGACGATACGACGCAGCCCCCGCTCAACCCACCCGCTGGTAGTACAGGTTCTGCGGATGCCGCGCCTGGGCGAAGAAGACCCAGCGCTCCGCCAGCAGGCCCACCGCCTGGACCAGCACGGCGGCCAGCCACGCGGTGCCGGTGCCGGTCAGCAAGGCCCACGCGCCCAGCGCCAGGGGGAGCCCGAAGCCCAGCGCGAGGGCGGCCAAGCGCACCCGCCGGACCGCGGCCTCCGCCAGGCCGTGGAAGAACTCGCGCGTGTTGAAGCTGCCGCCGGACAGCCCCATGGTCATCTGCACCAGCCGCCGGGCGCGGATGCCGGTGGCGGACTGCAGCGTCGAGCGGGGCTTGAGACCAGCGTTGCGCCGGAAGCTGGCCATGCGCACGATGCCCGCGACCAGGGTGACGAGCAGCGCCGGCGCACCCAGCGCCGACGCGAGCCGCGCTTCGCCGCGCGCGAAGGCCAGTGCCGCCGCCAGCACGAGGCCCGAGGAGAGTCCGATCAGGACGTAGTTCGCCACCGTCAGCGGATGGGCCCACTCCTGGATGAAGCGGATGCAGGCGTAGATCATCGCGGTGCACAGCCACAGCAGCGCGGCGCCGCCGATCGCCGCCAGCGGCAGCGCCCAGTCCAGCGCCGGCACCGGTGCCCCCCGCCACACGGCGAGCCACCACGCCGCGAGCACGCCGATGAAGGCGGGCAGGACGATCACCTCGCGCGACAACCAGGACGTGCGCCACATGGCGGCGGCACGCCAGCCGCGCAGCGGATGCCCCAGGTGCAGGAAGGAGGAAGCCAGCCCGCCCACGAGCAGCAGCATCGCCAGGGCCAGGCCCCAGAGCAGGAAGGGCGTCGCGGGCGCGATCGCGCCCGCCAGCACGGCCAGCGCCAGCGCCACGGCCAGCCCCTGGCCGCAGCCCGCCAGCACGGTGAAGAACACGACCGACCATGCGGGGTTCATGCGCCGCCTCCCGGCTCCGGGGCTTCCGCGGCCTGCGAGCGCCGCGGCAGGTAGCGGTTGGCGGGCTGCGTGCCCCACTCCGGCATCAGCGCGTAGCCGCCGCGCTCGGCGATCGCGCGCGAGACGGCGGACTGCGGATCGGCAACGTCGCCGAACAGGCGCGCACCGGTGGGACAGGCCTTCACGCACGCCGGCTTGCGATCGGCCTCGGGCAGCGCGGCGTCGTGGATGCGGTCCACGCACAGGGTGCACTTGGTCATCACCTTGCGCTCCTCGTCGAATTCGCGCGCGCCGTAGGGGCAGGCCCATGAGCAGTACTTGCAGCCGATGCACTTGTCGAAGTCGACCAGCACGATGCCGTCGGACTTGCGCTTGTAGCTGGCGCCGGTGGGGCACACCGGCACGCAAGGCGGCTCCTGGCAATGCAGGCAGCTCTTGGGGAAGTGGATCGTGTCGGTCGCGGGAAAGGTGCCCGCCTCGTAGGTCTGCACGCGGTTGAAGAAGGTGCCGGTCGGCGCAGCGCCATAGGGCGAGCGGTCGGCCAGCGGCCCCGCCGCGCCGGAGGTGTTCCACTGCTTGCAGGAGGTCACGCAGGCGTGGCAGCCGACGCACACGTCGAGGTCGATCACCAGCGCGAGCTGCTTCGCCAGCGTTGCATCCGGCACGCCGGCGCTTGCCGCCGCCGCGGCGGCGAGGGCTTCCTCGGCGTCACGCGCGCTCACCGCCGGCTCCTTCCCGCCAGGTACGCGATCACCTGTCGCGCCGCCCGCGTGCCGGGCGCGGCGGGCACGGCGGGCATCTGCGGCATCGTCTCGTGCGCGGCACCGGGTTCGGCCGGCCGGATGCGCACGCGCACGTCGTACCAGCCCGCCTGCCCGGTGACGGGATCGGAGTTGCTCATGTGGCGTCCTCCCCCGCGCGGGTCGGGCAATTCGCTGGAGATCAGGTGGTTCAGCAGGAAGCCCTTGCGCGACTCGTCGGCGTCGTCGGCCAGCCCCCAGGCCCCGCGCGCCTTGCCGATCGCGTTCCAGGTCCAGACGGTGCCGGGCTCCACCGCCTGCGAGTAGCGCAGCATGCAGCGCACGCTGCCCCACTGGCTCTCCACCCAGGCCCAGCCGCCGTCGGCCACGCCGGCCGCCGCCGCCGTCGCGGGATGCACGTGCAGGTAGTTGTGGCTGTGGATCTGCCGCAGCCACGCGTTCTGCGAGTCCCAGGAGTGGTACATCGCCATCGGCCGCTGCGTCACGGCATGGAGCGGGTAGGCCGCAAGCTCCGTGGCCGCGTCTTCCAGCGGCGCATACCAGAAGGGCAGCGGATCGAAGTAGGTGGCGATGCGCTGGCGCAGGTGCTCGGGCGGCTGGCGGCCGCGGGTCTTGCCCTGCGCCGCCAGGCGGAAGCTTTGCAGGCAGTCCGAATAGATCGCCAGCTGGATCGGGTCGTTCTTCTGCCGCCAGCCCTTGGCCTGCGCGAAATCGAGATAGGCGCGGTTCCAGTTGCGCATGAAGTGCATCTCCTGCGGCAGGTGGTGCTGGAACACGCAGTTGTTGGCCGCGTACATCTCCCACTGCTTCGGGTTGGGGGCGCCGCGCAGGTGCTCGCCGCCATCGGCGCCGCGCCACCCCATGAGGAAGCCGACACCGGGCTGCGGCTGGAAGTTGACGATGAAGTCCTGGTAGCCGGTGAACTTGCGGCCGCCCTCGGGCGTGGTGAAGGCGGGCAGCTTCAGCCGCGAGGCGAGTTCCACCAGCACTTCCTGGAAGGGCTTGCAGCCCGGCGGCGGCTTCACCACCGGCACCCGCACCGAATCGACCGGCCCGTCGAATTCGGAGATCGGCCGGTCCAGCATGCTCATGACGTCGTGCCGCTCCAGGTACGTGGTGTCCGGCAGCACGAGGTCGGCGAAGGCGACCGTCTCGCTCTGGAAGGTGTCGCACACCGCGATGAACGGGATCATGTATTCGCCCGCGTGGTCCTTGCGCGTGAGCATCTCGCGCGCCACCAGCGGGTCCATGCTGGAGTTCCAGGCCATGTTGGCCATGAACAGCAGCAGCGTGTCGATGCGGTACGGGTCGCCGCGTGCCGCGTTGGCGATCACGTTGTGCATCATCCCGTGCGCCGCCAGCGGGTGCTCCCACGAGAACGCATGGTCGATGCGCAGGGGCGTGCCGTCCGCGAGGATGGCCAGTTCCTCGGGGCTGGCCGGGAATCCCAGCGGCGCCGCGTTCAGCGGCGTGTTCGGCCGGATCTGCTCCGGGTCGTTGAACGCGCGGTAGTTCGGCACGATGTGGCGCGGGTACGGCGCCTTGTGGCGAAAGCCTCCGGGCGCGTCGATGGTGCCCAGCAGCGTCATCAGCACCGCCAGCGCGCGCACCGTCTGGAAGCCGTTGGAATGCGCCGCCAGCCCGCGCATCGCATGGAAGGCGACCGGCCGCGCCTGCGTCGTCGCATGCTCCCGGCCCCAGGCGTCGGTCCAGGCAATCGGCAGCTCGAAGGCCTGCCGGAACGCGGCATCGCCCATTTCCGCGGCGAGGCGGCGGATGCGTTCGGCGGGGATGCCGGTGATGGCGCCGGCCCATTCGGGCGTGCAGTCGCGCACGCGGTCCGCCAGGAGCTGGAATGCGGGGGCGACCCGCGTGCCGTCAGGCAGCGTGTAGCGTCCTTCCAGCGCCGGGTCCATGCCCTCGGCGATGCCTTCCGGATAGGCGTGCACCGCGCGGCCTGATGCGCGGTCCCACACCAGCTTGTTGTGCGGATGGCGGCCGTCGCCGGGCGGGCCGGCCTGCGGGTCGAAGGCGAACAGGCCCTCGCGCTCGCCCTCGTCGAGCACCACGAGTTGCGGCGCGTTGGTGAAGCGCTTGAGGAACGCGTGGTCCACCTGGCCGGTGCGCACGAGTTCGTGCAGCAGCGCCATCAGCAGGGCGCCGTCGGTGCCGGGGCGGATCGGGATCCACTCGTCGGCGATCGCGGAGTAGCCGGTGCGCACCGGGTTGACGGAGATGAAGCGGCCGCCGGCACGCTTGAACCCGGAGATCGCCGCCTTCAGGGGGTTGCTGTGGTGGTCCTCCGCCGTGCCGAGCATGACGAACAGCTTCGCCCGCTCGAGGTCCGGGCCGCCGAATTCCCAGAAGCTGCCGCCCACCGAATAGATCATGCCGGCGGCCATGTTCACCGAGCAGAAGCCGCCGTGCGCGGCGTAGTTGGGCGTGCCGAACTGGCGCGCGAACAGGCCGGTCAGGGCCTGCATCTGGTCGCGGCCGGTGAACAGCGCGAACTTCTTCGGGTCGGTGGCACGGATGCGTGCGAGACGCGCCTCCAGGATGGAGAACGCCCGCTCCCACGAAATCGGCTCGAACTCGCCGGCGCCGCGCTCGCTGCCGCGCTTGCGCAGCAGCGGCTGCGTCAGCCGCGCCGGCGACAGCTGCTTCATGATGCCGGCCGACCCCTTGGCGCAGATCACGCCCTTGTTCAGGGGATGCTCCGGGTTGCCGTCGATGTAGCGCACCTCGCCGTCGCGCAGGTGCACGCGGATGCCGCAGCGGCAGGCGCACATGTAGCAGGTGGTCGTCTTCACCTGCGTGGCCGCGCCCGCGTACGGCGGCGCCAGGGGGTCGTGCAGCACCGGCATCAGAAGCGCCGGCCCCAGGCCAGGCCGACGGAGAATTCGCGCATGCGGATCGTCTCGGTGCCGCCCGCGCCCGGGCCCAGCACCGCGTTGAACAGCGACGGCCCGGTGACGCTGCGCCGCGGCGCGACCATGAAGGCGCCGGTCAGCTCGTTGTCCTTCGTCAGCGCCCAGGTGAAGCCGGCGGTGTAGTGGCTCGTCATCACGCCCGGTGCCAGGATGTTGAAGCTGACGTCGCTGGCGCGGATCGGGTTGTCGCCGCGGTTGTAGCCGGCGCGCAGCGTCAGGCGCTCGTTCATGCGCCAGGCCGCGCCGAGCTTGAACACGTCGATGTCGCGCCAGCCGAAGCCGGGGCCGTTGGCGGCGCCCAGCGGCGCCCGCGCGGCGCTCGGGTTGCCGACCGAGGCCACGCCGGAATAGTTGATGCGCTGCCAGTCCGCCGCCAGCGTCCAGGCCGGCGCCGGGGTGAACGCCACGCCGATCCCGTAGTTCTGCGGAATGTCGAAGTCCCCGTTGCCGGCGAACAGGCCCGCGTAGCGGTCGAAGCGGCGCATGTTCATCTTCGGCGCGAAGGCGGCGCCCACGGTCAGCGCGTCGGTGAGCCGGCCGAAATAGCCCAGGCGCACGCCGGCCCCGAAGGAGTGGTCGTGGCCGCGGTTGGTGACGTTGCCCGGCGACTGCGTGAACGGCGGGAAGCCGGGCGCGTTGTCGAACGCATGCAGGCCGAGGGCCTCGAAGCGCTGGTAGCCGAGCAGCAGCGCCGCACCTACCGAGTGCCGCGGCGCGAGCTTGTACGCCACCGTCGGCGCGACCACCAGCTGCATCAGGTCGACGCCGAGGCCGCCGGAGCCGCACAGCATGTTGGCCGGCCCGGCGCCGCAGTTGAAGTTGCCCTGCGGATAGCTGGTGTTCATGCCGCCGTTGCCGTAGACCGTGAGGCCCACCGACAGGTCGTCGCGCAGCATGCGGTTGTAGCCGACCTCGGGCACGCCGAACCACTTGCGGCCGCTTTCCACCCGCCCGTTCAGCGTCGGAAAACCCGCGCCGCTGCGCTCGGCGTCGCGCCGCGGGCTGAAGGCGTCGGCGCCGGCGTCGAAGCGCGAGCCGGCCCAGACCATGCTGGCCGGGTTGTTGGCGCCGCCCATGGCGTCCTGCGCCAGCGCGAGCGACGCGCCGCCCATGCCCTTGGCCTTGAGGCCGTAGCCGTGCGGGAAGTAGCCGTTGGTGGCAAAGGCGGGCAGTGCCGCCAGGGCCCCGGCCAGCGGCGCGAGCCGGGCCAGGCGCTTGAGAATCTCCATGCTTGTCTCCGTCGTTGTGGTCGTTGGGGCACTCGCCTACCAGTACGCCTGCAGTTGCCCATCCTGCAGGCGGCAATCCCGTTCGCGCAGCGGCTCGTGCCCGGGCGCCGTGCAGGCACCGGAGCGGGCATCGAAGCGCCAGCCGTGCCGCGGACAGACCAGCGTGTCGCCCGCCAGCGCGAGCTGCGGGATGTCCGTGCCCTGGTGCGGGCAGCGGCTGTCGAACACGCGCCAGCCCTCCTGCGCGCGGTGCACGAACACGGCGCGGCCGTCGCACTCGATGCGTTGCGTCTGCCCGGGCGCGATCGCCTGCGCCTGCGGCAGCGCATGCCAGCGGGGTTGTTCCGGCTCCGCTGGAGGCGCGGCGAAGGCGAACTCGGGCAGCTCCAGCGCGAGGATCACGTCCACCGCCCAGACGATCTTCGCCAGGCCCAGCGTGGGAAAGGCCATCAGCAGCGCGTCGAGGATTTCCTCGCCGCTGCAGCCTTCGCGCAGCGCCCGCGCGAGGTACTGGCGCAGCCCGCGCTCGGTCTGCGCATGCACCTTGGTGATCACGGAGATCAGGTTGCGCGTCTTCGGGTCGAGCCGGGTGCCGCAGTCCTTGAGGAAGGCGAAGTAATGCCCCATCGCCTGCGGCCGCGCCTGGACGAGGAATTTCAGCGCATCGCTCATTCCACCAGCACTCCCGAGGCCGCAGCCACCAGCACCAGGATCTCGAGCAGGCAAAGGGCCACGAAGGGCCGGTCGCGCCGGGCCGCGTACAGCGGCACCAGCGCCAGCAGCGCGAAGGCGGAGCAGCCCGCCAGGATGCCGATGCCGGCCAGCCCCAGGACGTCGCCGCGATGCAGCAGCGCCAGCCACGCCCAGCCCCGCGGCGAGCCGGTCTGGCGCAGGTAGTCCGCCACCGGCTGCGACCAGAACTGCGGCAGCGCCTCCGGCGCCACATGCCCTGGCAACCAGCCCAGGACATAGGCGGGCAAGCTCGCCAGCAGCACGGCAAAGCCGATGCGCGTGCCCCATTCCAGCACCGCCGCATAGCGCAGCTGGGCCGTCGACTGCGCGATCGCCGCGCCGGCGGGCGCCGGCGTCATGGCCACACTCCCGTGCCCTTGAGCAGGGCGCGCAGCCCCGCGAACAGCAGCACGCCCAGCACCAGCCGCCGGATCGCGCGGGCGTCCAGGCGGTGCAGCAGGCGCGCGCCGATGCGCGCACCCAGCATGGTCCCCAGCACCGAGGGCACGGCGATCAGCGGCAGCACCGCCCCGCGGTGCAGGTAGACCCAGGCGGCGGACGAGTCGACCAGCGACAGCACCACGCCCGACGTGCCCGCGGCCAGCTTCAGGGGCGTGCCCATCACGAGGTTCAGCACCGGCACGTTGGCCCAGCCGGCGCCGATGCCGAACATGCCGGCCATCACGCCGATGACGGTGAACGCGGCCAGCCCGCCCAGGGTGTGGTGTACCTGCCATTGCACGGTGCGCCCGGACGCGCGGTCCACGAACATGCCGTGCAGCGCCAGCGAGCGCGCCAGCAGGTCCGACCGCCGCACCAGCGGATATTCGCTGCCGTGCGACAGCAGCATCACGCCGACGATGCCCAGCACCAGCACGCCGAGCATCACCTGCACCGCCGCGGCGGGCAGCGCCAGCCCCAGCATCGCCCCGCCGATGGCGCTGGCGGAGGCCAGCACCGCCAGCGGCAGCGTCAGCCGCAGGCTGCCCAGGCCGCTGCGCAGCAGCATGGGGCCGGACGACAGTGCGCTGGCCAGCGCCACCAGCAGGCCGGCGCCGCGCACGAAATCCAGGTGGAAGGGAAAGAAGCTGGCCACGATCGGCACGAACAGCGTGCCGCCGCCGATGCCCGCGGGCACGGCCACGATCCCGAGCAGGAAGCAGCAGGCGAACAGGGCCAGCGGCCAGATCCACCATGCGACCTGCGCCGGCGCGCCCAGGCTCGCGGCGTGCGCGGGCGCCAGCGTGGCGAGCACGCCGCAGACGACCCCGATGGCAGCGCGCAGCATGGGGGGATTAGGCGCAGCGGCCCGTGCAGCGTCTATCACCGCGAAGGGGGGAGCCGGGACTACCCATGTGGGGGATGGGGACCCCCGGCGGTCGGCTGCCCCGGGCGACTACGGGAAGCTCCCGTGTTGCGCCGGCGCCGATGCGATGCAATATGCATCAGTCATCGCTTATGAAAGCAGCGGCCCCTTGAACGACGTGCCCGCCCCTGCCCCGCCCGCGCCGGCGCTGCTGGCCCAGATCACCGCCGAACTCGCCGCCGGCGAGGACCTGCGCACGCTGCTGGAACGCTTCCTCGCGCCGCTGGTGCAGATCGCGCAGGCCCGCGCGGGCGCGGTGCGCATGCTGTCCGCGGACGGCGAGCGCTTCGAGCTGGTGGGCACGCTCGGCCTGCCCGCATCGCTGCAGGACACCGAGCAGCTGGCGGACCGCCACTGCGGCTTCTGCGGCGAGGGCGTCGACCAGGCACGCGTGGTGTGGACGCGCGAGCTGCGGCCCTGCGCCCTGCGCACCGGCGATGCGTTCTTCGCCGGCCCCGGCCGCTCCGCGCTGGCGGTGCCGCTGCGGCATGGCCAGCGCGTCCTGGGCATCTACAACCTGTTCCTCGACGACGACCGGGAACCCGCGCCGGGCGTGCTGCTGCTGCTGCGGTCGGTGGGCGAACTGCTCGGGCTGGCGCTGGAAAAGCACCGGCTGGAGGCGGAAAACCTGCGCGCGACGGTCGCGCAGGAGCGCCAGCGCATGGCGGCCGAACTGCACGACGCGGTGGCCCAGAACTTGACGTTCGTCAAGATGCGACTGCCGCTGCTGCACGACGCTATCCAGGCGTGCAACCAGGAGAGCGCATTGGCCCTGCTCGAGGATGTCCGCGACACGCTGGTCGAGGCGCACGGCAGCCTGCGCGAGATCGTGACGCACTTCCGCACGGGGGTCGACCCGCGTGGGCTGGCCGCGGCGCTCGAGACCCTCGCCGCGCGCTTCACCGTGCGCACCGGCATCCCGCTGGAGGTGGACAACCGGCTGCCCGCCCTGCAGCTGGCGCAGGACGCGCAGGCCGAGGTCTTCCACATCGTGCAGGAGGCGCTGGCCAACGTCGAACGGCACGCGGGCGCGCGGCACGGCTGGCTGGCCATCGAGCCCGGCCTCGGCCGCGTCGAGATCCGCATCGAGGACGACGGCGTCGGCACCCCCGCGCGCGGCGGCGCGCCGGCGAGCGCGAGCGCACATTACGGCCTGGACATCATGCGCGAGCGCGCGCAACGCCTGGGCGGCCTGCTGGCCGTGACGCCGCGCCCGGGCGGCGGCACCATGGTGCGCTGCTCGCTGCCCCTGCCTTGCGGAGGTTCCGCTTGAACGCACCGCCGCTGAAGATCCTGCTGGTGGAGGACCACTCGCTGTGCCGCAGCGGGCTCACCGACCTGCTGACGCAGCGCGCCGGGATGCAGGTGTCCGCGACCGGCAACCCGGACCAGGTGCCGGTGCTGCTGCGCGAGCTGCAGCCGGACCTGATGGTGCTGGACCTGCGCATGCCCACCATCGACGGCTTCACGCTGCTGCGGCAGCTGCGCGCCTCGGGCCACCAGACGCCCGCCCTCATCCTCACCATGAGCGACGCCCAGGACGACCTGGCGGCGGCGCTGCGGCTCGGCGTCAAGGGCTACCTGCTCAAGGACATGGAGCCCGAGGACGTGATCGCCGCCATCGGCCGCGCCGCGCGCGGCGAACTGGTGGTGGCGCCCTCGCTCATGCTCAAGCTGGCGCAGATGCTCGAGACGGGTCGCGGCGGCCCGCCGCAGGACGTGCTGGGCTCGCTGACCGAGCGCGAGCGCCAGATCCTGGAGCACCTCGCCCGCGGCGAAAGCAACAAGACCATCGCCCGCGCCCTCGACATCAGCCACGACACCGTGAAGCTGCACGTGCGCCACATCCTCGCCAAGCTGAACCTCAGCTCGCGGGTGGAAGCCGCGGTGTTCGCGGTGGAAGCGCGCGCGGCGGCGGGCTCGGGCCCGCGCTAGCGCCCGCATCTCAGGCCGCCGCGAAGGCGCCCGCCTCGAACCAGGCCAGCTGCTCGCGCAGCCGCACCACCTCGCCGACGATGGTCAGGCAGGGCGACGCGAGGCCCGCAGCCGCCACTTCGTCGGCCAGCGTTGCCAGGGTCGCCGCGACCACGCGCTGCTCCGGCAGCGTGCCCTGCTCCACCACGGCGGCCGGCCAGTGCGGCGGCAGGCCGTGGGCGATCAGCCGCTCGCAGATGGTCGCCAGGCCCGCCAGGCCCATGTAGATCACCACCGTCTGGCGCGGCCGCGCGAGCGCGGCCCAGTCGAGCCCGGTGCTGCCGTCCTTGAGGTGGCCGGTGACGAACATGCAGGCCTGCGCGTGGTCGCGGTGCGTGAGCGGGATGCCCGCATAGGCCGCGACGCCGCAGCCGGCCGTGACGCCCGGCACCACCTCGAAGGGCACGCCGGCCTGCGCCAGCGCCTGCAGTTCCTCGCCCCCGCGGCCGAACACGAAGGGGTCGCCGCCCTTGAGGCGCACCACGCAGCCGTGCGCGCGGGCCAGTCGTGCCAGCAGCGTGTTGATGTCCTCCTGCCGTAGCGTGTGCTTCGCCCGTTCCTTGCCGACGTAGACGAGGTCGGCCCGCGGCCCGACCAGCTGCAGCACGTCGGGGCCCACGAGATGGTCGTACACCACCACGTCGGCCTGCGCGAGCAGGCGGGCGGCGCGCAGCGTCAGCAGTTCCGGGTCGCCCGGGCCGGCGCCCACCAGGTACACGGTGCCGCAGGCGGCGCGCGAGGCCGCGATCATGCTCTGGAGGTCGACGAAGGAATTCATGCGTTCACCCTTTCAATGCTCGCCCTTGGTCCGCAGCAGGCCGGCCAGGCGGTTGCCCTGCTTCTGCGGTCCGCCCATGGGGAACAACTCGTGCAGGTAGTGGTTGCTGCCGCGGCGCGCGTCCCACGCCCGCGTGAAGTGGCGGATCATCACGCGCACCTGCGCCTGCACGCCGTGCTGCTGGTAGTGCTCGCGCAGGAAGCGGATCACCTCCCAGTGCTCCGCCGTCAGGGCGAGGTTCTCCTCCTGCGCCAGTGCGCGCGCGAAGTCCTCGGACCAGTCCTGCAGGTTGCGCAGGTAGCCCTCGGCATCGGTGGGAATCTCGCGCTCGCCCACGCGCACCGTGCGCTGCGGCCGGAAGTCGGCTCGGGCGTTCATGTGCCGACCGCCTGGGCCAGGGCTTCCTGCGCGCTCGCCGCCTGCCGCCGCGCGCGGCAGGCCCGCACGTAGGCCACGAAGCGCGGCGCCCAGCCGGAGCCGGCGGCGCTGCGCAGGTGCGTGTAGGAAGCCACCAGGTTGTGCAGGCGCACGCCGTCGCGGCTGCCGTCGATGCCGTGGCCGCGCTGCACCTCCCAGGCGCAGGCGATCCCCGCCGGCAGGCCCTCCAGCCGCGAGTGGTGGAACTCGTGCCCGCGCACCTTCGCGCCGGCGCCGCCGCCGGGCCAGGGCAGGGCCGCCGTCTCGCGCAGGTGCACGTAGCCGCGCCCCACCGGCCGGGGCTGCATCACCGCCTCGGCGGGGATCACGCCGGCCATGCGCGCGCTGCGCCCCATCCACTCGATGCTGCGCGCCAGGTACATCAGGCCGCCGCACTCGGCGTAGGCCGGCAGTCCGTCCTCGATCGCCTCGCGCACGGCGCTGCGCATGGCGACGTTCGCCTCCAGCTCCGACATGCAGGTCTCGGGAAATCCGCCGCCGATGAACAGGCCGTCGGCGGCTGGCAGCCGCGTGTCGCGCAGGGTGTCGAAGGGCAGCAGCTGCGCGCCCGCGGCTTCCAGCGCGGCCAGGTCGTCGGCGTAGTAGAAGCTGAACGCGCGGTCCCGGGCGATGGCGATGCGCACGTCGCTGGCCGCGTGCGCCAGCGCCGGGGCGGGCTCGAAGCCGCCGCCGGCCGAAGCCGCGACGGCACGCAGCGCGGGCAGGTCCACCTGCGCGCCGACGATGCGGCCGATGCGCTGCACCCGCGCCTCGGCGTCGCCCAGTTCCGGGCAGGACACGAGGCCCAGGTGGCGCTCGTCCAGCGCCAGCCGCGCGTCCTCGCCGATCGCGCCCAGGACCGGGATGCCGGTGTAGTGCTCCAGCGCCGCGCGCAGCTTGCCCTCGTGGCGCGGGCCGCCGACGCGATTGAGGATCACGCCGGCGATGCGCACCTGCGGATCGAAGGCCTGGTAGCCCAGCACCAGCGGCGCGATGCCGCGCGTCATGCCGCGCGCATCCAGCACCAGCACCACCGGCAGGCCGAGCCGCCGCGCCAGTGCGGCGTTGCTGTTGCTGCCATCGAGCGCCATGCCGTCGTGCAGGCCCTTGTTGCCTTCCACCAGCGCAAGCTGTGCGCCCTGCAGGCCCTGGCGGAAGCAGCGCACCAGCGCGGCGTCGTCCATCAGGTAGGGGTCGAGGTTCAGGCACGGGCGGCCTGCCGCGCGGCCCAGCCACATCGGGTCGATGTAGTCGGGCCCCTTCTTGTACGGCTGCACGCGCGTGCCGCCCGCGGCGAGCGCCGCGCACAGGCCGACCGCCACCGTGGTCTTGCCGGAGGACTTGTGGGCGGCGGAGACGAGCAGGCGGTCCATGTCAGGCCTTCGCCGGCGCCGCGGGCGCGTCGTGGGGCTTCATGTCGAACAGGTGCATGCCGACGAGGGTGAGGAGCCAGGCCGCGCCCAGGCCGCCCGCGCCCAGCAGCGCCTCGGGCAGGCTGGGCACGTAGCGCGCCACGGCGCCGTCGCCGAAGCTGCTGCGCACCGCGTGGCCGGGGAAGATCTCGAGCGGGAAGGCCTGGCCGCCGACGATGAAGGCATAGAGCCAGGCGAAGGCGCCCAGCAGCACCAGGGCGGCCGCCGCCGTCACCCCGCGCTGCGTGCGCCAGCGCGGATGGAACAGCAGCGCCAGCGGCAGCACCGAACCGAGCAGCACATAGCCGGCCCAGAACAGAGCTGCGTAGGTCGCCCCGCCCCCGCGCCCGAGCAGCAGGAAGGCCTGGAAACCGCCGCGCCGCGCTTCGTAGCCGTGCGTGATGTGCTGCACCGCCACCAGGTACAGGCAGGCCGCGACGAAGATCGCCAGCAGGCGGGCCATGCGTTCGCGCACCGCGTCCGGCGCGGCGGCGGCACCGCGCGCCTGCAGCACGGCCTCCACCAGCAGGAACAGCGCGAGCCCCCAGGCCAGCGAGAACAGGATGAACAGCGGTGCCAGCAGCGCCGAGCGGTAGGCCTCGCGCGCCACCAGGAAGCCGAAGATCGAGCCGGTGCCGGTGGTCAGCACGAAGCGCCAGGCCAGCGCCGCGATGCCGGCCGGTTTCGACCAGCGGGCCAGGCCCGGCTGCAGCATGGTCCACAGGTACACCAGCACGATCGCGGCCAGCCCGGAATAGAGGAACACGTTCCAGGCGAACACCGAGCGGAAGTTGTAGTGCGTGGCGGCGACGAGCACGCGCTCGGGCCGGCCCAGGTCCAGCATCAGCACCATCAGCCCGCCGGCCAGCAGCGCCAGCGACAGCAGCCCGGACAGGCGCGCGCGCGCCTTGTACGGCGCCTGGCCGAACACCGAGCCCAGCGACGCCATGTTCAGCACGCCCGAGGCCGCCACGATCATGAAGATCGCGAACACGTGCGGCAGCCCCCACACCACCTCGTTGCCCATGCCCGTGACGACGTGGCCGCGGCTTTCCATGAAGTGCGCGGCGGCGAAGCCGATGCCCGTGAGCGCCGCGCCGACGGCGGCGAGCGTCCAGAAGCTGCGGGTCGAACGTGGGTCGTGCATGCTCAGATCCCCCGGTAGCGCACGGCCGGGTCGAGCGCCAGGTCCGGCCGCAGCTGCGTGGTGGTCCACTCCCGCACGCGCCGCGCGATCTCGCTGTCGGGGTCGTTCAGGTCGCCGAAGACGATGGCGTCGTGGCCCGCCTTGCGGCAGGCCTCGGCGCAGGCCGTCACCTGGTTGCCGCGGTCCAGCCGGTGCACGCACAGCGTGCAGCCCTCCACGCAGCCCTTGCCGCGCGGCACGTCCGGCTGCTGGCCGGCCACCGGCTCGTGCACGAAGGAGCGCGCCTTGTAGGGGCAGGCCATCACGCAGTAGCGGCAGCCGATGCAGGCATGGCGGTCCACCAGCACGATGCCGTCGGCGCGCTTGAACGAGGCCCCGGTGGGGCACACGTCCACGCAGGGCGGCTCGGCGCAGTGCTGGCACATCACCGGCACCGACGCCGTGCGGCCGCTGCGGACCTCCCGGATCTCGATCTTGCGCACCCACTGCGCATCGGTCGGCTTCGGGTCCTGCGGCAGCCCGTTCTCGCTGCGGCAGGCCTGCACGCAATCGTCGCAGCCGGGCGCGCATTTCGTGGTGTCCACCAGCATGCCCCAGCGCGCGCCGGGCTTCACGCCCGCCTGCGGCACCGCCGCCTGCGCGAGCTCGATCAGCCGCACGCCGGGCGCCAGCACGATGCCCGCGAGTCCGGCCGCCGCCGCGCCCAGGAAGCCGCGCCGGCTCACCGCGCGGCCCCCGCGCGCGCCTGCTGCCGCGGCTGCGCGGCGTGGCACTCGAAGCAGTCGATCTTCACCGCGGCGTAGCTGTGGCAGCTGACGCAGAAGTTCGTTTCGCCCTTGGCCACGCTGGCGGTCTGCCGGCTCGCGTGGCACTGGATGCACCCCTGCAGGCTGAAGGCGCCGGAGCGCGCGCCGGCATGCACCGTGTCGTCGCGCTGGTGCCTGAGCAGGTCCATGTGGTTGCGCCGCATGAAGGCCGGCTCGCCGACGCAGGGGCCCGCCTGCGCGCGCTCGATCACCGGCACCGGCGTGCGGCCCTGCTGCGCCGTCGCGCACGCGAGGGGCACGGCCAGCAGCAGGGCGATCGCGGCGCGGCGCACCACCGCCCTACTCCCCCAGCCCCATCTGGATGTAGCCGGTGGGGCAGACATCCTTGCAGATGTGGCAGCCGATGCACTTGGCGTAGTCGGTGTCCACGTAGCGGCCGGTGGTCGCCTTCGCCTTCGGCACCTTGAACACCGCCGTCTGCGGGCAGTAGACGACGCAGTTGTCGCACTCGAAGCACTGCCCGCAGCTCATGCAGCGCTTGGCCTCCGCCTGCGCCTGCTGCTCCAGCAGCGGCAGCACCCGCTCCTCGAAGTTGGCCAGCGCCTCCTCCTTCGACAGCGTCAGCACCTTGCGCCGGTTGCGCGGGGTGTACTGGAAATGCCCGAGGAACAGCTCGGTGTGCGGGATCACGTAGCGGTCCGAGCGGTTCTCGTAGTTGTGGATCGCGCCGGCGCTGCGGTCGGTGCCGCGCAGCGGCCCCTGGATCGTGTCGGTGGGCAGCCCCTTCTCCACCATCTTGCGCATCAGGTCGAAGCCGTGGACGTCGATCTTCGGGCGCTTGTCGATCGGCTCGCCGGCGAGCACCCGGTGGATGCCGTCGGCGGCGATGGCGCCGTGGCCGATCGCGGTGGTCAGCAGGTGCGGCCGCACGACATCGCCGCCGACGAACATGCGCTCCTGCCCCTGCACCTGGTAGTTGCGGTCGGCGGCAATGCCGCCCTTGCCGTTGTCGAGGGCTTCCAGGCCGGTGAAGTCCACGGCCTGGCCGATGGCGGAGACGATCAGGTCGGCCTCGATGTCCTCCTCGGTGCCCTCGATCGGCTTGACCTCCAGGCGGCCGCCCGCCATCTTCGCCTCGCAGCGCGCCACGCGCAGCGCCGTGGCGCGGCCGGTGCCGTCGCGCAGCACCGCCACCGGCACCAGGCCGCCGCGGATCGCGATGCCCTCGGCCAGCGCCTGCTCGATCTCGTGCCGGTTGGCCTGCATCCGGTCGACCGGGAACACCGAGGTCAGCGTCACCTCCGCCCCCTGGCGCGCGGAGATCGAGGCCGCATCGTGGGCCGCGTGGCCGGCGATCACGCGCTCCGGCAGGTCGCTCTCGTGCGCGTGCTCGATGTGCCCGAGGCGCCGCGCCACGGTGGCGACGTCGATCGAGGTGTCGCCGCCGCCGACCACCACCACCCGGCGGCCGACGTGGCGCATGCGGCCGTCGTTGAAGGCCTTGAGGAAGGCCGTCGCCGTGACGCAGTTGGGCGCGTTGCCGCCCTCGACCGCCAGCGGCCGGCCGGCCTGCGCGCCCAGGCCCAGGAACACCGCGTCGTGGTCCGCGCGCAGCTGCTCCAGCGTCACGTCGGTGCCGATGCGGCAGTTCATGCGCGTCTGCACGCCCAGGTCGAGGATGCGCTGGATCTCGGCATCGAGCACCTCGCGCGGCGTGCGGAAGCCGGGGATCCCGTAGCGCATCATCCCGCCCAGGTGCTCGCGCTCGTCGAAGATCGTCACCGCGTGGCCCTTGCGCGCCAGCTGGTAGGCGACCGACAGGCCGGCGGGGCCGCCGCCCACGACCGCCACCTTCTTGCCGGTGGAAGTGGCCGGCTTCGGAAAGGCCAGCCTGTGCTCGATCGCCCACTCGCCCAGGAAGTGCTCCACCGAGTTGATGCCGACGAAGTCCTCGAGCTCGTTGCGGTTGCAGCCCGACTCGCACGGCGCGGGGCAGACGCGGCCCATCACCGAAGGCAGCGGGTTCGCCTCGGTCAGCCGGCGCCAGGCGTATTCCTGCCAGGCCATGCCCGCCGGCGGCTTCTCGATGCCGCGCACGATGTTCAGGTAGCCGCGGATGTCCTCGCCCGAGGGGCAGCTGCCCTGGCAGGGCGGCGTGCTCTGCACGTAGGTCGGGCACTTGTGCGAGTGGTCGGCGTCGAAGATCTCCTGCTGCCAGGCACGGGGGCGGTGGTCCCCGTCCTTGAAGCGGCGGAAGGTCAGCGGCCGGGCGGGCACGTTCTCAGGGATGGCGGACATTCGGCAGTTCCTGTTCCTGCGCGGGCTGGGTGTGCTTGACGACGCGCACGATGCCCAGGGCCTTGAGGATGTACTTCTCGTAGATCGGCTCGGAGGTGCCGGTGCGCAGCTTGCGCATGAAGTACTTCTCGTAGGCGATCTTGGCCAGGTGCACCCACTTGCCCTTCTTGAACCAGTTGACGTTGCGCGGCGGGATCTGCGGCAGCGCGACGAAGGCGGCGCCGGTGTCGCCCATGTCGGCCAGGCAGATCGCGTTCCACGTCGCCTTGGTGTGCGGGGCGCGGCCTTCCAGTTCGTCGGCGATGTTGTGCACGATCGCCGTGACCATGGTCTCGATCATGTAGCCGGTCTTGGGCGCGCCGGTCGGCACCGGCGTCACCTCCACCGGCGGGATCGCCACGCACACGCCGGCCGAGAAGATGTTGCGGTACGCCTTGCTGCGCTGGTATTCGTCGATCTGCACGAAGCCGCGCGGGTTGCACAGGTTGGGCACCGAAGCCACCGCGTCGACGCCCTTGAAGGCCGGCAGCATCATGGAGAGCTTGAACGGCACCTCCAGTTCCTTGTACACGTCGCCCCGCTCGTCGAGCTGCGTGACGAACAGCTTGCCCGGCTCCACCTTGGTGGTCTTCGCGTTGGTGATCCACTTGATGTCGTGGTTGCGCATCTCGGATTCCAGCAGCGACTTGGAGTCGCCCACGCCGCCCAGCCCCAGGTGCCCGATGTAGGGCTCGCTGGTGACGAAGGTGATCGGCACCTTGTGGCGCAGCTTCCTGCGCCGCAGGTCGGTGTCGAGGATGAAGGTGAACTCGTAGGCCGGGCCGAAGCAGCTCGCGCCCGGCATGGCGCCGATCGCCACCGGGCCGGGGTTCTCCAGGAACTTCTGGTAGTCGGCCCAGAACGCCTCGGCGTGGCCGACCGCGCAGACCGAGTGCGTGTGGCCGTCGTGCGGGCCGGCGCCGGGCACTTCGGCGAAGCTCAGCTTGGGGCCGGTGGTGATGACGAGGTAGTCGTAATCGAGCACCTCGCCGCCTTCGAGCTCGAGCCGGCTGTGCTCCGCGTCGATGCGCGTGGCCGCCTTGGCGACGAAGCCCACCCCCTTGCGCGCCAGCAGCGGCGCGATCGGCTCGGTCACCTCCTCGCGCTTGCGCCAGCCGACGGCGAGCCAGGGGTTCGACGGCACGAACTGGAAGTAGTCCAGCGCGTTGACCACCGTGATGCGATGCTGCCTGGGCAGCATGTCGCGCATTTCGATCGCGCAAGGCATCCCGCCGATGCCGGCACCCAGGATGACGATGTGGGCCATGATCTTGTCCCCCTCTGCGTTGTCAGTGCGGCTCGCCGAGCCGGATCGCCTTGCCCACGAGCTGGTGCACGCCGCCGACCATGCTCATGTCGAAGCCGTAGTACGGGAGCACCTTGCTGAATTGCGCCTTGCAGATGGCGCAGATCGTGGCCATGAAGTTGACGCCGTGCGCGTCGACGACGTGCTTGAGCGCTTCCATGCGGGGCAGCGCGCCCTTGACGCGCAGCTCCATCAGGTCGTCGGTGAGGAGTCCGCCGCCGCCGCCGCAGCAGAACGTGCCCTCGTGGATGGTCTCCGGCGCCATGTCGTGGAACCGGTTGGCCACCGAGCGGATGATCTCGCGCGGGATCACGAACTGGCCGCCCGGCATGGTGCCCATGCGCGAGCCGCGCGCGACGTTGCAGGAATCGTGGAAGGTGATGATCCGGTCGTCGTTCCTCTCCTTGTCGAACTTCAGCGCCCCGCGACCCATCAGGTCGTGGGTGAATTCGCAGATGTGCTGCGGCACGGGGTAGCGCGCGTCGAGCCAGTCGAACGGGCCGATCAGCGTGTTCCAGAAGCCGTAGGCCACGCGCCAGGCGTGGCCGCATTCGCCGACGACGATGCGCCGCACGCCCAGCTCCTGCGCCGCCTCCTTCACCCGCAGCGAGATGTTGCGCATCTGCTCGTAGTTGCCGATGAACAGGCCGAAGTTGCCGGCCTCGCTGGCCTTGGAGCTGAGCGTCCAGGAGATGCCGGCGGCGTGGAACACCTTGGCGTAGCCGATCAGGCTTTCCACGTGCGGCTCGGAGAAGAAGTCGGCCGAGGGCGTGACCAGCAGCACCTCGGCACCGGCCACGTCCAGCGGGAAGCGCACGTCGACGCCGGTCTCCTCCTTCGTGTCCTCCTCCAGCCCGAGCAGCGTGTCGACCAGGGCCGGCTCGGGGATGCCCAGGTTGTTGCCGATGCGGTGGACCTTGCCGATGATCTCGTTGGCGTACTTCTGCCCGAGGCCCACCGAGTCCATGATCTCGCGCGCGGCCATGGTGATTTCGGCGGTGTCGATGCCGTAGGGGCAGAACACCGAGCAGCGCCGGCACTCGGAGCACTGGTTGTAGTAGCTCCACCACTGGTCCAGCACGTCCTTCGTCAGGTCCACCGCGCCCACCAGCTTCGGGAAGTGCTTGCCGGCGAAGGTGAAGTAGCGCCGGTACACCGCGCGCATCAGGTCCTGGCGCGCCACCGGCATGTTCTTCGGGTCGCCGGTGCCCAGGAAGTAGTGGCACTTGTCGGAGCAGGCGCCGCAGTGCACGCAGGCGTCCATGTAGACGCGCAGGCCGCGGTACTTCTCCAGCAGCTCGCCCATCCTGGCGATGGCGCGCTGCTCCCAGCCCTCGGCGAGTTCGCCCGGGAAGCCGATCGCCGACTGGATGGCCGGCGAGGCCACGTAGGGCTTGCTGTGCGCCATCGCGCCCACGGCCACCAGCGGGATCACCGGGTAGGGCTTGAGCTTGGGGGTGGCGAAAGTGGCTGCGGCCATGGCGTGCGGTCCCCGGTCAGGGACGCTGTTCCAGCCGCGCCGCCCACGGCGCCAGGTGGCGCTGCTCGCGGGCCGTGTCGGCCTGGTTGCGGGTCGGGCTGAAGAACAGCCCCGGGGCGTGCATCAGCTTGCTGATGGGAAAGATCGCCATCAGCAGCGCCACCAGCGCGAGGTGCGCCAGCAGCGGGCCGTCGGCGGGCAGCGGGTTCAGCTCGAGGCGCATGAGGCCGAGCGTGAAGGTCTTGACCGCGACGATGTCGGTGTGGCGGAAGAAGCGCAGCGACAGGCCGGTGGCGCCGATGGCCAGCAGCAGCGCGAGGTGCAGGTGGTCGGACGGCGTGGAGATGTAGCGCACGCGGTCGACCAGCCAGCGCCGCGCCCACAGGCCCGCCAGGCCGGCCACCAGCGCGAAGCCGGCATAGGCGCCCACGGACTGCACCATCGCCACGGGCGCCCACACCGGCTGCTGGAAGTAGCGCAGGTGGCGCAGCAGCACCACGAAGAGGGCCGCGTGGAAGGTCCAGCCGAAGATCCAGGTCCACTTGCTGGCGCGGAACAGGCTCTCGAAGAACACCACTTCGCGCAACAGCCGCAACGCGACGCCGCCACGCGTGGTCGGGGCCGGCGTGGTGGGGATCTTCAGCGGCACCGGCGTGCGCAGGTACGAGCGCAGCTTCAGTGCCACGCCCAGCACCAGCGTCGCCGCCGAGAGGTACAGCAGGGCCGCGTAGACGGCGGCGAGGGCGTTCATGGCCGATGGCTTCGCTGGCGCGGTGCCGGGTTCAGACGCAGCCGGTGGGCTTGGGCAGGCCCGCGATCTTGCAGGCCTGCTTGGCCGGGCCGTAGGGGAACAGCTCGTACAGGTACTTGCTGTTGCCCTTTTCCGGGCCGAGCTGCTTGCCGATCGCCTTGGTCAGCACGCGCACCGCCGGGGCGATCTGGTATTCGTTGTAGTAATCGCGCAGGAAGGTCACGACTTCCCAGTGGTTGGGCGTCATGTCGACGTTCTCCGTCTTCGCGATGATGTCGGCCAGTTGCTCGTTCCAGTCGGCGAGGTTGACCAGGTAGCCCTCCTCGTCGGTCTCGTAGGTGGTGCCGTTGATTTCGATGGCCATGCTTGCTCCTCTGTTCGTCAAAGCCAGGATTGGTGGGCGGGGTGGGCGGCGACGAGGTCGACGAAGCCGCCGTAGTCGGTCGGCTCGATGCCGGCGATGCGACGCGCCGCCATGCCGCGCGCCTCCAGGTCGGGCAGCAGGACGCGCACCTGCAGGCGCCGCAGCGCCTGGTCCAGGCCGCAGGCCATCGCGCCGGGCGCGGTCGCGGCGTACACCGCGTCCTCGATCAGCAGCAGCACGTCGCCGGGACGCGCCACGCGCAGGCAGCTTTGCAGCGAACGGGCCTGCTCCGGGGACTTGTTGACGATGTGCAGCATGGGCACCTCAGAAGGAAAGAACCACGTCCTGCGACGCCATCAGCTCGCCCAGTTCCGCGGCCGAGAGCACGGCCACCGGGACCATCAGGTCGTCCTCGTCGAGGCCACGTGCTTCGAGCGACTCGCGCTCGACGTACAGCTTGTCGATGTCGTAGTCGTCCAGCGCCCGGAAGGTGGGCGAGAAGTTCTTCAGGCCGATGCCCTTGGTGTTCTGCCCCTTGGCGAGCTGGTACACGCCGTCGTCGAGGAACACCAGGCTGCAGTCCTGGTCGAAGGTGGCGGCGATCAGCACCACCTCCAGGCTTTCCAGCGCGTAGACGGTGCCGTAGGGCGCCTTGCGGTTGACGAACATGAATTTCTTCATCGGGCCTCCCGCCGGGCCGCCCCAAGGGAGGCCTGCGCCCCCTCGGGGGGCAGCGAACAAAGTGAGCGTGGGGGCTTCATGACTAGTCTCCGAAGGTGACCAGCCGGTCGCTCTTGATGCCGGCATCCACCAGCTGCCCCAGGCCCGAGATGCGAAAGCCCGGTGCCAGCACTTCATCCTTGATCCCGCGCCGCAGCGCCGCCGCCACGCACACCACCAGGTCGACCTGGTGGTCCGCCGCCAGCTTCGACCAGCGGTTGACGATGTGGCGGTCGTCCTGCGGCGGCTCGGTGAGCTTCGAGGCGTTGTAGACGCCGTCGTGGTAGAAGAACACGCGCTTGACCTCGTGTCCGCGGGCGATCGCGGCACTGGCGAACTGCCACGCCGTGTCCGCCGCCTGGTGGGTGTACGGTCCTTCGCTGACCAGCAGGGAAAACTTCATCGCGGCCCTTCAGAAGCGGATGTGCGCCGACGCGTTGAGGTTGGCGCGGGCGCCGCGCCAGTCGTCGATCAGGTACTTGGTGAAGGGCAGGTCGCACTTCTCGAAGAAGCGCGGCCAGCCGATGCGCTCGACCCAGTCGGACAGGCGCTCCCACGGGCGCGCGTCCTCCTTGTAGGTGTAGAGGATCTTCTTCACCATGGCCGAAACCTCCGGCCAGCGCGGCGGGTTGTTCGGCAGGCCCGAGGCCACCATCTTCATGAAGGTGGGCTTGCCGCGGGCGTTGGAGTTCTTGCCGCCCACCCAGATCGCGAGCTTGGAATGCTCGGGATCGTTGATCTGCATCGGCGGGCACGGCGGATAGCAGGCGCCGCAGCAGATGCACTTCTTCTCGTCCACCTCCAGCGAGGGCTTGCCGTTGACCAGCGCCGGCCGGATCGCCGCCACCGGGCAGCGCGCCACCACCGCCGGCCGCTCGCAGACGTTGGCCACCAGGTCGTGGTTGATCTTCGGCGGCTTGGTGTGCTGCACGATGATCGCGATGTCGGCCTGCCCGCCGCAGTTGATCTCGCAGCACGAGGTGGACATGTGCACCCGGTTGGGCATCTCCTCGCGGATGAACTCGGCGTGCAGTTCGTCCATCAGCGCCTTGACGGCGCCCGAGGCGTCCGTGCCGGGGATGTCGCAGTGCAGCCAGCCCTGGGTGTGGGCGATCATCGACACCGAGTTGCCCGTGCCGCCGACCGGGAAGCCGCTGCTCGTGAGCGCCTCGACCAGGGGCGCGACCTTGGCCGGATCGCTCACCATGAACTCGATGTTCGAGCGGATGGTGAAGCGCACGTGGCCGTCCGCGTAGGTGTCGGCGATGTCGCACAGCTTGCGGATGGTGTACACGTCCATCTGGCGCTGCGTGCCGGCACGCACCGTCCACACCTCGTCGCCGCCGTTGGCCACGTGGTGCAGCACGCCGGGGCGCGGCCGGTCGTGGTACTTCCAGTTGCCGTAGTTCTTCGCCAGGGCCGGATGCAGGAAGGGCTTGTTGTCGGGGCAGCCGCTCTCGATCGGGGTGCGATGTGCCATGTCAGCCCGCCTTCTTCGCGTTGATCTTCGCCACTTCCTCGTCCCAGCCGTCGGTGCGCACGTAGGGGTTGGTGCGCGGGGCGGCCACCATGTGGGGATCGATCTCCACGCCCACGCCTTCGAGGAAGTTGACCAGGCCGATGCGCTCGATCATCTCGCCGGTGCGCTCGTGCTCCAGCGCGTTCTCGGCGAAGAAGTCGATCACCCGCTGGCCGAGGTCGACCAGGGCCTCGTAGTCTTCGTCGGTCTTCAGTGGCAGGAAGGGCACGACCACGGTGCCCATCAGGTCGCCGATCTTCAGCGTGCGCTTGCCGCCCACCAGGATGGTGGCGCCGGTGTCGGTGCCGTGCGCCAGCGCGCCGGTCATGACGTTGATGCAGTGCATGCAGCGCACGCAGTCGCCGTTGTCGATCTCCAGCGCATGCGTGTCGCTCACCTGCACGCTGGAGATCTTCGGGCCGCAGCGCACGTCCTTGACCTCCTTGAGCATGATCGCCTTGGTCGGGCAGCGGGTGACCACGTCGTTGACCAGCTCGTTCATGCCGTGCTTGTCGAACCACTTGCGCGCCAGCGCCTCGTCGGTGCGGATGTTGTCGCGCCAGGTGCCGATCACCGCCATGTCGGAGCGCTGGATCGAGTTCATGCAGTCGTTCGGGCAGCCCGAGAACTTGAACTTGAACTTGTAGGGCAGCGCCGGGCGGTGGATGTCGTCGGTGAAGGTGTTGATCACCTGCCGGTGGGCGCGCGCCTCGTCGTAGCAGCTCTGCTCGCAGCGCGCCGCGCCGACGCAGCTCATGGAGGTGCGCACGGCGGGGCCCGCGCCGCCGAGGTCGAAGCCCAGTTCGTTGAGCTCGTCGAAGGCTTCCTGCACCTTCTCGGTCTTCGCGCCCTGGAACATGATGTCGCCGGACTGGCCGTGGAAGGCGATCAGGCCGGTGCCGTGCCGCTCCCAGATGTCGCACATCTTGCGCAGCACGTCGGTGGTGTAGTGCATGCCCGGGGGCGGCTGCACGCGCAGCGTGTGCAGTTCGGCCGCGTCCGGGTAGACCGGCTTGTCGTTCTCGTCCTTCAGTTCGGTGAAGCGCGGGATCACGCCGCCGCCGTAGCCGAACACGCCCACCGTGCCGCCCTTCCAGTAGCCCTTCTTCGTGCGGTACGAAGTCTCCAGCGTGCCCAGCAGGTCGACCACATAGTCCTTGTCCTGCGCCAGGCGCTTGAGCCCGGTGACGAAACTGGGCCACGGTCCGGACTCGAGCTCGTCGAGCATCGGCGTGTCGTGCATCTTCTTGGCCATCGGCTTGTCTCCTGCGGGTGCGACCCGCTGCGGCGAATGGTCCGCGCGCCGTGGCCCCCGCGCCATCCCTCTGGTTGGCAGGCTGCCACTACCCGGATGGCGTAGCCGGGGCCCCCCGCCGCGGGTATGGACGCTGCCGCCGGGGTGCAGGCTCAATGCCGGCAGGAGCCAAGCCTTGCCATGACGCGCATCCAATCCCTCGCCAAGCTGCGCGTGCCCCTGGGCGGGCAGGAGATCGAACTGCAGCAGCTCGACTTCGAGGGCGGCGGCATGAGCCTGCTGCGCACCCGCATCCGCGAGCAAAGCCGCTTCACCGTCTTCGACGTCGATCCCGCCACCGCCCGGGCCTGGGGCGAGGCGCTGCTGGCGTGGGCCCAGGCGCAGGCGGCCGGGTGAGCGCGCGATGGACCACGACATGATCGAGCTCGCGTTCGCGCTGGAAGGCCGCGTGGTGCCCCGGGACTACCGGCTGCGGCTGTGCGAGGCGCTGCAGCGCGTGCTGCCGTGGCTGGCCGACACGGCCGGCGCCGGGGTGCACCGCCTGAAGCTCGTGGTTGGCGGGGACGGCGAACTGCTCGTGTCGCCGCGCACGCGGCTGGTGCTGCGGCTGCCCCGGGCCCGGGCCGAGGCGGCGCTGGCACTCACGGGCGCCGAACTGCAGCTGGGCGAATACCGGCTGTGCGCCGCGCAATCGCGCGCGCGCGAGCTGCTGGCCTACGGCACCCTGTACGCACCCCTGGTGGTCACGGGCGACGCCGACGAAACCAGCGTGGACGCGCGCCTGCGCAAGGAGCTGGCCGCGCTCGACGTCGCGGCCCCACCGATCTGCGGCCGCTGGCAGTCCCTCGAGGGCGGGTTGCTGGCGGGCTGCAGCGTGATGCTGGCCGGCCTCGCGCGCGAGCAGTCGCTGCGGGTGCTGCAGGCCGGCCTCGGCCCGCACCGCCTGCTCGGTTGCGGCCTGTTCGTTCCCCACCGGTCGGCCGCCGCCGTGGGCGCGCCGGCCTGACCCGCCGCAAGAAAGGAGAAAGGTGCATGGCCTACGTCGTCAACGGCGAACAACTCGAAACCGACGATCAGGGCTTCCTGCTGGAGCCCGACTACCGCGACGAGGTGGTGGACGCGATCGCCGCCGCCGAAGGGCTCGCGCTCACCGATCGCCACTGGAGCGTGGTGCGCTACCTGCGCGAGCAGTACCGCGAGCATGGCCACACGCCCAACTTCCGCAACCTGCTCAAGGGCATGGGCGAGATCCTGCCCGGCTGCGACAGCAAGTCGCTGTACGACCTGTTCCCCACCGGCCCGGCCAAGCAGGGGGCCAAGGTCGCGGGCCTGCCGCAGCCCCTCGGCAAGGGCGGCTACTGAGGCCTTGCCATGACGCTCCCCACGCCCGCCACGCCCCGCCTGAAGACGCAGTGGTTCCGCCACGGCGACAGCCGCGGCCCGCAGCAGCAGGCGGGCGCGGCGGCCTTCATCGTCTGGCGCATCGCCCGGCACACGCTGGACCGCACGCGCCATGCCGGCTACGAGGTCGAGACCGGTGCGCCCTACTTCGCCTTCCTGCGCGAGGTGCTCGCGTTCCTGGCGGCGATCGCGGACCGCATCGCGCACGCGCGGCTGCCGGCGCCGCAGCGCGCGGAATTCACCGTCGCGATGGTGCACCACCTCGCGCGCATCCTGCAGGACAGCCAGGACGACCTGCTCGGCCCGGCCACCGAAGGCACGCCCTCGCACGGCGAGCGCCTCATCGACCTGGTCAACGAACTGGCCGGCCACTACGCCGAGTTCGGTGCCGACCCCCAGGGGCGGGACGAGGTCGCGGGCTTCGCGCCCGACTTTGCCTTCCTGCGCTACCTGGGCCACCGGCTCGAGGCGACGGTGCCGCCGCACGACCGGCGCTGGATCCGCGAGCAGGTGATCGCGTGCGAGGCGCCCGAGTCGGTGGCGATGCTGCAGCGTTCGCTGCGCGAGCTGTTCGCGCCGCCGCCGCGGCGCGCGCGGCGCGAAGCGCTCAGCGGCGACTGAGGCCATGGACGCCGTCCTGTCCCGCCCCCGCAGCTCCTTCGACCTCGCCGACGACGCGGCCTACCGCCACTGGCGCGACGCGAAGCTCGCGCGCCGGCCGCGCCGCATCGAGGAACTGGTCGTTCCGGTGGCCGACCCCGGCGACCTCACCAGCGGCGAGCGCGCGGCGCTGCTGCGCGCGATCGGCCGCGCCGGCTTCGCCTTCTACCGCCTGCTGCTGCGCACCGACGACGGCGCCCTGCCCCGGCGGCTGGGCGCGCAGCTCGGGCTGCACCGCCTGGACGCCAACTGGCTGGCGGGCGAGGACGGGATCTCCCGCATCGCCGTGCGCGCCGCCAGCGACGGCCCCGGCGGCTTCATCCCGTACACCGACCGCGCGATCGGCTGGCACACCGACGGCTACTACCATCCCGAACAGCGCCGCATCCGCGGCATGGTGCTGCACTGCGTGCGGCCGGCCCGCTCCGGCGGCGAGAACCGGCTGCTCGACCCCGAGCTGGCCTACATCGCGCTGCGCGAGCGCTCGCCGCGGCTGGTGCAGGCCCTCATGCAGCCCGACGCGATGACGATCCCGCAGCGCACCGACGAGGCCGGGATCGCCCGCGCCGCCCAATCCGGCCCCGTGTTCTCGCTCGACGAGGATGGCTGCCTGCACATGCGCTACACGGCGCGCACGCGCTCGATCGCGTGGAAGGACGACGCCGCCACGCGCGAGGCGGTGGCGCAGCTGCAGCAACTGCTGGCGGACTCGCCCTGGATCTGGCGCGTGCGCCTGCAGGCGGGGATGGGGATGGTGGGCCACAACGTGCTGCACGACCGCAGCGCCTTCGTCGACGACCCGGCGCGGCCGCGCCTGGTGCTGCGCGCGCGTTTCCTCGATCGCGCCGGGGAGGCCCCGTGGCCCAATGGGTGAGCATCTGGCGCGCGGCGCAGCTGGCCGGCGTTCCGCGCGCGGCGCTGCAGCAGCGCGTGCGCGCCGGCGAGATCGAGGAGAACGAAGGCCTCGTGTCGACGGCGTCGCTGCTGGCCTTCTATCCGCAGCTGCAACTGGAAGGGGCCGGCCTGGCGGAGCGGGTCGCCCGCATCCGCGAGGAGTCCTTCGGCCGGCGGGTGCGCGAGCGCCTGCTGCCCAGCCAGGAGGTGCTGGCGCAGCGGGTGTTCCAGCAAGGCCAGGAACTGGCGGACGTGCAGCGCCACCTGCAGCGCTATCACGCGCTGCTGGTGTCGCTGCGCGAAACCATCCGGCAGCAGCAGCGCGAGGCGGGCGGCGATGACCCGCGCCTCGTCCTGCTCGAACGCGAGCTGGCCAGCGGGCTGGCGCGCGTGCTCGCCACCGAACCCGTGGATGCACTGCATGTGATGGACGACGTGCTCAAGGTGATGTCGGCGCAGGTCACCGTGCGCCCGAGCGGCCACCAGTTCACGGTGGAGGGGCGCTACAGCCTGCTGCAGGCGGGCCTGCGCGCGGGCCTGCACCTGAACTACGGCTGCGGCAACGGCAGCTGCGGCATGTGCAAGGTGCGCGTCACGGCCGGCGAGGTGGCGCGTTGCGCCCCCAGCGACTATCCGCTGTCCGAGGCGGAGAAGGCGCAGGGCTACGTGCTGGCCTGCGCGCACACCGCCGCCAGCAGCGAGCTGACGATCGAGACGCTGGAGGCGGCCGGGCCGGCGGACATCCCGCAGCAGCAGATCACCGTGACCGTGCGCGCCCTGCGGCCGCTGGCGCCCGACACGCTGCTGCTGCACGTGCAGACGCCGCGCAGCCGGCGCCTGCGCTTCCTGGCCGGCCAGTCGCTCACCCTGGCGCTGGCCGAGGGCGAGGGCGAGGGCGCGCAGTCCCGCTACCCGATCGCCAGCTGCCCGTGCGACGACCGCAACCTGCAGTTCTTCATCCGGCGCGACGCCGAGGACCCGGTGGCGACGCGCCTCTTCGGTGGCGCCGTGCGCCCCGGCGAGGCCCTCACGGTGTGGGGGCCGCACGGCGACTTCACGCTGCGCGAGGCCGCGCAGCCGCTGGTGTTCGTGGCCTGCGACGAGGGCTTCGCGCCGGTCAGGAGCCTGATCGAGCACGCGCTGTCGCTGGACGCCGCGCCCTCGCTGACGCTCTTCTGGCTGGCCACGCGCAGCGATGGCCACTTCCTCGCGAACCAGTGCCGCGCGTGGTCGGAGGCGCTCGACCCGTTCGAGTACAGCCTGTTCAGCGACGCCGATGCGGCGGCCGGCGCGCGGCAGGTGGTGCGCGCGATGCAGGCCGACCTGTTCCACCTCGATTGCGCGTTCTACGTGGCCGGGCCGGCGGCCTTCGTCGACACCGTGGCCGGACAGCTGGCGGACGCCGGCGTGCCGCTGGCGCAGATCCACGGCGAGGCCCTGGCATGAGCAGCAGCGGCCGGCCCGATCCGCACCCGCAGGAGGACAGCGGTTGCAGCGGCGGCGAGTCCTTCGCGCTGCGCGTGCTGGGCGAGGACATGCTGCCGGAGTTCCGCGAGGGCGACATCATCGTCGTCGAGCCCGACGGCGCGCTGAAGGACGGCTGCTTCGTGCTGGCGTGCCCGGACGGCGCGTGGATGCTGCGCCAGCTGGTGCGGCGCGACGGCGGCTGGCTGCTGCGCGTGCTGAATCCGCCGGCCTGCAGCACCGCCCCGGAACTCGCGATCGCGGACCTGTCGACGGTGCGCGGGCTGGTGATCCAGAAGGCGGTGCCGGGGCGCCGCCGCCTGACCAGGAGCTATCTCTGAGCCGGGTCCGGCTCAGGTCGCGGCGGTGGCCCCCAGCTCGGGCGAGCGTTCCTCCCGCCACGCCAGCACCTTGAGCGTGGCCACGCCGCCCACGACGATGCCGGCCACCGCGATGAAGGAGCCGATGGCCAGCGTGGACACGCCCGACAGGCCCTGGCCGATGGTGCAGCCGGCGGCCGTGACGCCGCCGGCTCCCATCAGCACTCCCCCCACCAGTTGTTGCCGCAGGTCCGCCAGCGATGCGAAGCCTTCCCACCGGAACGTCCCGGTGGCGAGCGCATGCACGGCGGAGCCCGCGATCGTGCCCAGCACCGCGGCGATGCCGAAGCTCAGGTGCAGCGACTTGTCGGTCCACAGCAGCAGCAGTTCCAGCGAATAGGCGAGCGGGCCGACGAAGCTGAGCGACTCGAGGGTGCGGCTGTTGGTGGCGAAGTACACGGTTTCCAGCGTCTCGGGGTTCTCGCCGAAGCCCAGGAAGCCGGTGACGTACCAGCCCGCCGCCACCACGGCGCCCATGACCACGGCCCCCGCCACCTGGCGTGAGTTGCCGCGAAAGCGCTGGTCCTTGAACGCGAACGCGAACAGGCCCGCGGCCACCGCCGCGACCGTCAGCGGCACCGCCAGCCCGGGCGCCAGTCCGGTGGCCCGGGCGACCGCCGTGGCCAGGCTGCCGTCGCTCCAGCCGAGGGCGGCGAGGTCGATGCGCACCGGGTCGAGCCAGCTCGCGCGCCACTGCGCGAACAGGCCCTTGAGCGTCATGTAGGAGGCGATCGCCAGGAACACCAGCACCACCAGCGAGCGCACGCTGCCGCCGCCCAGGCGCACCAGGTTGCGGTTGGCGCAGCCGCCGGCGATCGTCATGCCGACGCCGAACAGCACCCCGCCCACCAGCAGCGACAGCCAGGGCAGCATGGGCCGCTGCTGCACCGACTTGGCGAGATCGACATAACCCAGGAAGGACAGCAGCGCGGTGCCCAGGACGGCGACGGCCGCCGCCAGCATCCAGGTGCGCATGCGCGTCCACGAGCCCATGTTCACGATGTCCGACAGCGCGCCCATGGTGCAGAAGTTGGTTCGTGCGGCCGCCAGGCCGAACACGAAGGCCAGCAGGAAGCCGCCGGTGACGACCAGCAGTGCGGGGGTGGCGCCCATCTCAGATGAAAAGGCAGACGTCGGTATCGCCGGCGAACTTCAGGAAAGTCGCGGCGCCGCCGTATTCGATGCCGTCGATGAACTGGTCGCGCGAGAACTCGAACAGGTCCACCGTCATCTGGCAGGCGATGAAGCCGACCTCGGTCTCGATGCAGGCCGAGCGCAGCTCCTCCAGGGAGGCCACCCCCTTCTTCTTGATCTTGGACTTCATCATGCTGGTGGCCATCGCCTCCATCCCGGGCAGCATGGAGACCATCACGGGCATGGGCACCGGCATGGGCATGGCGGGGTTGGCGAGCGGGCTGATCGCGATGTCGCTCAGATCCTTGCGCAGCAGCTGCAGCCCGTAGAAGGTGAAGAACACCTTGACCTCCCAGCCGAGGGACGCCGCGGTGGACGCCAGGATCAGCGGCGGGTAGGCCATGTCCAGGGCCCCCTTGGTGGCGATGATCGCCATCTTCTTGGCCATGGTTCAGCCCTTGCGAAGGAAGAACACGTACCGGCTGTTCTCCTGTCCCGAGGAGAGCAGCGGGTTGCCCGTCTCCTCGGCGAAGGCGGCCATGTCGCAGACCGAGCCCGGGTCGGTGGCGATCACGCGCAGCACCTGGCCGGCGCTCATCGCGGAGAGCGCCTTCTTCGTCTTGACGATGGGCATCGGGCAGCTCAGGCCGGATGCGTCGAATTCCTTGTCGAAATGCATGCACGTCTCCTCGCGGGCCCGTGCCGGTGCCAACGCCGGCGGGCCACTGGGGACGTATGAGACGGCAACGGCCGCGGGGCGTCCATTACCGTGAAGGGGGGTGGGGCATAGCCCATGCGGGTAGTGCGGCCTGCGGGGGCCGGCGCCGGATCGGGGCGCCGGCCCCCGGCGCCCTCAGCACCCGGCCGTCTTGCGGAACGACTTGCTGGCGTTGCCGCCCTCCTTCTTCTCGAAGCGCGAGCGGATCTCGTCGCCCTCGACGATGCGCTTGTCCTTGAACTTGTCGAGCGTGAGTTCGTCGCTGATGTCGATCTTCACCTCCTCGCCCGAGCGCACGTCCTTCAGCGTCGCGACGGCGGACTGGCCGTCGGGCGCGAGCACGATGCGCGTCACCGGGCCCACCACCGTCACGTCCTGCGCCATGGCCCCCTGCCACGCGCAGGCGAGCACCACCAGAACCGCGGAATAGAGTTTCCTGCCCATGATGCCGACTCCTTTCAGAACTTGACCTCGAACGTGCCGTAGATGTCCCACGCCTTCTTCAGCGGCGTGAGCGCGCTGAACTGGCCGTTGACGTCGGAGATGCGCACCGGCGCGCCCACCCAGTTGTTGCTGCCCGTGTACTTGAAGTCGTAGTACTGGGCGCCGAGCTTGAAGAAGGCCTTGGAGCCGAACGACGACACGGCCTTGCCGCCGAACTCCTGGATCACGTAGAGCTCGTACACGTTGCCGCGCGCGCCCGCCTTGGCGGTCCACACGTCGTCGGCCGCGGGCGCGAAGGTGATCCAGTTCTTCGAGCCGCGGTTGTATTCGAAGCCGATCTTGGTGCGCGAGGGCAGGTCGTAGCGCAGGCCCACCGCGATCGCGGTGCCCGTCTTGCTCGTCGGTGCCTCCGGCGCGAAGAAGCCGCCCGAGAGCAGGCCCTGGAAGCCGAACTGCGACGACACGTTGTTGCTCGGATGGGTCACGCTCACGGCCGCGTCGGCGAACAGGTTCAGGTTGCCCGGGCCGACATTCTTGAGCGTGCTCATCGCGCCCAGGCCGAACCAGTCGATGTCGCCCAGGTCCGCCCGCGGCGCCGTCTCGCCGAAGAAGGTTCCGCTCATCTTCGGGGCGTCGAAGATGTGGAAGCCGCGGTTCCACTGCGTCCACACGCGCAGCTTGTCGGTGTCGATCGGCACCACCGAGAAGCCGAACATGTCGGTGTCCTGCAGCGAGTTGGCGGGCGTGTGCCGGAAACCGCTCTCGAAGCCGCGGCCGTAGCAGATCTTGCCGTAGGCGCCGGGGAAGCCGTCGACGTCGGGCGCGTAGCCGAGCGTCATGCCGTCGAACGCGTAGTCCACCAGCAGGGAGGGCGTGCCGCCGTTGCCGGGGCGCGGCTCGTTGAGCTTCAGGTTGCTCGGCGCGCCGTTGGTGGACGGCCGCCGGCCGACCGAGAACCAGATGTCGCGGCCCGTGATGTTGCTCCAGGTGGCGTACGCGCGGTCCACCGCCACCGTGCCGCTGGAGGGCACGTGGCCCACCGTGCCGTCGAACACGCCGACGCGGTCGGCGAAGAAGGGCGCGGCGCCGCTGTTGGTGACGGCGTCGTCGTCCTGCGCGCCGAAGGTCTTGTACATGGCCAGGCGCGTGGTGACGCTCACGTCCTGCGTCGCCTTGGCGTGCAGGTCCAGCCGCAGCCGGTTGGTGTAGAGGGTGTCGTTGCGCGGCTTGTACGCCGCCACCGGCACGGCGAAGTTGCCCAGGCCCTGAGCCATGGCGCCGTTCGCGCCGAGGAAGGCCAGCGCGTCGGAGTAGGTCCGCACGGCGTTCATGCCCTGGGCGAACTGCATGAGGCCCGTCAGCGCGCCGCCGGTGGCCGGGTTCGGGTTGGCGAAGAATTCCGCCTGCAGCCGGTTCTGCGCGTTGGCGAAGGTCGCGGCCGCGTCGGTGAAGGGCCGGGTCTCGCCGCGCAGGCTGTCCACGCGGAAGCGGTAGTCGCCGCCGATGGTCAGCCACCGGTCCAGCGCTCGCTCCTGCGCCTTCCGGGCCGCGGCCCGGGTGTCGGCCTCGCTGCGCGCCGCCTTGTCCTCGTTGGCGCGCACCTGCGACTTCAGTTGCTCGATCTCGCGCGACAGCGCCTCGATCCTCCTCAGCACGTCCTCGTCGGCTGCTGCCGCCGCGAGCGGTGCCAGCAGCACCACCACCGCGGCCATGACACCGGACAGCTTTCTCCGTCTCATCTCGTTCTCCTTGTTTGCGAACACGCGGGTCCCCGCCGGCGCCGGCGCGCATGCGCGGCGCTCGCTCCTCCTCCTCGGTGCGGTGCGCGCCCGTCGTGCGGGCGCGCTCCCCGTGTTGCTGCTACTCGGGATCGACGCCCGGCACGTCCTTCATGCGGCCGTTCTTCGCGTGGCAGTCGTCGCAGCCCAGGGCCTTGGCCTTCGGTGCGACCATGTGCGTGATCGGCCACATGCTGACGGTGTCGACGAAGGCGACCTGGCCGGAGAAGGGCTGCTTGACCGCGGCCATGCCGGTGGCCACCGCCTTGGTCCAGTCGAGGTTCTTCCAGTACGCCGTGTCGTCGTTGCCGGCCAGGTGGGTGATCGCCAGCGTCCGGTTCACCGGGTCCCACGCCTGCTTCGCACGGAAGACCTTGATCGGCCAGATCTTCGACTTGCCGTCCTTGGCCGAGCCTTCGAACCAGTTGATCGCCACGGGCCCCTTGCCCGGGTCGATGCGCTCGCCGGGCGTCTGGTGCCGGATCGTGCCGTTGAACCACGCGTAGGCGGGAACGACGTTCTCCTCGAAGACGAAGCTGCCCTTGATGGTGCTGTACGACTCGTAGCCGTTGGCGTCGCGCTTGATCATCGGCTTGCCGTCGGGGCCGCGCTGGCCGGCGGTGGACCAGTCCCACACCATCTTGGTGGGGATGCCGCCGCGCGCGAACGCCGGGATGTGGCAGGTCTGGCAGGCCATGAACTTGTCGTGCCGGTTGATGTCCTTGTCTGCGTGCGGGGCGCTGCTGTGGCAGGTGTCGCAGCCGAAGGTGACGTTCATGGGGCCGTAGCGCGTGCCCGGCACTTCGTGGTTGAGCGTGCGGTGGCAGGTGGTGCAGCGGAAGTTCAGGCCCTTGGCGTCCATGTGGACGTCGAGCGCCGCGTCCGGCGCGTCGAGCGACGAATCGATGTCGCCGTGCTTGACGCCGTCGCCGCCGCCGCCGAAGAAGTGGCAGCTGCCGCAGCTGGTGCGGCTGGTCCGCCCCACCGACTGCGCGATGCGCCTGAGGTCGAGGCCCTTGACGATCTTGCCGGACCCGGGCGGCACCTCCATGTCCTTCGCGAAGACGTTGCCCGCCAGGCCGGAAGCCTTCGTGTACTTCCCGGTCGTGTCGTGGCAGGCGAGGCAGTCGACCTTCTCCTCCGAGTTGAAGTCGAACGAGGCGTCCTTCATCCCGTAGCCGATGTGGCAGGAGGCGCAACCGGACAGGTTGGTCGCCGTGGAGGTGCAGAAGTTGTTGACGACGTGGCGCTTGCCGAGCACCTGGCCCGCCGGGTTGACGTACTCCCATTTCCAGTGCTGGGTCTGGTGGATCTGCCTGGCCGCGCCCTTGTGGCACGCGAGGCAGGCCTTGGTGACTTCCGGCCCGGTCTGGAAGTCCTGCTGCAGCGCCTTGAAGCGCGAATGCATGCCGGCCGGTTTGCCGCCCGGGGCGGCCGGTGCGGCGCCATGGACGGCGGCCGCTGCAAGAAAGGCAGCCACGAAGCAGGCTGCAAGGTAGCGAGGTGACATTGCGGACCCCTTTCGACCCCCAACGTAGGCGCGAGCCCGGTCGGAATCCTTGACGCGCATCATATTCATAGCCATATAGTTATTGAAGCAAGGCCACCATGTCAGAATTCGGACAGGCAGGAAGCAGCATGAAGAACCTGGATGACGACGCGCTCGCGCTGGTGGCGCAGTATTTCGCCGCGCTGGCGGTGCCGATGCGGCTGAAGATCCTGAATCACCTGCGCGAGGGCGAGCGCAACGTGGGCGAGCTCACCGCCGCCACGGGGTGCACGCAGGCCAACGTGTCCAAGCACCTCGCGGTGCTGGCGCACAGCGGCCTGGTGGCGAAGACGCAGCGCGGCACCAGCGCCTACTACCGCTTCGCCAACGACAGCGTGTACCGCCTGTGCGACCTGGTGTGCGACCAGCTCGATCGCCACTTCGCGCAGGAGGCGGAGCGCCGCCGCGCCTTCGCGGGCCGCGCGCGCCGCCGCGCGTGAACGGCGCGCCGCCGCTCAGGCCATGCGCTCGACGCGCCAGGCCTGGTACTTCACGCCCGCGGTGGCGCCCGCCAGCATCGCCGGCAGGGCCACGAGGCTGGTGAGGCTCAGCGTCGAAAGCCCCGTCACGCCCTGGCCGATGCTGCAGCCCATCGCCATCACGCCGCCGATGCCCATGAGCGTCGCGCCGACGAGGTGGTGCCCCAGGTCGGCGGTGTCGGCGAAGCCCTCCCAGCGGAACGTGCCGCTGGCCAGCGCCACCGCGGCGGAGCCGAGGATCACGCCCGGCACGGAGACGATGCCGACGGTGGTGCGCTTGGAGGCATCGCTGAAGAACAGCACCCAGTCCAGCAGGTAGGCCGCGGGCGCGGCGAAGCTGAAAGCCTCCGCGCGGGTGGAGTTCGTCGCCAGCCAGCTTTCCTGCAGCGTCTCGGGGTGCTCGCCCAGGTGCCCCAGGTGGCCGGTGACGCCCCACATCGCGAGCACGAGCAGCCCGACCCCCAGCCCCGCCGCGAGGCTGCGCCCAGTGCGCGCTTCCTGCGAGGAGAGTGCCCACAGCAGCAGCGGCGCGCCGACGGCAAGGGCCGCCGCCACGGCCGCCGTTGCCGGCGCCATCCCGCTCGCACGCGCCAGCACGCTCGCGAGATCGGCATTGGTGACCAGGTCGGCCGCCACGCGGTCCACGGTGGCGACGCGCCAGACCGCCGTCAATCCCTTCAGCGTGGCGAAGGCGGCGACGCCGGTGACGAGCGCGACCACCAGCGACTTGAGGTTGCCCGCGCCCAGCCGCACCAGGTTGCGGCTGATGCAGCCCGACGCGAGCACCATGCCCAGGCCGAAGACCGCCCCGCCGACCAGCGCGGAGAGCCACAGCCAGCGCGGCGTCGCGTAGAGCGTCTGCGCCGGCGTCAGCACCCCGCTGGCGGAGAGGGCTGCGAAGCCCAGCGTGGCCACCGCCGCCGCGAGCATCCACTGCCGCATGCGCGTCCAGCGGCCGAGGATCACGGCGTCGCTCACCGCGCCCATGGTGCAGAAACCCGTGGCCTGCACGAGCGCGCCGAGCGCGGCGGACAGCAGGAAGGCGGCGCCCAGCACCTGCCACGTGAGCGTCGCCAGCGCGCCTTCGGTCATGCCCCGCTGATCACCGGCACGTTCACCTGCCGCGCCGCGACCTTGCCGCCGCGTGCCTTCAGCCAGCCCTCGACCAGTTCCCACACGGGCTTGTTGCCCGCCCGCGCGGCCTCCTCGGCCACCGGCGCCCAGCCCGCTACCTTGTAGGTGCGCGAGGCCTCGAGCGGCTTGCCGCCCAGGCGCATGTCGGTGATGCGCTTGCCCGCCGGCGCGGACGGGTCGATCGCGTAGCGCAGCCCGCCCACGCGCACCATGTCGCCGCCCTGCTGGTAATACGGATCGGGGTTGAACAGGTTGTCGGCGACATCCTCCAGCACCGTCTTGATCGTCGCGCCGCTCATGGAACTCACCGTCGCGTACGAATAGGTGGTGGCGGTCATGTCCATCAGCCACTCGCGCGTGATGTCCTGCCCCGGCAGCAGCGTGGTGCCCCAGCGGAAGCCGGGCGAGAACGCGATCTCGGCGCCCTGCACGTCCATCAGCGCGTCCAGCAGCAGCTGGTCGCCCGAGCCGTTGAAGTTGCCGCGGCGGTACAGCGTGCCCTCGGTGACGGCGAGCCGTTCGCGCAGCTTGCCCTCGTAGGGCGAGCGGATGCGGCGGATCAGCGCCTCCATGGCCGGATCGGCCGGCAGCATGTTGGCGAACACCGGCAGCAGGCGGTAGCGGAAGTCCGCCACCTTGCCGCCCTTGACGTCGAAGTCCATGACGGCGAGGAACTTGCCGTTGGAGCCGGCGTTGGTCACCAGCGTCTTGCCGCCCCGGTTGGCGACCACGGAGGCCACCGGCATGCCGTCGTGCGTGTGGCCGCCGAAGATCGCGTCGACGCCCGTGATGCGGCTGGCCAGCTTCAGGTCCACGTCCATGCCGTTGTGGCTCAGGATCACCACCACCTGCGCACCCTTGGCCCGCACCTCGTCCACCTGCTTTTGCAGGTTGGCCTCCTGGATGCCGAACTCCCAGTCCGCGACCAGGTAGCGCGGGTTGGCGATCGGCGTGTAGGGGAAGGCCTGCCCGATGATGGCGCAGGGCACGCCGTTGACCTCGCGCAGCACGTAGGGCTTGAACACGGGATCGCCGAAATCGGTGGTCTTGACGTTCTGCGCCACGAATTCGATGCGGCCGGCGAACTCCTTGTCGACGATCTCCTTGACGCGGTCCATGCCGAGCGTGAATTCCCAGTGGCCCGTCATCACGTCGACGCCGAGCAGCCTGGCCGCCTCGACCATGTCCTGCCCCTTGGTCCACAGCGCGGTGGCGGAGCCCTGCCAGGTGTCGCCGCCATCGAGCAGCAGGGCACCGGGCCGGCCGGCGCGCATCTTCTTCACCAGCGTCGCGAGATGCGCGAAGCCGCCCACCTTGCCGTAACGCTGCGCCGCGGCCTCGAAGTCGAGGTAGGTGAGCGCGTGGGCCTCGGCGCTGCCGGCCGGCACCCTGGCCATGCGCAGCAGCTGCTCGCCCACCAGGTGCGGCAGCTTGCCCGCCATGCCGCCGACGCCGAGGTTCACGCTCGGCTCGCGGAAGTAGACCGGGTTGAGCTGCGCATGGCAGTCCGTGATGTGCAGGAAGGAGACATTGCCGAACCGCGGCAGCTCGTACAGGCCCTCGGCCGCGGTGGCCGCGTCCGCGCCCGACCAGCGGCCCAGGCCCATGCCCGCCACCGAAGCGGCGCCGAGGACGTTCAGGAATTCGCGCTTGGAGAGATTCATCATCGGTTCACGGGGGAGGCCGGGTCGAGCAGCAGCGCCATCACGTGGCGGATCTGCTGCTCGGTGAGGTTGCCCATGTGGCCCGAGCGCGGCATGTTGGAACAGGCGTTGTAGGCCTTGGCGTTCCAGATCTTGCCCCAGGTGTACTCCACGATGGGCCTCGCCTCGGCGCTGTTGGGGTCCTTCACGCCGCGCAGCTTGCCGTAGTGGTACAGGCTCGGGCCGATGGTGCCGAACGAGATCTCCCCGGGCGCGATCTGGTGGCAGTTGTAGCAGTTGCCGCCGTTGGGCGTCTTCGTGTCGTCGCTCCAGGTGAGGCCGCGGCCGCTCTGCGCGATCTGCTCGCCCTGCTTCCAGTCGCCGAGGAACCTGCCGTCGGCGGGCCACTTCACCGTCTTGAGGTTGGCCTCCTCGATGCGCTTGGCGACCGCGGGATCGAGCGGCTTGCCCGCCACGTCGGCGGCGGAGCAGAGCTTCTGCGTGTCGTCGGTCTCGGTGACCCGTTCGACCTTCGCGATGCCCTCGCTGCGGAAGGCGCTGCGCACCATCCGGGCGGCCAGCGCGTCGTAGTCGGGGGCGGCGGCCGGCAGCGCGCTGCAACCCACCGCCACGGCGGCGACGGCCAGCATGCCGAGGGTGATGATCTTGCTGTTCATGCCTGTGCTCCTCAGCGCTTGATGGTCGGCGCGGCGGACTTCGCCCCCTTGGCGTTCACGCCCAGGTAGGTCGAGATCGCCAGCAGCGCATCGGCGCCGAATTCCGGGTAGGGGAAGCGCTGCTGGCGCAGGCAGTCGTTCAGGCGCAGCTGCATGCCCCACATCTGTCCGTTGCTCACGCGGTAGGCCGGCCAGGCCGCGAAGCCGACGCCGTCGCCCGGGTTCCTGGTCAGGTTCGGCAGGTCCTGCAGGCGGATGCGCTTGCCGTCCTCGCCATGGCACGACGCGCACGCGAAGTCGTGCGTGCCGCCGCGCATGAAGAACAGGCGCTTGCCCGCCTCGTAGAAGCTGCGCTCCATGGGGTGTGCCTGCGGCAGGTTGAAGGCCAGGCCCTTGGACTCCGCGGCCACCCACGTCGCCAAGGCCGTCACGTTGGCCATCTCGCCCTTGCCGAACGGCGTCTTGCGGATCGCCTCGCCCTCGAAGCCCTGCAGCCGCTCCATGCAGCTCACCAGCCGCGTCTCCAGGTCCTCCACGCGGCCGGTGTCGGCGAAGTACCGCGGCAGCTCCACGAAGGCGCCCTTGACCACGCCCGGGCCCTTGCCGAGGTCGCAGGCTTCGAGCGTCGCGTTCTTCGGGCCGCGCCTGCGCTTCCACAGGTCCTCGCCCTTGGCCTCGAACAGCTCCGCGGGATTGCCGTCCGCGAGCATGGCGCGGTATTCGTCGATGGCCTGCGACGCCGACTTCTGCGCGGCGGCGCCGGTCGCGATGCCGGCCAGCGCGAACGCGGCCAGCCACTGCTTGGTGGGCATGGATGGGGTCTCCGGTTGGGCGGGCGCGTTCAGCTGATCGTCGCTTCGTCGGTGCGGGTCTCGCCGCGGTTGTCCTTCCACGTGATGCCCACCTTGTCGCCGGCCTTGGCGCCCTTGAGGGTGAACTGCAGGAAGGGGTTCTTCGCCACCGCCGGGCCCCACTCGGCGCTGAGCACCGGCTTGCCGTTGTGGGTGGCCGTCACTTCGGTGATGTGCCAGGCGGGGATCACCTTGCCCGCGCTGTCCTTGCGCTGGCCGGTCTCCATCTCGTGGCTCATGAGGACGCGGACGACGGCGTTGCCGCCGGAAGCCTGGGCACGGATGCGCATCGGGTCTGCCATGGAAGTCTCCTGTTTGCTCTGTCTGTATTCGCGAGGGGCGGATGGCGCGCTTCAGCCGCCGCAGCCGCCCAGCGTGACCTTCACTTCCTTCTTGGCGTAGAAGGCCTTGCCGTCGGCCGTGATGGCCACGGCGTACACGTCCGAGGTCTGGCCCATCTTGGCCCGCGTGGCGAAGCTGGGCTCCACCGCGTCGCTGACGTCGAACTTCGCCACCAGCGTGTTCGGGTTCTTCTCCACCATCACCAGCAGGTGCTTCACGCCGGGGAGGGTGGACGCCGCGGTCATGGGCACCACGGCGCCGTTCTCCGCGATGTCGGGCGCGGTCAGCGTCACGTCCTTGCTCTCCACCGGCGCGGATGCGCCGTAGGCCTTGAGCGTGTCGTTGACGGTCTTGGCGTCGAAGGCGTTGCGGTTGAAGCCGGCGAACGCGTATTGCGGGAACAGCCCTGTGGCACCCAGCAGGCCGGCCAGGGTCAGCGACTGCTTCAGCGCATCACGTCTCGTTGTCATCATTAGGGTCTCCATGGGTCAGGACAGGGAATGGGGCAGCCGCAGCGCGCGCATCGCTCACTGCGCGGCGCCGGCGGCGAGCCAGGCGGCGATCTTTCCGGCTTCCTCGGGGCTGATCGCCTGCGGCGGCATGGGGATCGTTCCCCAGCTGCCGCTGCCGCCCGAGCGGATCTTGCCGGCGATGTACTCGCCCTTGCCGGCATGCTTCTTCGCCACGTCGGCCCAGCTCGGGCCGACGACCTTGCGGTCGGTGGCATGGCAGGCGGTGCAGCTGTTCTTCTGCAGCAGGTCGGCCGGCATGGTGGCGACCGGCTTCACCGTCGCGGTCGCCACGTCCTTCCCGATCGACGCCGGCGCACTGCCTTCGGGGCGCGTGGTGTCGGCGCCGCGTTGCGCGCCCACCGGCCGGTTCTGTTCCGCCAGGTTGCCGTGCGCATTGCGGGCGAACACCGGCAGCATCGAGTGGACCTTGCCCTCCACCGGGCAGTCCTTCATGCAGGCGGTGGCGACCACGTCGGGGCGCGCGCTGCCGCGGATCTCCGGGCCCGGCCACAGCGCATGGTCGGTCGTCATGCCGTTGCGATTGGGCATGCGCTGCTGCACTTCGGCGATGTTGCGCTCGCTCAGGACGAAATCGTCCGGCACGATGCGCGCCAGGCTCAGCAGGTAGGCCGTGACGGCGTAGACCTCGTCGGCCGACAGCGACTTGGGCTGGTTCCACGGCATGGCCCGGTTGATGTAGTCCCACAGCGTGGAGACGGTCGCCACCTTCATCAGCGTCGTGCGCGCCGGGTAGTCGGTGCGCTTGAGGCTCGCCACGTGGCCGGTGCGGATGTCTTCGTCGGTGGTGCCGCCCACGAGCGGGTTGAAGACCTCGTTGGATTCGCCGAAGACGCCGTGGCAGCTCGCGCAGCGCGCCTCCCACACGTCCTGCCCCTTGGCGACGGAGCCGGATCCCCTGGGCAGGCCCTTGAAGTCGGGCCGCACGTCGATGTCCCAGGCCGCCACTTCGGCCTTCGTCGCGTCGCGGCCGATGCCGGGGAAGGAACCCGTTCCCTGCGCTTGCGCCGCCAGGGCCGCAGCGGCCAGCAGCGCGAGGAGCCAACGCTCACGAGACCTGGACATTCTTCACCTCGCCGCTTTCCTGCACCAGCCAGGACTGGATCGCGTTGTTGTGGTAGATCGAGCGCGTGCCGCGCACGCCGCGCAGCTGGCGGCTGGCGGGCTGCACGTAGCCGGTCTCGTCCATCGCGCGGCTCTGCACGATGGTGGGCTTGCCGTCCCACGCCCAGTCGATGTTGAAGCGCGTGAGGCACTTGCTCAGGACGGGCGACTCCAGCCGCGCGGTGCGCCAGTTGCGCCCGCCGTCCACCGACACGTCCACGCGCTTGATCTTCCCGCGGCCGGACCAGGCCAGCCCGCTGATGTTGTAGAAGCCCTTGTCCAGCAGCACCTGCCCGCCGGAGGGCGTGGTGACGACGCTCTTGCACTCCTGGAGGCTGGTGTACTGGCGGTGCTGGCCGTCCGGCATGAGGTCGACGTAGTGGACCGTCTCGTCCTTGGTGTTCCAGGGCTGGTCGCCGACTTCGATGCGGCGCAGGTACTTCACCCAGCTGACGCCCTGCACGCCGGGCACCACCAGCCGCAGCGGGTAGCCGTTTTCCGGGCGCAGCATCTCGCCGTTCTGGCCGTAGGCGACGAGCACCTCGCCGGACTCGATGAGGCTCATGGGGATGGTGCGCGTCATCGACGAACCGTCGGCGCCCTCGGCCAGCGCGAAGCGGCCCTTCTTCAGGTCGGCGCCGGCCATCTGCAGCAGCGTGACCAGCGGCACGCCGGTGAACTCGCTGCACGAGAGCATGCCGTGCGTGTACTGCACGGTCGGTACCGCGACGTTGCCCCACTCCATGCCGGTGTTGGCGCCGCACTCGATGAAGTGGAAGCGCGACACCGAGGGCAGCCGCATGATCTCGTCGACGGTGAACACCTTGGCCGCCTTCACGAGGCCGTTGACCATCAGGCGGTGCTTCGAGGGATCGACGTCCCACCAGCCCTGGTGGTGGCGCTCGAAGTGCAGGCCGCTGGGCGTGACGATGCCGAACAGCGACTGCAGCGGCGCGAACGACACCGAGGCCTGCGCCGTCTGCGTCAGGCCCGGGCTCTGGCGCCGCTGCACGTTGCGCTCGTGCTTCGACGGCTTGCCGTAGCCGTCCGTGACCACGGGCTGGCCGAGGCCGCGCGAATGCTCCGGCAGCTCCAGGATGGCGGGGTCGCCGTCCGCCGGCGCGGTCACGGCCCGCGCCGCGGATGCGCCCGCGAGGGCCGCGCCGGCAGCCGCGGCAGTGAACGCACTGCGCAGGAAATCGCGCCGGCCCTCTTTCGCCTGCGCGAACACCTGGCGCACGCCGTCGCCGGTGATGAAGTTCTCCGGGGCCTTCAGCAGCCGCCCGGAAGTCCGGTTCTCAGTCAAGCTCGCTCCTCGTCCTGTCTGCACGCATCTAAATCGCCGAGCGCGAATATAAGCGCTTCCTGATTGTTTTGCGCCAGATCAGCGCTCGGTGTTTTTCCGATCAGGGCAAACCCTGCGCTGCGGGCGCGGGGCGGAGCGTCAGCGCGCCTGGCGCTCCATGAGCAGGTAGGTGTTGTAGGCGTTCATGCGGTTGGCCGCCTTGAACAGCGGCAGGTGCTCGAAGCGCGACCAGTCGGTGCGCGCGTACGCCTCGTCGAAGGGATCCATGTCGCGCGCCGCCGCACCCATGCTCTCGCGCAGGTACGCGAGGTAGTCGCGGGTGAGCTGCAGGTCCGCGCGGGCGGAGGCCGACAGGGCGCCGTGCCCCGGCACGATCACCTGCGCATCCATGCGCAGCAGCGCGTCGAGCGCGGCGATCCAGTGCGCGCTGTCCGCCTGGCCGACGAAGGGCACGCGGCCCCGGAACACGAGGTCGCCGGCGAACAGCACGCGCTCCGCGGGCAGGTAGACGACCAGGTCCTCGGGCGTGTGGGCCGGCCCCACCGGCTGCAGCAGCAGGCGCGTGCCTCCGAGCACGAGTTCGCGCGGGCCATCGAGCCATTCATCCGGGACGACGAGATGCGTCTGCGCATCGATCCATGGCGCGAGCTCGGCCCGCGAGGCCTCGAGCCGGGCGGCCGCCGTCTGCGAGTTCAGGTACTCCAGCGCGCCCCGGTGCGCGATGATCCTGGCGCCGCGCCGGCGGAATTCCTGCAGGCCGTAGACATGGTCCGCATGGAAGTGCGTGACCACGACGTGCGTGACCGGCAGCGGCGTGATGCGCGCGATCGCTTCGAGCAGTTCGCGCGCGAGCTGCGGCGAGCCCAGCGCGTCGATCACCACCACGCCCGCGGGCGTCACGACGAAGCCCGCGTTGGAAATGAAGTTGCGGTTGGCGGGGCTGCCCAGCGCCGTCTCGCCCTGGACGAACCAGGCCGAGGGGGCAACCTGCTGCGGCACCACCGCGCGCGGCGTGCCCTGGGCGAACGCGCCGCCGAGCGCGACCGCCGCCGCGAGCGCGACGAGCGCCTTGCAGGCCCTGCGCCGGATCATCGCTGCGCCTGCCGGCGCGCGGCCGGCGCTCGCGTCAGGACTTCAGCTCGGACTCGATGGCGATCTGCGTGCAGATGGCTCGGCAGAGGGTGACGACCCGGTCGTTGACCAGCCGGTAGAAGATCTGCACCCCTTCGCGCCGCCGGCCGATCACGCCGGCACGGTACAGCGTGTTCAGGTGCTGCGACATGTTGGGCTGCGTGGTCTGGATCTCCTCCAGCAGCTGGGTCACGTTCTTCTCGCCGTGGCACAGGCAGCTGATGATCTTCAGCCGCATGGGCGCCGACATGGCGCGGAAGATCTCGGCGGCGGATTCGAACACCTCGTCCGACTCCACCGCCTCGATTGCCGCCGTTGCCTGTCTTCTCGCCATGCCGGACCCCGCTTTGCCTGATAGCTCCGAATGTTAGCAAGCATGCATGCCGCTGCATTGCCAGCCGCCTTCAGGGTTTGATGTAGGCATATCTTTCCCGCGACTGCAGCTGTCCGATCCGCACCACGCCGGAGGGGGTGAAATCCGCGTCCATGCTGAACTGGTCCTTGCGCAGGCCGCGGTTGCGCAGGGTGATCTCGCAGACCTCGAAGCGCACGCCCCGCGCCTTGAGCGCGCTGACCAGCGGTGCGTATTCGAGGTCGGGGTTGCGGCGGTCGCGGGCGCCTTCCATCAGGAAGTCGACCCCGTTGGCATGCGTGACCACCACGATCTTCGTCGCGGGCGCGACGTCGAGGTGGTTGCGGATGTTGCGCAGCGCCTTGGTCGCCTGCGCCTCGGCATCGTCGACGTGGTAGACGACGAGATCCTGCGCGAGCGCGGGCAGGGCCAGCAGCCACAAGGCTGCGCAGGCGGCGAGGAGCCGCAGGACACGGGACATGGTGCTCATTTCTCCAGGTTCGGCGGGCGCTGTGCCCGGGCAGCGAACTTAGCGCGAACCGGCGCCTTCGCGCCTCAGGGTATATCATTAGTTGCTTATCTAAGCAGCCGTGGGATTCTCCCCCGCCGCACCGCATGGACCTCCTTTCCCTCGTCGAACGCCTCGGTGAACAGCCGCTGCTCGCCAGCGGCGGCGCCGTCGTGGGGCTGCTGTTCGGCTTCTTCGCGCAGCGTTCGGGCTTCTGCCTGCGCACGGCCGTCATCGAGTTCGCGCGCGGCGAACCCGGCGAGCGGCTGGCCGTCTGGCTGCTCGCCTTCTCGGCCGCGGTGGTCTCGGTGCAGGCCCTGCTGCTCGCCGGCCTGGTGGACTTGAGCGGCACGCGGCAGCTCGCCGCGCGCGGCAGCCTCTCCGGTGCGATCGTGGGCGGCCTCCTGTTCGGCACCGGCATGATCCTGGCGCGCGGCTGCGCGAGCCGGCTCCTCGTGCTGTCCGCCACGGGCAACCTGCGCGCGCTGCTCTCCGGCCTCATCTTCGCCGTGACCGCGCAGGCGGCGCTGGGGGGCGCCCTGGCCCCGGTCCGCGAGACGATCAGCAGCTGGTGGACCGTGGACGGCGGCTCCGCGCGCGACCTGCTCGTCGTCGCGCACGCCGGCCGGCCGGCGGGGCTGGCGTTCGGCCTGCTGTGGCTGGTGGCGGCGCTCTGGTACGCGTTGCGCAGCGGGCGCGAGCGCTGGAAATGGATCGGCGGCCTCGGCGCCGGCCTGGCGGTGGCGCTCGCGTGGGTCTTCACGGCCACCGTGGCAGCCAGTTCCTTCCAGGTGCTGCCGGTGCAGGGCATCACCTTCAGCGGCCCGTCGGCGGAATGGCTGATGCGGGTCGTCTCGGCGCCCGCGCCCGCGGCCGGATTCGATTTCGGCTTGCTGCCGGGCGTGTTCGCCGGCGCCTTCCTCGGCGCGGCGCTGGGGCGCAAAATCCGGCTCGAGGGTTTCAAGGACGGCTACAGCATGCGGCGCTACATCGCCGGGGCGATCGCCATGGGCTTCGGCGCCATGCTGGCCGGCGGCTGCGCCGTCGGCGCGGGTGTCAGCGGCGGCGCCATCTTCTCGCTCACGGCGTGGGTCGCACTGGCCTCCATGTGGGTCGGCGCCGCGGCGACCGACCGCCTGCTCGATCGCGAACCCCGCATCGCCGCCCATCGCCACGGCCCCTGACCCCCCATACCCCAGACGAAAGGATTCCTCATGTACGGACAGTTCATCGACCTTCCGGGCAGCTTCGCGCCCACCCTGGACAAGGTCATCGCCGCCCTGAAGGCCGAAGGCTTCGGCATCCTGAGCGACATCGACGTGCAGAAGACACTGAAGGAAAAGATCGGCGCCGAGCTGCCGGCCTACCGCATCCTGGGCGCCTGCAACCCGCCGCTCGCGCACCGGGCCCTGCAGGCCGAACCTGAGGTGGGCCTGCTGCTGCCGTGCAACGTGGTCGTGCGCGAAGAAGGCGGCAAGATCCGCGTCGGCTTCCTCGATCCGCAGGGGATGGTGGAGCTCACCGGCAATGCGCAGTTGCGCGCCGTGGCGGACGAAGCGCAGCAGCGCCTGCAGCGGGTGCGCGAGGCGCTGCTGGCGGGCAGCTGACGCGCGCGGGCCGACCCGGTCCCTCCCCAACACCTGGATAACCGGATTCATCCGGCGGATACAAGGCGGACTCGAGGCCGCGGGAGGCCCGGCGGTATCATCGAAAGATGCTCGAGCAACGGATACAGCAGAACTTCATCGACAGCGCGGACCTGAAATACCAGTCCGCCGAAAGCCTCAGCAAGCCGGTGGCCCAGGCGGTGCAGGCGGTGCTCGCGTGCGTCACCAGCGGGGGCAAGGTGCTGGCCTGCGGCAACGGCGGCTCCGCGGCCGACGCGCAGCACTTCTCCGCCGAATTCGTGGGCCGCTACGAACGCGAACGCCCCGAACTCGCCGCGATCGCGCTGACGACGGACAGCTCCATCCTGACGGCGATCGCCAACGACTACGACTACGACCGCATCTTCGCCAAGCAGGTGCGCGCGCTCGGCCAGTCCGGCGACGTGCTGCTCGCGCTCTCCACCAGCGGCAACTCCGCCAACGTGCTCGCCGCGATCGAGGCGGCGCACGAACGCGAGATGACCGTGGTGGCGCTCACGGGCCGCGGCGGCGGCAAGATGGGCAGCGTGCTGCGCGAAACCGACGTGCACATCTGCGTGCCGCACGAGCGCACCGCGCGCATCCAGGAAGTGCACATCCTCGTGATCCACTGCATCTGCGACGGCGTGGATGCGCAGCTGCTCGGCGACCAGGACACCCCCGCATGACCCGCACCTTCCGCACCCTTCCCCTCTACGCGCTGGCCGCCGCCCTGTTCGCGGGCTCGCTGGCCGGCTGTGCCCCGCTGATCGTGGGCGCCGCCGCCGTCGGCACCGGCCTGATGGTGACGGACCGCCGCACCTCGGGCGCGCAGATCGACGACGAGGCGATCGAGCTGCGCGCCGCGCTGCGCCTGAGCGAAGCGATGGGCGACCGCGTGCACATCAACGTGACCAGCTACAACCGGCAGGTGCTGCTCACGGGCGAAACGCCCACCGAGGCCCTGAAGCAGCAGGCGGAGCAGATCGTCTCGCGCGTGGACAACGTGCGCGGCATCATCAACGAGATCGGCGTGATGTCGCCCACCACGCTGCCGCAGCGCTCGGGCGACGTGCTGATCACGGGCAAGATCCGCGCTTCGCTGGTCGACGCCTCGGACCTGCAGGCCACCGCGTTCAAGGTCGTCACCGAGCGCGCCAACGTGTACCTGATGGGCCGCGTGACGCAGCGCGAGGCGGACCGCAGCACGGCCATCGCCCGCCAGATCGGCGGCGTGCAGCGCGTGGTGCGCATCTTCGAGATCGTCACGCCGGAGGAACTGCGCGCGAGCGGGATCCAGGTGCCGCCCGAACCGCCCGCCCGCGCGAGCGTGGCGCCGGTGACCACCGTCGCGCCGGCCTCGGCCTCGAATCCGCCCTCCGCCGAAGCCGGCCCGCCGCCGTCGTCGCAAGCGCCCGCAAGCGGCGGCGCAGTGGCGACGCCGGTGCGCTGAGGTCGCCCGGGGATACCAACTTCCGGACGCAGAGAACGCAGAGAACGCAGAGGGTACGCAGAGGACGCAAAAGGACTTCCATCAGAAGAATGTCTTCTTTGCGTCCTCTGCGTACCCTTTGCGTCCTCTGCGTCCGGCTGTCCGGTGTTCTCCCCGGCGGGGGTCAGCGGATCCGCTTGATCAGGCTCGACGTATCCCAGCGGTTGCCGCCCATGGCCTGGATGTCGGCGTAGAACTGGTCCACCAGGGCCGTCACCGGCAGGCGCGCGCCGTTGCGCTTGGCCTCGTCGAGGCACAGGCCCAGGTCCTTGCGCATCCAGTCCACCGCGAAGCCGAACTCGAACTTGTCGGCGATCATCGTCTTGCCGCGGTTGTCCATCTGCCAGCTCTGGGCGGCGCCCTTGCCGATCACCTCGAGCACCTGTTCCATGTCCAGCCCCGCCTTCGTGCCGAAGGCGATCGCTTCCGACAGGCCCTGCACCAGGCCGGCGATGGAGATCTGGTTGACCATCTTGGCCAGCTGGCCCGCGCCGCTGGCGCCGAGCAGCGTGCAGGCGCGCGAGAAGGCCATGGCCACCGGCCGGGCCGCGTCGAACGCCGCCTGCTCGCCGCCGCACATCACGGTCAGCATGCCGTTCTGCGCGCCCGCCTGGCCGCCCGACACGGGCGCGTCGACGAACTGCAGGCCATGCCTGGCCGCCTCGGCGGAGAGTTCGCGCGCGACGTTGGCGGAAGCGGTGGTGTGGTCGATGAAGACGGTGCCCTTCTTCATGCCGCTGAAGGCGCCCTGCTCGCCGAGCACGACGGCGCGCAGGTCGTCGTCGTTGCCGACGCAGCAGAACACCAGCTCGCAGCCGGCCACGGCCTCGCGCGGCGTGGCCGCGGCGGTGCCGCTGAATTCCTTGCACCAGGCGTCGCGCTTGGCGGCACTGCGGTTGTAGACGGTCACGCGGTGGCCGGCCAGCGCCAGGTGCCCCGCCATCGGAAAGCCCATGACGCCAAGGCCGAGGAAGGCGACCTTGCGCGCCGGCGTGGATTCGTACGTCTTCGGGTTGGTGCTGGCCATGCGGGTCTCCGTGTTTGAAAGCGAAGGCTGATTCTAGGAGAGGCTGCGCGAAATGACCGACCGAGGGAACATCCAAGACAAGACAGCCGGACGCAGAGGGCGCAAAGGGTACGCAGAGGACGCAAAAAAGAGAATCTTCAAGGGATGTTCTTTTGCGTCCTCTGCGTACCCTTTGCGTCCTCTGCGTCCGGAAGTCCGCATTCCCGCGGCACAAAAAAAAGAGCCGGGACGAATCCCGGCTTGCCTGCATGGATGGCGGGTTGCCCCGCCATCACGCGGTGAGCATCATACGATGGCCAGGTGCTCGGTGCCGGCGGACAGGTCCTGGGACTTGGCGCGCTGGGAGTTGAGCTTGATCTGCAGCCGCAGGTCGTTCACCGAGTCGGCGTTGCGCAGCGCGTCCTCGTACGAGATCATGTTGTTCTCGTACATGTCGAACAGCGCCTGGTCGAAGGTCTGCATGCCCAGGTTGCGGCTCTTCTTCATGATCTCCTTGATCTCGGAGACCTCGCCCTTGAAGATCAGGTCGGAGATCAGCGGGGAGTTCAGCATGATCTCCACCGCCGCCGCGCGGCCCTTGCCGTCCTGCTTGGGCACCAGCCGCTGCGAGATGAAGGCCTTGAGGTTCAGCGACAGGTCCATCAGCAGCTGCGGCCGGCGCTCCTCGGGGAAGAAGTTGATCACGCGGTCCAGGGCCTGGTTGGCGCTGTTGGCGTGCAGCGTGGCCATGCACAGGTGGCCGGTTTCGGCGAAGGCGATCGCGTGCTCCATCGTCTCGCGGTCGCGGATCTCGCCCATCAGGATCACGTCGGGGGCCTGGCGCAGCGTGTTCTTCAGCGCCGCTTCCCAGCTGTCGGTATCGAGCCCCACCTCGCGCTGCGTCACCACGCAGTTCTTGTGCGGGTGCACGAATTCGACCGGGTCCTCGATCGTGATGATGTGGCCGTAGCTCTGCTCGTTGCGCCAGTCGATCATCGCCGCCAGCGTGGTCGACTTGCCCGAGCCGGTGGCGCCCACCAGGATGGTCAGGCCGCGCTTGGACATCACCACGTCCTTGAGCACCTGCGGCACGCCCAGCTTGTCGATGGTCGGCAGGATCTGCGGAATGACCCGCAGCACCATGCCCACCTTGCTTTGCTGCACGAACGCATTGACGCGGAAGCGCCCGATGCCGGGCGGCGAGATGGCGAAGTTGCACTCCTTGGTGCGCTCGAACTCCGCGGCCTGCTTGTCGTTCATGATCGAGCGGGCCAGCGCCAGCGTGTGCGCGGCCGACAGCGGCTGCGGCGACACCTTGGTCACCTTGCCGTCGACCTTGATCGCGGGCGGGAATTCCGCCGTGATGAACAGGTCGCTGCCGTTGCGACCCACCATCAGCTTGAGCAGGTCGTTGATGAATTTGCTTGCCTGATCGCGTTCCATGACGCCGTCCTTCGCTTAGCCGGGGAAGTTCTCGGGGATCTTGGCCTTCGAGCGGGCCTCGGCCGGGGTGATCATGTTGCGCTTGACCAGGTCCGCGAGGTTCTGGTCCAGCGTCTGCATGCCCACGCTGTTGCCGGTCTGGATGGCGGAGTACATCTGCGCCACCTTGGCCTCGCGAATGAGGTTGCGGATGGCGGAGGTACCGATCATGATCTCGTGCGCCGCGACGCGGCCGGAGCCGTCCTTGGTCTTGCACAGGGTCTGCGAGATCACGGCCTGCAGCGACTCCGACAGCATCGCGCGCACCATCTCCTTTTCGTCGGCGGGGAACACGTCGATGATCCGGTCGATGGTCTTGGCGGCGCTCGAGGTGTGCAGCGTGCCGAACACGAGGTGGCCCGTTTCGGCGGCGGTCATCGCCAGCCGGATGGTTTCCAGGTCGCGCATTTCGCCGACCAGGATGCAGTCCGGGTCCTCGCGCAGTGCCGAACGCAGCGCGGCGGCGAAGGACAGCGTCATCGGCCCCACCTCGCGCTGGTTCACCAGGCACTTCTTGGACTCGTGCACGAATTCGATCGGGTCTTCCACCGTCAGGATGTGGCCGTATTCGGTTTCGTTCAGGTAGTTGACCATCGCCGCCAGCGTGGTCGACTTGCCCGAACCCGTGGGGCCGGTCACCAGCACCATGCCGCGCGGCTTGAGCGCCAGGTCGCCGAAGATCTTGGGGGCGTTGAGCTGCTCCAGCGTGAGGATCTTGGACGGAATCGTCCGGAACACGGCGGCGGAGCCGCGGTTCTGGTTGAAGGCGTTGACGCGGAAGCGCGCCAGCCCCTCGATCTCGAACGAGAAGTCGCACTCGAGGAATTCCTCGTAGGCCTTGCGCTGCGTGTCGTTCATGATGTCGTAGACCATCGCATGGACCTGCTTGTGGTCCATCGGGTCGACGTTGATGCGGCGCACGTCGCCGTGCACGCGGATCATGGGGGGCAGGCCGGACGACAGGTGCAGGTCCGATGCCTTGTTCTTCACGCTGAACGCGAGCAGCTGGGTAATATCCACGAGTCCCTCGTACTTCCTCTTCGGAATGGCCCACGCCCACGGGCGAATCCGCGCGGTTGGGCCGGCCCATTATGACCACGATTGCAGCCAACCTCCAGACCGTGCAGGAGCGGATCGCGCACGCCTGCACAGCCGCCGGACGCGACGTGACCGAAGTCACGCTCCTCGCCGTCTCCAAGACGTTCGGACCCGACGCCGTGCGCGAGGCGCATGCCGCCGGCGCGCGTGCGTTCGGCGAGAACTACATCCAGGAAGCGGTGGAAAAGCAGGCGCTGCTGGCGGACCTGGACCTCGAGTGGCACTGCATCGGCCCGATCCAGAGCAACAAGACCCGGCTGGTCGCGACGCACTTCGCCTGGGCCCAGACCGTGGACCGCCTGAAGATCGCGCAGCGGCTGGCGGAGCAGCGGCCGCCGGAGCTGCCGCCGCTGGACGTGTGCATCCAGGTGAACCTCGATGGCGGGGCGAACAAGTCGGGGGTGGCGCCCGGGGAGGCGCTGCCGCTGGGGCGGGCGATCCTGGAGTTGCCGCGCCTGCGCCTGCGCGGCCTCATGAGCATCCCGGAGCCGGTGGAGGGCTTCGCCGCGCAGGTCGCGGTGCACGCCCGCGCGCGCGGCCTGTTCGAGGAGTTGCGGGCGGCGGGCCTGCCGCTGGACACGCTGTCGATGGGGATGACCGACGACCTGGAAGCCGCGATCCACGCCGGCAGCACGATGGTGCGGGTGGGGACGGCGATCTTCGGGCGCAGGGACTACGGTCGCAACTGACGGTCGGCGAAAACGTTCGTACTATCGCCAAGTCCCGCAGGGCCGCCGGGCGGCCTGCGGGGAATCGCCGCGTTCAACCCTTGAGCAGGTTGCGCGAAACGCGCTCCTTCACCGGGTCGCCGAGCAGTTCGGTCGCGCTCGGGAGATGGCCGTCGTAGGCACCCAGCACGTCGCGCAGGGCCTGCAGGGTGCGCTTGAGCTGGTCGGCGTCCTCGCCGCGCCGCGTCAGGTCGGCACGCACGTCCTCCAGCGCACGGAACAGCAGCGCGCGGGTGTTGCCGCGGATCACGAGGTTGCCGTCGGACTGCCAGATGGCCTTGTGCAGGTATTTCATTCGAGGAATCTCCCTGGTCTAGGACTCCAGAATGAGGCAGGCGTGGCGGCCGGCCTGTGGGCCGCGCGCATGTCCTGGCGCCGGTCGGCGCTGAAGCGCCGCGTCAGCCGCAAGCACTGCCGCAGCCGTCGAAGCAGCGGCAATGGGATGTCAGCCGACGCCTCGTCCGCTCCGGGCCGCGCCCTGGCAGGTCAGTGCGCGCCGGCCGCCGCGTCGGCCCCGCCGGTGGCTCGCTGCGGGTGGGTGAGCCACACCAGCGGCACCATCAGCAGGAACAGCAGCGCCGAGCCCCAGAAGATGTCGTTGGCGGCCATCATGAAGGCCTGCTGGTCGACCAGCCGGTTCAGCTGTGCCAGCGCCTGCTCGGGCGTGAAGCCGGACGCCGCCAGGCCCGAAAGCGCCGCCTGCGCCGCCGTGTTGTTCGGGCCCAGGGTGTCGGCGAGCTGGGCGTGGTGCAGCGTCGCGCGGCTTTCCCACAGCGTGGTCGACACCGAGGTGCCGATCGCGCCGGCCGTGATCCGCACGAAGTTGGTCAGGCCGGAGGCCGCGGGAATGCGGTCGGGCGTGAGGCCCGACAGCGTGATCGTGATCAGCGGGATGAAGAAGAACGCCATCGCCACGCCCTGCACGATGGTCGGCACCATGATCGTGCCGAAGTCCGCCTGGGTGTTGAAGCGCGAGCGCATCCACAGCACCAGCGCGAAGATCAGGAAGGCGAAGGTGGCGTAGCGGCGCGGATCGACCTTGCCGATCGTCTTGCCCACCACGGGCGAGAACACCAGCGCCAGCAGGCCCACGGGCGCCATGATCATGCCGGCGTCGGTTGCCGTATAGCCCATGAACTGCTGCAGCCACAGCGGCAGCAGCACCACGTTGCCGAAGAACAGGCCGTAGCCCAGCGACACCGCGAGCGTGCCCGCCCAGAAGTTGCGGCGCGCGAACAGGCGCAGGTCCACCACCGGGTGTTCGTCGGTCAGCTCCCAGGCCAGGAAGAACAGGAAGCCGATGACCGCGATCGCGGCCAGCGCCACGATGGTGGGCGAGGAGAACCAGTCGTACTCCTTGCCCAGGTCCAGCATCATCTGCATGCAGCCGACCCAGATCACCAGCAGCGCCAGGCCCACGGTGTCGATCGGCAGCGAGCGGCGCTCGGTCTCGCGCTTGCGGTAGATCGCCCACGAGGCCAGGGCGGCGACGATGCCCACCGGGATGTTGATGTAGAAGATCCAGGACCAGGCGATGTTGTCGGTGATCCAGCCGCCCAGCAGCGGCCCCATCACGGGCGCGACCAGCGTCGTCATCGACCACATCGCCATCGCCAGTCCGGCGAGTGCCCGCGGATAGCTGGAAAGCAGCAGCGACTGCGACAGCGGGATCATCGGCCCGGCAACGAAGCCCTGCAGCGCGCGGGCCGCGATCAGCAGCGGCATGCTGGGCGCCAGCCCGCACAGCCACGAGGCGATCACGAACAGCAGCACGCTGCCGATGAACAGGCGCACCTGGCCGAAGCGCTGCGCCAGCCAGCCGGTGAGCGGCACGCCGATCGCGTTGGCCACCGCGAAGCTGGTGATCACCCAGGTGCCCTGGTTGGGGCTCACGCCGAGGTCCCCGGCGATGGCGGGCAGCGACACGTTGGCGATCGAGGTGTCCAGCACGTTCATGAACGTGGCGGCGGACAGCGCGATCGTGCCCCAGACGCGCGCCGAGCCCTCCAGCGGCGCGGGCGGCAGGTGTTGCGCGTTGGCGCTCACGGCTTCAGCGCTTCGCGGCCGGGGCGCCGCTGGCGGTCAGGCGCCCCTGCGCGCTGTTGGCGGCGATCACGCGGCGCACTTCGGCTTCGGCGCCGTCGTCCTGCGTGTTGAACACCTGGGTCTGGGAGACGGCGCCGCCGCGCGGCGCATCGGCCAGCGTCTTGCCGTCCTGCTTCGCCACGTCCACCACCGCTTCCATCGACAGGCCCACGCGCAGCGGATGCTCCTGCAACTGCTTCGCGTCGAGCGCCACGCGCACGGGCACGCGCTGCACCACCTTGATCCAGTTGCCGGTGGCGTTCTGCGCCGGCAGCAGCGAGAAGGCCGCGCCGGTGCCCACGCCCAGGCCGGCGACGGTGCCCTTGTACTCGACCCGCTTGCCGTAGATGTCGGCGGTGAGCGTCACCGGCTGGCCGATGCGCAGCTTGCGCAACTGCACTTCCTTGAAGTTGGCGTCGACCCAGACCTGGTTCAGCGGCACGATGGACATCAGCGGCGTGCCGGCGGCCACGCGCTGGCCCAGCTGCACGGTGCGCTTGGCCACGTAGCCGTCCACCGGCGCGACCAGCACGGAGCGCTGCTGCGCCAGCCACGCTTCGCGCACCTTGGCGGCCGCGGCCTGCACCTGCGGGTGCTGCTCGACGTCGGTGCCCGAGGTCATGGCCTGGTTGCTCGCGAGCTGCTCGCGCGCGCTCACCACCGCCGCCTGCGCCGCCGTCAGCGCGCTGCGGGCGCTGTTGACCTGGGTCTGCGCATGATTGAGTTCCTCCTTCGACACGGCGCCGCTGCCCACCAGCGCCGCGCGCCGGTTGTAGTCGTCGTTGGCGCGCGCGAGTTCGGACTGCACCTTGGCCACGTCGGCCTGCCGCAGCGCGACCTGCGCCGCCAGCGAGCCGTTGGTGGAGTACAGGGTGCGCACCTGGCGCACCGTCTGGCCCAGTGCCGCCTCGGCCTGGTCCAGCGCCACCTTGGCGTCGGCAGGGTCGAACTTCACCAGCGGCTGGCCCGCCTTGACGAAGTCGGTGTCGTCGGCGTGGATCGCCATCACGGTGCCGCCGATCTGCGGCGTGATCTGCACCACGTTGCCCTGCACGTAGGCGTTGTCGGTGGTCTCGTAGTGGCTGGCCACCAGCCATTCGTAGCCGCCCCAGGCCAGGCCGGCGACGGCGACCACGGAGGCCAGGGTGAGCAGCGCCTTCTTGCGCTTCGGGTTGCCCTTCTGCAGGGGCGCGACGGTCTGTGCTTCGGTCATGGTGTTCGTTCCGGTGTTCAGTGCGCGGCGACGGCGGTGTCCTCGGTGGCGCCGCCGCCGAGGGCGCGGTACAGGGCCACGCGGGCATCGAGCACGCGCGCGGCGAGGTCCACGCCGAGGCGGCGCTGCGCGAGCACGGCCGTCTCCGCCGTGAGGACGTTCAGGAAGGTGCCCAGCCCCGCGCGATAGCGCTGCACCGCGATGTCGTAGGCGCCTTCGGCGGCGGCGAGCGCCTGGCGCTGCTCGGCCAGCTGGCGCTCGAGCGACTGCAGGCTCGCCACCGCATCGGCGGCTTCGTGGATCGCTTCCACGACGGCGCCGTTGTAGCTCTCGATGGCGGCGTCGAGGTCCGCCGTGCGGCCGCGCAGGTTGGCGCGCAGGCGGTCCTGCGCGAAGATCGGCAGGCGCACCGCCGGGCCCACGCCCCACTGGCGGCTGCCGAAATCCACCAGGTTCGACAGGCCCAGGCTGGTGAGCCCGGCGAAGGCGACCAGGTTCACGCTGGGATAGAACTGCGCCTCCGCCTCCTTCACGCCCTGCGTGGCCGCTTCGACGCGGGCGCGGGCGGCGGATACGTCCGGCCGGCGACCGAGCAGGTCCGCGGGCAGTGCCGGCACCGCGGTGACCGGGTGCAGGGCCGCGATCGCCGGCAGCTGCGCCAGCTCCGGAGGTTCGCCGCCGCCGACCAGCGCCGCCAGCGCATTGCGCGTGGTCTGGGCCTGCTCGCGCAAGGCTTCGAGCTGCTGGCGCGCCTCGGGCAGCGCGCCTTCGCTCTGGCGCAGTTCGAGGTTGGTGTCCAGGCCGGCGCCCACGCGCTGGCGCACCAGCTTGAGCTGCTCCTCGCGCTGGGCCAGCGTGCGCTGCGCCACGACGGTCTGCTCCTGCAGGCGCACCAGCTGGAAGTAGGCGCGCGCGACATTGCTGGCGAGCACCACCCGCGCGGCGGCCACGTCGGCCTGCGCGGCACGCTCCGTTCCCAGCGCGGCCTGCAGCGCCGCCTGGTTGCGGCCGAAGAAGTCGAGCTCCCAGTTCATGTTGACCTGCGCCGTGGCGTTGTCGCGCACCGAGCCGGCCAAGGGCGGGGGAAACAGGCTGTGCTCGCTGTAACGCTGGTGCGTCAGGTCCAGCTGGCCCTGGAACTGCGGCTGGTCCGCCGTGCGCGCCACCGCGCTGGCCGACTCGGCGCGGCGCAGGCGGGCCCGGGCCACGCCCAGCGTGGGGCTGTCGCGCAGCGCCTGTTCGACCAGCGCATCGAGCTGCGGATCGCCGAAGTCGCGCCACCAGGTGGAGGAGACCGGCGCCACGGGCTGCGTGGCCGCGTGCGGCACGGCCGGTTCGCGCACCTGCGCTTCGGGTGCGATGCCCTTGGTGCTCGCGCAGCCCGCCAGCACCAAGGCGGCGGCCAGCACGGCCAGCCGGCCGCGCGTGTTCGGGTTCTTCATTCGTTTCCTTCGCGGCTGCCCTGCAGCTTCGTTCCGTTGGCGAGGATGCGGTTCAGCAGCGCCTTCAGCTGCTCCCACTCCTCCACCTTCAAGCCCTTGAGAAAAGCGTTCTGCACCTTGCACAGCACCTTGGGGATGTGCCGGGCGGCCTCGCGTCCCTCGTCGGTGAGCTCGAGGTTGACCACCCGGCGGTCCTCCGAGGAGCGCACCCGCCCCAGCAGCCCCTTGGCTTCCAGCCGGTCCAGCGTGCGCGTCATGGCGCCGGCGTCGAGCTGGCATTCGCGCGCCAGCTCGGCGACCGTGGAGGCATCGCCCATGTGCAGCTTCAGCAGCGGCACCCACTGGGCGTGGGTCAGGCCTTGCGGCTCCAGCGCCTCGTCCACCTCGGCCGCCATGAGCGTCAGGATGCGCTTCATCAGGTAGGCCGCGCTCTCGTCCGGGCGGTAGGCCTCGGGCGTGTAGAACACGGGATCGGCAGGGGAAGGATCGGTCCGGGTGGCCATGGGACCCGGAATATACTTGCCTAGGCAAACATTGTCAAGGCTGTGATTGCCCAGACAAGCGACCGCCGGGATGCAGGCTCAGCCCGGGGTGTAGCCGTCGCGCAGTTGCCGCTTGAGGACCTTGCCGATGTCGCTGCGCGGCAGCTCGGCCACGTAGCGCAGGTCCGCCAGGCGCTGGATCTTGCCGACCCGGCCGTTGACCCAGGCGCGCAGTTCGTCCGCGCCGATGGCGCCCTCGTTCGGCACGACGAAGGCCACGGGCGTTTCGCCCCAGGCTTCCGACGGCACGCCGACCACCGCGGCCTCGTGCACGGCCGGGTGCCCGCGCAACACCAGTTCGAGGTCGCTCGGGTACACGTTGAAGCCGCCGCTGATGATCATGTCCTTGCGCCGGTCCATCAGCACGAGGAAGCCGTCCTCGTCGAAGCGGCCCACGTCGCCGGTGCGGATGAAGCGGTTGCCGGCGGCGTCGTGCCATTCGGCCTCGCGCGTCTTCCCGGGCTGGTTCTGGTAGCCGGCCATCATGGCGCCCGAGCGCCCCACCACCTCGCCCACCTCGCCGCGCGCGACCTCGCGGCCTTCCTCGTCGACCAGCCGGATGTCGTGCCCTTCGGCGGGCTTGCCCACCGTGTGCAGCTTGTCCGGGAACTTGTGCGCTTCCAGGATGACGGTGCCGCCGCCTTCGGTCATGCCGTAGTACTCCACCAGGCCGCCGGGCCAGCGCGCGAGGATCTGTGCCTTCAGGTGGGCCGAGAACGGCGCGCTGGTGCAGAACTTCATGCGGAAGGACGACAGGTCGTAGCCGTCGAAGCCGGGGTAGGCCATCAGCCGCTGGTACTGCACGGGCACCAGCATCGCGTGCGTCGCGCGCGCGTCCTGCGCGAGTTCCAGCCAGGCGCGGGGATCGAAGCGGCCTTCGGTCAGCACCAGTGTGCCGCCCTTGGCCAGGCACGGGAAGGCGGAGACCAGCGTGGTGTTGGAGCACAGCGAGGTGGCCACCATGGTCACGGCGTCGGGGCCGTAGCCGTAGTTCTCGCCGCGCGCCACGTGGGCCCAGCGCATCTGGTGCGGCTGCACGATGCCCTTGGGCGTGCCCGTCGTGCCGGAGGAATAGATGATGTTGAAGGCCCATTCCGGATGCACGTGCACCGGCTTCGGGTGCTCGGCGTCCAGCCACTGCTCGAGTGCGGCGTCGTCCATGCGGATGCGCGGCACGCCCGCGTCGAAGGCCGGCACGTCGGCATCGACGAAGAAGAAACGCGCGCCGCTGTCGCGCACCATGCCGGCCAGCTGTTCGGCGGTGGCGCCCGTGGGCAGCGGGGCCACGGCGAGCCCGGCGCGCAGTCCGCCCAGGAACAGCACGACGTAGGGAAGGGAGTTGGCGCCGCAGATCGCGATGCTCTCGCGCGGCTGCGCCCCGTGGCGCTGCAGCGTGGCCGCGACACGGTCGGCCGCGCGATCGAGCTCCTGCCAGGTCATGCGCTCGGAGCCCTGCCGCAGCGCGAGGTGGCCGGGCCGCGCCTGGGCGTTCTCGCGGATCAGGTTCGGAATGGCGCGAAAGGGCGGCAGTCCCGCCGGCACGGCTACGTTCGACATCTCTTTTGGGGTCTCCTTGCAGGCGCGACTGTACGGCAGCCGCGCGGCGGCTGCGTCCGACACGGCCCGGTTGCGGGTGCCGACGCCGCGCTGCCCGCGGCCACGCCAGACTGCCCTGAACCAAGAGGAGCATGCATGGCATACAGCAGCATCCTGGGCGCGGACCGCGCGCCCACCGAGCCCAGCGGCCGCGAGGCCGAACTGCTGGGCCCCAGCGACAACTCGGACAGCGGCAGCGACACCATCGGCACCAGCGAGGCGCGCGAGGACACGACCGACTCCGGCAAGACCGGCGACCGCGCCGGCGTCGCCGGGGCGGACCTGCGCGAAGGTGCGGACATCCTGCCGGACCGGGTGGTGAACCTGGCCGAGGACGAAGGCTTTTCGGACCTCGACCCCGACGGCCTGGAAATGACCGACCTGGACAATCGCGACGCACAAGGCCTCGCGGAACTGGACGAGTCGCGCATCGGCCCCGACGGCGACGACTCCGCCGAAGAAGACTGAACGCATGGCCCCGCGCCCTTCCGCGGCCACCCCTCCCGAGGCGGCCGCCGCGATGCGGCGCGTGCGCACGGTGCTGCGCGAGACCTTCGGGCTGTCGCGCCTGCGCCCCGGCCAGGCCGCGGTGATCGAGCGCGTGCTGGCCGGCCAGCCGACGCTGGCCGTCATGCCCACGGGCGCGGGCAAGTCCCTCTGCTACCAGCTGCCGGCGCTGCTGCTGCCGGGCCGCACCGTCGTCGTCTCGCCGCTGATCGCGCTGATGAAGGACCAGTGCGAATCCTTGCGTGAACTCGGCATCGCCGCGGTGCAGGTGAACAGCGGCACCGACAGCGACGAAACCAAGGCAGCGGTGGCCGCCGTGGCGGACGGCTCGGCGCGCATCGTGATGACCACGCCGGAGCGGCTGTCGGACCCGGAATTCCTCGACGTCCTGCTGGCGCACCCGGTGAGCCTGCTGGCGATCGACGAGGCGCACTGCATCTCGCAATGGGGCCACGACTTCCGTCCCGCCTTCCTCGAGATCGCCCATGCCCTGCCGCGCCTCGGCAAGCCGATCGTGCTGGCCCTCACCGCGACCGCCACCGACCAGATCGCCGAGGACATCTGCCAGCAGCTCGGGATCCCCAAGGACGGCGTGGTCAACACGAGCGCCTACCGGCCCAACCTCGACCTGCGCGTGCTGCCCGTCGCCAAGGAAGCCGACAAGCTGGCGCACGTGACGAAGCTCGTGCGCGGCACGCCGGGCAGCGGCATCGTCTACACGGCCACCGTGAAGGCCGCCCACGCGGTGCACGAGGCCCTGCTGGCGGCCGACGAATCGGTGGGCCTGTACCACGGCAAGATGGCCTCCGCGGACCGCGCCGCGACGCAGGACGCCTTCATGAACGGCACGACGCGCGTGATCGTCGCGACCAATGCTTTCGGCCTCGGCATCGACAAGGCCGACATCCGCTTCGTGCTGCACTACCAGCTGCCCGCCACGCTGGAGGCCTACTACCAGGAGGCGGGACGCGCCGGGCGCGACGGCGAGGTGGCGCGCTGCACCCTGCTGTTCCTGCGCGGGGACAAGGCGATCCAGCAGTTCTTCATGGCCGGCCGCTACCCTGGCGAGGACGATGCCGCCGCGATCATGCAGGCGCTGGCGCAGCCGCGCGAGGATGGCGAGCCCTGGACGCTGCCGCTGCTGCTGGCGCGGTTGGGCCGCCCGAAGTCCAAGGTGCAGGTGGCGCTGGGCCTGCTGCGCAAGGACAAGCTGGTGAGCCAGTCGCGCGACGGCACGCTCAAGCTGCAGGGCAGGACGGCCAGCGGCTCGCGCATGCGGGAGCTGACCGAGGGCTACGGCAGGAAGCGCGACCTGGACCGCGAGGCGCTCGAACGGATGGTCTTCTACGCGCAGACCGGCCAGTGCCGCTGGCGCATGCTGCTGGAGCACCTGGAAGGCAGTGCGCCCTTCGAGCGCTGCGGGCACTGCGACAACTGCCGGCGCATCGCCGCGCACGAAGCGGTGGTCGAGGAGCTGCTGCGCAAGGCGCCGCAGGAGGCAGAGGCTCCGGAGCCCGAAGCGAGCGGCCCCGCGGTGTTCGCGCGCGGCGACCTCGTCGAGGTGCGCCGCTACGGCCGCGGCGTGGTGGAGGAAGCGAGCGACACGCAGGTCACGGTGGTGTTCGCGGACCGCAGCAAGCGCAGCTTCCTGCCGGAGTACGTGCGCAAGGCGCGGGCGCTCAAACCGAAGCGCCCGCCGGCGGCCGACGCCGCTTCCCCCTGACTTGCTCCCTCTCCCGCTTGCGGGAGAGGGCTGGGGTGAGGGTCCGGTTCACCGCACCGCCACCGACATCCTCTTCCACTCCGCATCCTGCCATCTCTGGAACGGCCCCAGCGCCCCCGGCTCTCCCGCCTGCCGCTGCGTCGCCAGCGACGCCAGGCTCACCACTTCATAACTGCGCCGGTACTTCCCTTCCCCCCGCGCCTCCCGCGCGACCAGCACCTGCTGGCCGCCCGGCACCCAGCCGGCGAATTCCGCATAGCCCGCCCCGGGCTGCAGGCTCGCCGGCGGCAGCACGTCGATGGCCCATTGCCGCCCCTGCTGCCGCAACAGCCACAGCTCGCGCCAGCCCTCCATCGGCTGCACGGCGAGCGCCACGGCCGTGCCTTCGCGGTTCACGCTGGCCGACTGCGGCCACACCAGCGCGTACGTGCAGCGCCTGGCGAGCGGATTCGCGGCGTCGTGCTTCGCATCGACCAGCAGCACGCAGGTTTCGCCCGGCTGCCCCGGCCGAGTGAGCACCGCAGGACGCGTTCCCGCCGCCACGCCCGGCACCGCAGGCACCGCCGCCCAGCGCGACGCGTTCACCCGGATGGCGGCGTCGTGGTAGGCCGCCTGGTCGTCGTCCGTGAGTTCGCCGGGGCGCACCGACGCGAGTTCGCCCAGCGCGCGTTCCGCTGCGGCGCCGCTGCCGGTCTCGGCGAGCCGCGCCCGCTCGTACGCCAGCGTGCTCCACACCGCGGCACGGCGCAGCGCCACGCGGTGCTTCACGTGCGCCGGCAAGCCGGTGGTGTCCACGCGCTCCAGCACCTCGGCGCGCCAGGCATTCAATTCGTGCCGCTGCAGGGGCTGCAGCGCCGGGTCGATGCACTCCGGCTGCGTCAGGGCCAGCGCCGCGTTCGCCTTCTGCTGCGGCGTGGCGGGCAGCGTCAGCACCCGCCGGAACGCGTCGCCGTCGTAGCAGATGCGCATGCGGCCGTCGTGTTCGTGGCTGGCGAACTTCACGCCGTAGCGCCCCGCGACCTCCAGGTGCGCCGTGAGGGTGGCCTGCCGGCCCGCGGCCGCGCCTTCGGAGGCGCTCCGGGCGAGCCGGTCCGCCAGGGTGCCCAGGGCGTCCAGGGCCTCGGCACCGTCGGCGCCGCGCAGCGTTTCCGCCGGTGCCGCCTGCAGGTAAGCCGCGGCCACCGCGATGCCCAGCGACTCGGCGCCGGGTGCTTCGCGCAGGAAGCGCAGCACGGCGAGCAGCTCCGGCGCTTCGGCCGCCGTCAGGGCGCTGCGCCGCACCTGCGTGGCCTTCACATAGCCGCCGCGCTCGCGCGCGGGGTCCCACACCTGCAGGAAATCGAGCCGTTCGCCGCGCACTTCGAGCACCTCGCCCTGCCAGAGCTGGGCCTGCTGCGGCGCGGAGTCGCGCGGCGAGGCGCGCAGCACGGCACGGTCGGTGGTGACGATCGCGGTGTTCAGGGCGGCCGCGGCCGCGAGGGCGACCAGGGTGGCGGGCATGGCTCAGTCCTCCTCGCTCTTGGCCGCCGCGTGCTGCGGCCCCGCGTCGCGCGCCGGCTGGTTGCCCAGCAGGTTGGCGCCGATGAACCCTCCGGCCGCACCGGGCGGCGCGATGATCACCTGCACCTTGTCGGACAGCTTGTCGGCCAGCGCCTTCTGGATCAGCAAGGGGTGGCGCGACAGCAGCGTGCCTTCGCGCGCCATCTGCTCCGCGTTCGCCTGCCCGATCTTCTCCAGGCGGAAGACCTCGGCCTCCGCGAGGCGCCGGCGTGCGTCGGCCTCGCCCGCGGCCTCGATGCGGCGCGCCTGCGCGGTGCCTTCGGCGGTCTTCATGCGCGCTTCCTTTTCCGCCTCGGCCTCGAGCCGGCGCTGCTCGATCTGGCGCTGCTTGAAGGGCAGCACGTGCTTCATCGCCTCCTCCTGCGCGCGCGCCGCGATCACCTGCTCGCGGGCGGCCGCTTCGGCGCGCACCTCGCGCCGCACCTTCTCCGCGGAGGCCTCGAGTTCGGTCTCCTTCACGCGCTTGTCCTTCAGCTGCAGCGTGTACTCCATCTTCTGCGTTTCCAGTTCCTCGGCCAGCAGGCCTTCCATGCCGCGCTTGTAGTCCGCCGGCAGGTCCACCTTGCCGACCAGCACGCCCTTGAGCAGCACGCCGTCGGCGGCCAGGCGCTGGCGCAGTTCGACTTCGACGGTCTGCTGGATCTCGGCGCGCTTGGTGGAGAAGATCTCGCGCACCGTGTAGCGCGGGAACACCTTGTAGACGACGTTCTGCACCGCCGGTTCGACCACCTCGGCGTCCAGGTTCGCCGGCAGCGTGCGCGCGGTGGCCGCGATGCGGGCCGGGTCCAGCGCATAGCGCACCACGAGGTCGATGCCGACCGAGAGCCCCTCCACCGACTGCACCGGCGCGGAGCCGGCAGCGTTGGCGAGCTGGGCCGGCTTGTAGCTGCGGTCGCGCAGCGAGAACACCTGCGCCTCGTGCAGGCCGGGCACCACCAGGATGCTGCCTTCGCGCCACAGCACCACGCTGCCGGTCAGCAGGTTGGTGCGCACGCCGATCTCCCCGGAACCCACGGTCTGCACCGGCGGGTGCGCCACCAGCATCCAGGCGCCGAGTCCGGCCACGGCGGCCACGGCGAGCGTGCGGCGCGCCTGCAGCACGCGCGACAGGGTGCCTTCGGCGAACAGCGGATCGCCCTGGCCAGGGCGGCGGAACCTGCGCGCCAGCGCGATGCGCAGCGCGCGGACGAGGAACTTCAGGCGGGCCAGCATGATTTCTTCTCCTTGTGACTTGCGGCTTCGAGGGGGTTCAGGAACCTTCTTCGCTGTAGTGCGCCGTGGGGGCGTTGACGCCCGGACGCGCCTGGGTCGACAGCAGCAGGTACACGCCGTCGTCCACGTCGATCACGAAGTCCGGCTGGCGGTCGCCGTCGAGGTCGGCGACCGCGCGCACCACGGTGTGGTCGGCGCCGGGGGCGCCCAGCACGTAGCGGTAGCTTTCGCCGCCGTAGGCGATCGTGTATTCGATGCCCTGGTCCACGTAGGCGGCGAGCAGGCCGAAACGCGTGCCGCCCACCGAAAGCTCGTGCTGCACGCCCATGCGCGGCTGCTGCAGCACTTCGGGGTAGCGGTAGCCCACGCGCTGGCCTTCCTTGAGCGCGACGCCGCGCTGGCGGAAGTACAGGGCGTCGGCCGCCACCATGGAAACGCCGTCGGTGGGTTTGACGGCGCGCACCTCCACCGCCTTGTCGCGCGGCACCAGGCGGAACCAGCCCTCCTCCGGCCACGGGCCGGTACTGGCCGTGACGACTTCCTCGCGCCAGGTCTGCGCGTCCAGCAGCAGGCCGCACTCGGGGCGGCCCTGCGCCCACAGCGAGGCGGCGGCGGCGCTCGCGGCCGCGACCAGCGCGAACTTCGCGATGGCGCGGAGGGTGTGGTTCTTGCGGCTTGTCATCGTGCTTCTCCTTGGCGTTTGACGATGCAGCCATTCTTCGAATCCGCCCGGGAGGGAACAATGCACCCGCAAGGCGGCTTCGTTCACGCCCCGGAAGAAACCTTCCGGGGACCTGCCGGGCAGAGGCCGCAGAATACGGATACCGGACGCAGAGGACGCAGAAGCGAGAAAGAACGCAAAAGACATCCTTTGAATGGTTTCTTTTGCGTCCTCTGCGTACCCTTCGCGTCCTCTGCGTCCGGCTGTTCTCCCCTTCCACCGCCCGCAACACCCATGCCCCGCGTCGCCGTCATCGAGGACGACCTCCCCACCAGCAACCAGCTCGCCGGCTGGATCCGCGCGGCCCGGCCCGGCATCGAGGTCGACCAGTGGTTCGACCGCGACGCGGCCGAGGCGGCGCTCGCGCGCGAGGCCTACGACGTGGTGCTGCTGGACATCGAGCTCGGGCGCGAACGCCACGCCGGCGTGGCGCTGATCAACGCGATCAACAAGCAGCGCTCGGGCGTGCCGGTGCTGGTCGTCTCCGCCATGCCGGCGGCGATCTACCGCAGCATCATGAAGGCGCTGGATGCCTGGGACTACCTGCAGAAGACCACCTTCGAGGAAGCCGACTTCATCGAGACCTTCCTGGAGATCCTGCGGGTGTCGCGCGAGCGGCGCGCGCGCCGGCAGGAGAGCGCCCCCGCCGCCGACGAACTGGCGCTCGACCCGCTGTGGCAGCGCACGCCCACCTGGCGCGGCCAGCGCATCAACCTGCCGCTGACGGCGCAGCGCATCCTGGCGACGCTGTACCAGCGCAGCGGCGAAGTGGTGTCGTACGAGGACCTGTTCGAGGTGGTCAAGAGCGGGCGCAACCGCGACAACGTGCGCAAGCACGTGAGCACGATCCGCGACGCCTTCCGCGAAGTCGACGCCGGCTTCGGGCACATCGAGAACGTGCCGATGCGCGGCTTCCGCTGGGTGCCATGAAGCTGCCCGGCCTGGGCCTGCCGGAGCTGTCGCTGGCGCGCCTGGAAGTGCCGCGCCTGGGCCTGGCGTCGTTCCGCCGCCGGATCCTGATCCGCGGCGTGTTCCTGCTGCTGGCGCTGGCCACGCTGGCGCTCGCGGTGGTGCTGCTGCAGGACGAGAAGGCACGCAGCTACCGCAACTACCAGCAGGGCTTTCGCAAGACGCAGGCGGACCTGATGGCGCGGCTGCGCCAGCCCTCCGGCCTGCTGGCCCTGCTGAACCCGGATGCGGGCGGCGCGCCGACGCCGCTGCGCCCGCTGGTGCTGCCCTATGCCTCGCTCGATCTCGACGATCCGGGCAAGGCGCAGCAGGCGGTGGACCTGGCCGGCTGCTCCGTGGTCTACCCCGACGACAGCGCGGTGTGCGCGGGCGTGGGCAGCAGCGCCTATGCCGGCAGCTTCCTGTACCTGGTCGGCAGCTTCGCCAGCGGCGACCTGGTGGGCCGCGAAGCCAGCGACACCGACCTCCTGGGCGTGCACCGCGCGCTGATCCGCCTCGAGATGCGCGGCGAGCTGCGCACCTGGATCGCGCCCTTCGAGAAGCAGTCGATGCGCGGCGAGCCGCTGGTGCGCGGCCGCTTCGTCGCCTACCCGTGGCGCGGCGAGAGCGAGCTGTCCGCGAATGCGAAGCCGGTGCCCGATTTCCGCGCCAGCGTCTGGCAAAGCGCGGGCTGCGCCAGCAGCGGCGCGCCGCCGGACTGCGCGCGCCGTGTGTCGTATGCGATCCGCCTGCCGGTGGAGGGCTTCCGCGGCGCGCTGGAACACCAGCCGCCGGCCTGGCCGCCCTCCGACCTGGACCGCATCCGCGTGCACCTGCAGGTGCTGCCGCCGGAAAGCGACCGGCCGATCTTCGACAGCAACGCCGCCGGGGCCGTGCCGCCGCCGGCGCTGCAGGACCTGGCCACCTTGCTGCAGCCCGGCGAGGTGCTCACGCTGATGCGGCAGCAGCGCGGACTCACCACGCCGGTGGCGGTGCTCAAGGCGCGCGACGACGGTGCGGGGCGCACCTCGCCCTTCATCCTGCGGGTGATCGACCGCCTGCCGGTCGCCACGCGGCCCGGGACGCTGAGTGCGCGCGAGACGATCACCACCCCGCTGGGCACCTACGAAGCGCGGCTGGGCGGCGATGCGCGCGGCATCGACCAGGGGCTGGGCGCGATCGCCACCCGCATGTCCTGGTACGTTGCCGCCATGCTGGGCGCGATCGTGCTGGCCTGGCTGGTGATCGAGATCGGCCTGATCCGCCGCATCGCCGTCTTGACCCGGCGCGCCGCCGCGGTGTCGCACAACGTGCAGATGGACGCCACCGGGGACGCGCGCATCGGCCAGCTCGACGTCTCGGACCTGCGGGGCAGGGACGAACTGGGCATCCTGGCCGGCGGCCTGGCGGACCTGCTGCAGCGCGTGAAGAGCGACGTGCAGCGCGAGCAGCTGCGCGCCCAGCGCGAGCGGGACATGCTGCAGGCCGTGGGCCACGAGATCCTGTCGCCGCTGCAGTCGCTGATGGTGCTGCACCCGGATGCCGGCGACCCCGCGCACCGCTACGTGCAGCGCATGCAGCAGGCGGTGCGCGTGCTGTACGGGCAGGCCTCGCCCAGCGAGGCGCTGCAGGCCGCCGAGCTCGAACTCGCGCCGCTGGACCTCGACGCCTTCCTGCGCGAGGTGGCGGGCAACGCGCAGTTCGCCGGCATCGCGGAGGTGCGCTACACGCCGCTCGGTGCGCCGCTCACCGTGCGGGCCGACCCGTTCTCGCTGGAAGACATCGTCACGCACATCCTGCGCAACGCCGACCGCCATCGCAGCGCCGGCACGCCGATCACGCTGTCGCTGCAGCAGCGCGCAGCGCAGGCGGTGATCGGCGTCCACAACGTCGGGCCCGGGATTCCCGAGGCGATGCTGGAGCGCATCTTCGATTACGGCGTGAGCGACGCCGCGGAGCCTGCCGCGCACGGGCGGCGCGGGCAGGGGCTGTTCGTCGCGCGCACCTACATGGCCAAGATGGGCGGCACGGTCGAGGCAGCCAACGCGGGCGGCGGCGTGCTGTTCAGCCTCTCTTTCCCGCTGGAAAGCTGACGCCCTCCGACATGCGCGGCCGCGGGGCTGCGCTAAGGTGGCCGGCATGGGAACGCCTGGCGCTCCACGCCGACTCTGCCTCGCCCTTGCCGCGTTCGTTGCCGTGCTGGCCGGCTGCTCGCGCGGGCCGTCCACGTCGACCGCGCCGATGCAACCACCGGTGCCGCCGCCGCACGTGGCGCCGGCGCCCGCGCCGCCCGCGGCACCGCCCAGCGACCCGGAACGCGACAACGTGCTGTTCTCCCTCTGGCGTGCCAGGCACGGCGAGGAGGTGGACACCTTCGGCGCCTACCTCGTGAACGAGCACCTGGCCGATGTCGTGCCGATGTACCAGCTGCTGCGCAGCGCCTCGATGTGGAAGGAATGCCATGCCGAGCCCTTCGAGGTGCCGCCGCCCAGCGAATGGGAGAACGTGCGGGACGTCCTGATCCTGCTGCGCGACCTGCGGCAGCGCGGCGTGCTCCCGAACGTCGAAGTGGTCTCGGCCTATCGCGACCCGCGGCTGAACCGCTGCGCCGGCGGCGCGCCGGGCAGCTCGCACCAGAAGTTCGCCGTGGACATCGCGCCGCTGCCGCCCGCAGTCGGCGCCAGCCTCTGCCGCTTCTGGCGCGAGGAAGGCAAGCAGTGGAACATGGGCGTGAGCCGCTACCCCACCGGCCGCATCCACATCGACCGCACCGGCTACCGCACCTGGGGCGCGAGCCACAAGCGCGCCAGCAGCTACTGCCTGGACTGACGCGCGACGCGTCCCGGCTGCCGCCCCGGGCGGATTTGGCACCGCCCCGGCTCCTGCGGACCGGCGGCATTCCCGGCCCTCCAGACGGTTTTCATCCGTCTGTAAACCGTGTGTCTTAATGTAAACACCCTATTCAACCTTAAGCGGGCGACTGACCCCCGCCACTGCTGGAGACTCCGATGCAGACGCTTCCGATCCTCGCCCTGGCGGCCGCCGCAATGCTGGCCGGCCCTGCTTTCGCAGACAAAGTCCCGCTGCCCACGGCCGCCGACCGGCAGTGGCAGCTTCCCGCCGTCCCGATGCCCGGGGACAACGCCAGCACCCCTGCGCGGGTGGCGCTGGGCAAGGCGCTGTTCTTCGATCCGCGCCTGTCCGGCAACGGTGCGACCTCGTGCGCCTCCTGCCACAACCCGTCGCTCGGCTGGTCGGACGGGCTGAAGACGGCCATCGGCATGGGCGGCGTCGTGCTGGCCCGCGCCACGCCCACCATCGTCAACACCGCGTTCAACACCCAGTTCATGTGGGACGGCCGCAAGAAGTCGCTGGAAGACCAGGCGCTCGGCCCGATGAAGGCCGCCGACGAAATGAACACCGACTTCCCGGCGGTGATCGACCGCCTGCGCGCCATGCCCGCCTACGTGACGCTTTTCGAACGTGCCTACCCGGGCGAGCCGGTCGGCGAGGAGACGATCGCCAAGGCGATGGCGGCTTTCGAACGCACGGTGGTCTCGAAGGATTCGCCCTTCGACCGCTGGCTCGCCGGCGACGCGCGGGCCATCACGCTGTCGCAGTACCGCGGCTTTCGCGTGTTCGCCGATCCGGCCCGCGGCAACTGCGGCACCTGCCACAGCGGCCCGAACTTCACCGACAACGGCTTCCACAACATCGGCCTGCGCGGCGCGGGCGCCAAGCCGGACATGGGCCGCTTCGCGATCCGTCCGGTGGCCGCGATGAAGGGCGCCTTCAAGACGCCGACGCTGCGCGACATCGCGCTGACCGGCCCGTACTTCCGCGATGGCTCCGCCGCCACCCTGCGTGACGTGGTGGAGCACTACGCCCGCGGCGGCGACGACCGTTCGAACCTTTCCGGCGACATGAAGCGGCTGGACCTGAGCGAGCAGGACAAGAGCGATCTCGTCGCCTTCCTGCACGCGCTCACCGGCCGGCGTCCGCCCGTGACCACGCCGCTGCTGCCCCAGTGACCGCCTCCTGCAGGCGCAAAGCAGCATGCCGGCCGTTCTCGACCACCCCCTGAGCGCGCCGCCGCTGGCGCGCGCGGACGCTGGTGCGCGCCGGGCCGGCCGCGGCCGCCCGCGCAGCGCCGTCGGCCAGTGGAAGCGCCAGCTGACCTGGTTCGCCAGTACGCTCACGCTGCTCGTCGTGCTGGTCGCGCTGGCTTCCGCCGGCGCGATGTGGAAAGTCACGCAGGCCATCGCGCAGGCCGAGGCCGTCGACGAGGCCCGTTCGCGCGCCGCCGTGGGCGCCCGCCTGGCCGTGCTCGAAGTCGATCGCATGCTGGCGCAGACGATCGCGGAGGAAGACCCGGCGCGCGTGCGCGCGGCAGCGGTCGGCTCCATCGCCGCCGCCTCGCGACTGGAGGATGCCGTCACGGGCCTGCGCGCGGCCCTTCCGGACAGCGCCGACGTCGCCGAGATGGGCCGGCTGGTCGACGCCGTGAAGGCGCCGCGCGTCAGCGTGATCGTGCTGGCGCGCAAGGGCGAGCGGGCCGAGGCTTCGCGGGCCCGGGAGGCGATCGCCGAGCCGCTCAAGCGCATCGACACCGTGTCCGCCGCGATCCTGGAGGCGCAGTCGGCCGAGCGGCAGCGCGCCGCGGACGCCCGCGCCGCCCTGTTCCGGCAGTTGCTGTACGCACTCGTCGTGGCGGCGGTGGCCGGCGCGGCGCTGGGCATCGTGTTCTATCGCCGACTGATGCGCCGCTTCACGCCGGTGCAGCAGCTGCTGGACGAAGTCGCGCACAGCGCGCGCGAACTGGAATCCGGCGGCCAGCAGCTCGACAGCCTCAATGGCGACGTGCAGCACGCCAACGAGCAGCTGCGCGTGCTGCTGCAGGGCTTCGAAGGCGCCTCGCAGGCCATGACCCAGGAGGCGCTGGCCTGCCTGCAGGACGTGCAGCAGCTCGGGCAGACCTGCCTGGCTTCGGCCGACATGTCGCGCCAGCACGCCGACGAGGCGGGCGGCGTGGCAGCCCAGATCCACGGCATGGCGGAGCGCCTGCACCGCCTGCTCGATACCACCCGCGCGCTGCATCGCAGCCGCGGGGAGATCGCCCGCTTCGCCGACGAGATCGAGTCCATCTCCTCCACCACGCGCCTGCTGTCGCTCAATGCCGCGGTGGAAGCGGCGCGGGCCGGCAGCGCCGGGCGCGGCTTCTCGGTCATCGCCAGTTCGGTGCGCAAGTTGTCCGAAGACACCCAGCAGGCCGCCCTGCAGATCCGCCGCGCCAGCGAAGACATCACGCGCCAGCTCGACGCCACCACCCACGCGGTGCAGGACACCTGCACGCTCATGGACCAGGGCGCCGGGCGCATCGCGGCGCTGGACACCTCCGCGCGCTCCAACCAGGCTCTCGCCGACGGCATGCAGCGCGAGGTGCAGGGCTTTCGCGGCACGTTCCAGCGCCAGGTCGAACGCGTGCAGGCCATGGAGCGCGAGTGCCAGTCCCTGGGCACCGCGCTGGAGGACGGCTACCGCCACGGCCGCCTGCTGGACGAAACCTCCGCGTCGCTGACGCACACCTCCACCGCGCTGCTGCAGCGCCTTTCCAGTCTCCAGGCCTGAGCCTGATTCCTTCCTTCCAGGAGTTCCAGAAGATGCGACCCCTCCCCTTTGCTGCCGCCCTGATCGCCCTGCTGGCCGTCCTGCCGGCGCAGGCGGCCGAACACGTGATCAGCCAGAAAGGCAAGTCCTTTTCCCAGCGCAAACTGGTCGTGCACGCCGGCGACAGCGTGAAGTTCGTCAACGACGACCCGTTCAACCACAACGTCTTCTCGCTCTCGGAGACCAAGAGCTTCGACCTCGGCTCCTACAGCCAGGGGCTGGCCAAGACGGTGGTGATGGACCAGCCGGGCACCGTCGAAGTCGAGTGCGCCGTGCACCCGGACATGAAGCTGCTGGTGGAGGTGAAGAAGTGAAGGGTCTCGCCGTCTTCGCGGCGCTGGCACTCATCGCGGGGCTGGCGCCCGCGCAGATCAGCAATGCCTATGCGCAGGTGCTCGCCACCAGCTCCAGGCCGCTGCTGGCGCGCGACGGCGAGGACGCCGCGCGCTTCCGCGGCAGCCTGGTGTTCTTCAACTACTGCGTCACCTGCCACGGGCCGAACGCCGACGGCAACGGGCGCGCGGCCAAGCTCTACGACCCGCGCCCGGCCAACCTGCGCACCAGCGACAAGAACGAGCAGTACATGAAGCTGATCATCCGCTCGGGCGGCAAGGCGCTCGCGCGTTCCGAGTACATGCCGCCCTGGGGCGAGGAACTCACCGAGGAACAGATCGGCGACGTCGCGGCCTACCTGCAGTCGATCAACACGCGCCGGTAGGCGCGCTCACGCGGACAGCGAGAGCGTATCGGCGGCGGAGGTGGGCAGCCAGCCGCGCTGGGGGGATTCCGGCTCGGCCTGCTGCAGCAGCAGTTCCTCGATGCCGTCGAAGGCGTCGCGCACCGTGGCTTCCAGTTCGCTGCCCTGCGCCCGGATCGAGATCAGGCTGCCGTCGTTCAGGTGCGCCTGCGCGCGCACCGCATAGCCGCTGGTGCACCAGGGCGCGAGCGGCGGCTGCAGGCAGATGTCCCAGCGGGCGACCTCGGCGTACATGGCGTCGAGGCCGCTGATGCAGGCGCGCGCCAGCGCCTCCGCCCGCGAGGACGAGAGCAGGCCGACGAAGCGGATGTGGACGGCGGGCGACGGCATGTTCGGGGACTCCTCGGTGCGTGTGCTGCAACGATCGCCTGAGCGGCCCCGATCCCGATTGATGCACCTCAACCGGGACACGGGCACCCAGTGCGCCTAGGGAAACCCCGGGGATTCCGTCACGCTGTCTTCAGCGGAACTGCACCTCGTGGTGCTCGCCCATCTTCTTCGGGCGCGTGCCGGTGGCCGCCGCCTTGCCCATCTTGAGCAACTGCAGCAGCTTGTTCTCCTTGACGTTCCAGTACTCCGCCTCGTCGATGCGGACCTCCACCAGCTCCAGGTCCGGGTCCTCGGCGCCGCCGGGGAACCACGCCTTGGCGAAGGTGTTGAACAGCTCCTTCTTCTTTTCCGGGTCCTCCAGCACGCGCGCGGTGCCGGTCACGGAGACCCAGGTGTCCTTGCCCGGGTTGGCGTAGGACAGGTTGACGTTGCCGTCCTGGCGCAGCCGCTGGCCGACCTCGCTGGACTTCGAGACGAAGAACCACAGGCAGCCGTCCTCGGCCAGCTCCCTGTTCTGCGTGGTCAGGGGGTGGGAGTGCAGCGTTCCGTCGGCATGGCGGTGCGACAGCATGCAAAAGCGCGTGTCCTTGATCAGGTCCCAGAGGGCCTCGTGCTGTTTCGTTTCGTTCATGCGGCCATGCTGCCCGGCCGCGGGCGCCGCGGCCATCGGGCTCGCCTGCGACGCCGTGTGCGGGATGGCCGACATGGGGTGCTCCGGGATTGTTTCGATGGCCGGCGACGGCGATTGCCGCTCCAATGGCCGCACAAGGAGACCGACCGCATGAAGAGCATCGCCCGCGGGCTGGCCGCGCTGCTGGCCGTGGGGCTGGCGAACGCCAGCCTGGCCCAGCCGAACGCCCCCACCGATTTCCCACGGCAGCCGATCCGCATGGTCGTGACCTTCCCGCCCGGCGGCAGCGCCGATGCGGTGGTGCGCATGCTGGTGCCGCGCCTGAACGAACGGCTGGGCCAGCAGGTCGTGGTGGACAACCGGCCGGGCGCCGGCGGCAACATCGGCCTGGCCCTCGTGGCCAAGGCGCCGGCGGACGGCTACACGCTGGGGGTGGGCGCCGCCGGCGCACTCGCCGCCAACAGCAGCCTCTATGCGCAGATGCCCTTCGACCCCGTGAAGGACTTCAAGCCGGTCACCCTGCTGGCCGCCATCCCCTTCGTGCTGGTCGGCCATCCCTCGGTGCCGGCGAAGACGCAGAAGGACCTGATCGCGCTGGCGAAGTCCGAGCCCGGCAAGCTGGCGATCGCGCACGGCGGCAACGGCACGGCCATGCACCTGTCGGCGGCCCTGTTCGCCCAGATGGCGGAGGTGAAGCTGGTCGAAGTGCCGTACAAGGGCTCCGGCCCGGCGGCCCTGGACGTGCTCGCGGGCAACGTGCCGCTGGCCGTGGTGGACCTGCCTTCGGCGCTGCAGCACATCAAGGCGGGCAAGCTCGTCGCCTATGCCGTGACCAGCCCGCAGCGGCTGCCGCAACTGCCGGACGTGCCCACGGCGTCGGAAGCGGGCCTGAGCGGCTACGACTCCACCGGCTGGTTCGGCGTGGTCGCGCCGGCCGGCACGCCGCCGGCCATCGTGCAGCGGCTCAACGCGGAGATCACCGCGGCGCTGAAGGACGAACAGATCGCCGCCAGCATGCGCAACCTGGGCGTGGAGCCGGCGCCCGGCCGGCCCGAGGCCTTCGAGGCCTACATCCGCTCCGAGACGCAGAAGTGGGGCAAGGTGATCCGCCAGGCCAGCATCAGGATCGACCAGTGAGCCTGCCCGGGATCGCGGCCGACGTGCTGGTCGTCGGCGCCGGGCCCGTGGGGCTCACCCTCGCCATGGACCTGCAGGCGCGCGGCGTGCGCGTCGCCATCGCGGAGATCCGCCGCTACGCCGAGCCGCCGAACGTGAAGTGCAACCACGTCGCCGCGCGCACCATGGAGCGGTTCCGGCGGCTGGGCGTCGCGCAGAAACTGCGCGATGCGGGGCTGCCGGCGGACCACCCGAACGACGTCGTGTTCCGCACCAGCGTGTGCGGCACGGAGCTCACGCGCATCCCGATTCCGGGCCGCGCCGAACGCTACACCTCGCGCGAAGGCCCCGACACGTGGTGGCCCACGCCGGAGCCGCCGCACCGCATCAACCAGCTGTTCCTGGAGCCCATCCTGCTGCAACACACCGCGGCGCTGCCGGGCGTGACGCTCCTGAACCGCACGCAGGTCACCGGCTTCGTGCAGCACGAAGACGGCGTGGAGGCCACCGCGCTGGACCTGGAAAGCGGCCGGCAGCGGCGCATCCGCTGCCGCTATCTCGTGGGCTGCGACGGCGGCAGTTCGCTGGTGCGCAAGGCGATCGGCGCGAAGCTGGAAGGCACGCCGGTGATCCAGCGGGTGCAATCGAGCTACATCCGCGCGCCCGGCCTGCGCGCGCTGATCCCCGGCAAGCCGGCGTGGTCGTGTTACGCCGTCAATCCGCGCCGCTGCGGCACGGTGTTCGCCATCGACGGCCAGGAGACCTGGCTGGTGCACAACCACCTGAACCCGGACGAACCGGAGTTCGACTCGGTCGACCGCGACTGGGCGATCCGGCAGATCCTCGGCGTGGGCGCGGACTTCCGGTACGAGATGATCACCAAGGAAGACTGGGTCGGCCGCCGGCTGGTGGCGGACCGCTTTCGCGACCGCCATGTCTTCATCGCCGGCGATGCCGCGCACCTGTGGGTGCCCTATGCCGGCTACGGCATGAACGCCGGCATCGCCGATGCGCTCAACCTCTCGTGGCTGCTGGCCGCCCGCCTGCAGGGCTGGGGCGACGAGGCGATCCTCGATGCCTACGAGGCCGAGCGCCAGCCGATCACGATGCAGGTCTCCCACTTCGCCATGGAGCATGCGGCGCGGATGATCAAGGCGCGGCGAGCGGTGCCGGCGAACATCGAGGCGCAGGACGCCGAAGGCGAGCGTGCGCGCGCCGAGGTCGGACGCGAGGCGTACGAGCTGAACGTGCAGCAGTTCTGCTGCGCGGGGCTGAACTTCGGCTACTACTACGAAGGCTCGCCGATCATCGCCGGCGACGGCGAATCCCCGCCCGCGTACACCATGGGCGGCTTCACGCCATCGACCGTGCCGGGCTGCCGGGCGCCGCACTTCTGGCTGGCGGACGGGCGCTCCCTGTACGACGCATTCGGGCAGGGCTATACCTTGCTGCGCTTCGATCCTGCGCTGGATGTGCGGCCGCTGCAGCTGGCCGCGCGCGAGCGGCGCCTGCCGCTGGCGGTGCTCGACATCGCGGGCGTGGAAGTCCCCGCTGCGTATCGCCACCAGCTGGTGCTGTGCCGCGACGACCAGCATGTGGCGTGGCGCGGCGATGCCGTGCCGGAGGATTCGCTGGCCCTGGTCGATCTGCTGCGAGGTGCCCGTAGGCTGGCGGTGACGAAGGAACCCCAGCGATCCAGCGAGCGCAGCGAAGCTGGGGTTCCCTCCGGTCACCGCCAGCCTACGCACATGCACACGCAAACGCACACGCACACGCACATGCACATGCACACGCACACGCACATGCACACGCACACGCACACGCAAACGCCCATGCACACGCAAACGCAAACGCAAACGCAAACGCAATCCCCATGATCCGCGCCGCCATCATCGGCCTCGGCACCTGGGGCCAGAACCTCGTGCGCAGCGTCCACGGCCGCAGCTCCGCCATCAGCTTCGTCGCCGGCGCCACCCGCACGCCCGACAAGGCCCGCGATTTCGCCCAGGCGCACGGCCTGCGCATGCTCGCGAGCTACGAGGACGCCCTGCGCGACCCCGCCATCGACGCCGTCGTCCTCGCCACGCCCCACTCCCTGCACACCGACCAGATCGTCGCCGCTGCGCAAGCGGGCAAGCACGTGTTCTGCGAAAAGCCGCTGGGCCTGGACGCCGCGAGCGCCGAGCGCGCCGCCCGCGCCTGCGCCGAGCATGGCGTGACGCTCGCCGTCGGCTACAACTGGCGGCACCAGCCGGCGCTGCGCGAGATCCGTCGCCTCGTCGAGGACGGCTCGCTGGGCCGCGTGCTGCACCTCGAAGGCAACTTCTGCGGCCCGAGCGCCTACCGCTTCCCGAAGGGCCACTGGCGCCACGACCGCGAGGAGGTGCCCGCCGGCGGCATGACCGGGCGCGGCGTGCACGTCATCGACGCGATGCTGTACCTCGCCGGGCCGATCGAGCAGGTGACGGCCCAGAGCTTCCGCCTGGCGCAGGATTTCGGCGTCGACGACACGACCTCGATGCTGCTGCGCTTCGCCAGCGGCGCGACCGGCTATCTCGGCACCGTCATCGCCACCGCCGAAACCTGGCGGCTGCAGGTGTTCGGCAGCAAGGGCTGGGCCGAGGTCGGCGACGTCGAGCACCTGCACACCTGGTCGCTCAAGACCTGCTTCTTCGACCCGGAGCACGTCACGGTCAAGCAGAGACCGGTGGTGCACACCTTTGCCGACACCAGCACCGAGCGCGCGGAGCTGGAAGACTTCGCCGCCCATGCCGCCGCGCGCCGCCCGCTCGCCACGCCCGGCGGCGACGCCGTGCACAACGTGGCGGTGCTGGAGGCGATCCTCTCCTCGATCACACGACAGGCCCCCGTGCGCGTGGGCTCGAACGGAGGCAATGCAGATGCATGAACCCACCCGGCGGACCGCCGTCCTCGCCGTGCTGGCCCTCGCGGGCGCGGCAGCCTTCGCGCAGGGCGCCCCGGCCGCGCGCGACTTCCCCAGCAAGCCGGTCAAGGTGGTGGTACCGTCGCCGGCCGGCGGCCCGCCCGACCTGATCCTGCGCGCCATCCTGCCGAAGATGACCCAGGTGCTGGGGCAGCCGATCATCATCGAGAACCGCGCCGGGGCGGGCGGGCTCGTGGGCACGGCGTATGTCGCCAAGCAGCCCGCCGACGGCTACACTTGGCTGTTCACGACCGCCTCGCACGTGAACATCCCGCCCTTCAGCGAGAACGTGCCCTACGACCCGGTCAAGGACTTCACCCACGTCACGCTGGCGGCGCAGAACTTCGGCCAGGCGCTGGTGGTGACGCCCAGCCTGGAGGCGAAGAACCTGCAGGAGCTCGTCGCGCTGGCGAAGAAGAACCCGGGCAAGCTGACCTACGCCAACGCCGGCAACGGCACGGCCAGCCACATCCCGGCCGAACTGATGAAGGCCATGACGGGCACCGACATCCTCTCGGTGCCGTACAAGGGCATTCCCGAAGCGACCAGCGACCTGATCGCCGGCCGCATCGACATCTTCTTCGTCGGCACCAACATCGCCCTGCAGCACGTGCAGAACGGCCGCCTGCGCGCGCTCGCCCTGACCGGGAAGAAGCGCTGGAAGGGCCTGCCCGAGGTGCCGACGATGGACGAACAGGGGCTCAAGGGCTTCGAGAAGGTCAACTGGTTCGGCCTCTGGCTGCCGGCCGGCGCGCCGCCGGAAATCGTGAACAGGATCCATGCGGCAGTGGTCGCCGCGCTGGCGGAGCCCGAGGTGAAGGCGCAGTTCGACCAGCAGGGCATCGAAGGCATCGGGATGCCGCCGCGCGAATTCGCCGGCTTCGTCGCGACCGAGGCGAAAGCGGCGCAGGAGATCGCGCAGCGCATCAACGCGGGAGGCAAGAAATGACCGGCGACCCGCTGCAGCCCTGGCAGTGGCCGGACGAACACTGGCGCGGTATCGTCGACCGGGTGCGGGCCGGGCGCAGCTTCCGGCCGCGGCAATGGCCAGGCGGCGCCCGCTGCGCGGTGGCGCTGTCCTTCGACTCGGACCACGAGACCAACGAACTGCGCGAGGGTGGCGAGTCGATCGGCCGGCTCTCGCAGGGGCAGTACGGCAATCGCCAGGGCATCCCGCGCATCCTGGAGATCCTCGCGCGCCACGGCGTTCCGGCCAGCTTCTACGTGCCCGCGGTGACGGCCCTGCTCTACCCGGAAGAACAGCGCCGCATCGCGGACGCCGGCCACGAGATCGCGCTGCACGGCTGGATCCACGAGCGCAACTCGGTGCTCCCCGAAGCGGCCGAGCGCGAGCTGATGCTGCGCGCCTCCGACACCCTCGAGAAGATCGCGGGCCGGCGGCCGGTGGGCATCCGCACGCCGTCCTGGGATTTCAGCCCGTCCACGCTGGCCATCGCGCGCGAGATGGGCCTGCTGTACGACTCCTCGCTGATGGCGGACGTGGACTGCTACGAGCTCCTGCTCGATGGCGAGACTAGCGGCGTGGTCGAACTGCCGGTGGAATGGATCCGCGACGATGCCGTGTACTTCAACATGAACCGCTTCGCCGGGCTGCGGCCCTACACGCCGCCGGCGGACGTGTTCGACATCTTCCGCCGCGAGCTCGATGCGGCCTACCGCGAAGGCGGCATCTTCCAGCTCACGATGCATCCGCACATCAGCGGCTACCGCTCGCGCATCTGGATCCTGGAGGAACTGATCCTGCACGCGCGCCATCTCGGGCGGGTGTGGTTCGCCACGCACGCGGACATCGTGCGCTACGTGCAGCAGCCGGAATGAGGCGCGCCGCACGGCCGCCCGAAGGCGCGCGCCCCCTCCGCTTGCGGAGGGGGGAGGAGAAGCCCGCGTGGCAGGCGAGCCTGGGGGAGGTAATCTGGTTCCGATGATCGACAACTTCTCCGATGCACAGGTGGTACGCAAGGCGGTCGTCGCTGTTGAGGGCGGCGTGGTCGCCTCGCAGCACAAGAAGGCGGCCATGGTCGGTGCGTCCGTGCTGGCGGCCGGCGGCGATGCGGTGGACGCGGCGGTCGCGACCTCCTTCGCCCTCGGCGTGGTCGAACCCTGGATGAGCGGCGCGGCGGCCGGCGGCTGCATGGTGCTGTGGCGCGCGGGCGAGCAGAAGGCCGAGGTGGTGAACTTCGGCATGCGCTCGCCGCGCGAACTCGATCCGGCCGACTACCCGCTCACGGCGGACGGCCGCAGCTCCGACCTGTTTCCCTGGCGTTGCGTGGTGGACGACCGCAACGTGCAGGGCGCCACCGCGGTGGCCGTGCCGGGCGTCGTGTCCGGCATGGGCCTGGCCCACGCGCGCCACGGCAGGAAACCCTGGCGCGAACTGGTCGCGCCCGCGGTGCGGCTGGCCGAGGAAGGCCTGCTGGTGGACTGGTACTCGGGGCTGGTGACGGCCTCCACCGCGCAGCCGCTGTCGCTCGACCCGGATGCCGCCGCCATGTTCCTCGACGACGGCAAGTGGCCGATCCTGGGCGCGTGGACCGCGACGACCGACCGCCACCTGGACCAGCGCGCGCTCGCGCGCACGCTGCAGCAGATCGCGGACGAGGGCCCGCGCGCGTTCTACGAAGGCGGCGTCGCGCGCGCCCTGGTGCGCGATATCCGCGCCAAGGGGGGATGCCTCGGCGAAGCCGACCTCGCCGCATACCAGGCCGAGTGGGTGGAGCCCCTCGTGGTGCCCTTCCGCGGCGGGCAGGTCTACGCCGTGCCGGGCCTCACCGGCGGCCCCACCTTCGCGCAGGCGCTGCAGATGCTGGACCGCGAGCTCGGCGACCACGCCGGCGCACCGGACGCGCGCGCCTACCGCGCCGTCGCGCGGGCGCTCGACGCCGCATTCCGCACCCGCCTGTCGATCATGGGCGACCAGGAGTCGACCAAGGCGCCCGGCTGCACCACGCACTTCAGCGTGGTGGACCGGCACGGCAACCTGTGCGCCGTCACGCAGACGCTGCTGTCCATCTTCGGCTCGCGCGTGGTCTCGCCTTCCACCGGCCTGCTGCTGAACAACGGGATCATGTGGTTCGACCCCGAACCGGGCAAGCCGAACTCGCTGGCGCCCAACAAGCGCTGCCTGGCGAACTACTGCCCGGTGGTCGGCGTGGGCGCCGACGGCCGCCAGTTCGCGCTGGGCGCTTCGGGCGGCCGCAAGATCCTCGGCGCGGTGCTGCAACTCAGCTCCTTCCTGATGGCGCACGGCATGACGCTGGAGCAAGCCTTCCACCAGCCGCGCATCGACGTGAGCGGCGGCGGCCAGCTCACCGCGGACCGGCTGCTGCCGCGCGAGATCTTGGAGGCGCTGGCGCAGGAGATGCCCACCGCGACCACGCGCCGCACGGTGTTCCCCTATGCGTTCGCGTGCCCCGCGGGCGTGCTGCGCGACGGCACGCGCAACATGGGCTGCACGGAGATCATGTCGCCCTGGGGCGACGCGGTGGGCGAACTCCCGGCGTGACGCCGGGCCAGTTCAGGTCAGGCCGAGCCCGGCGAAGGTGCTCATCGCCGCGCGGGCGGAGGGCGCCAGCGTGATCGCGGCGGAGGTCACCTCGTCGCCCATCAGTTCCGTGGCCACCAGCGCGGCACGCGGCTGCCATTCGGCGGACGGGCCGAGCGAGCGGTAGGTGCCGGCCGAGATGTAGATGGTGCCGGGCTGCGAGCGGTCGGCGCTGGTGCAGGCCTGCCGCACCTCGGTGCCGATGGCCATGCGCCGCTTCTTGCCATCGAGCTCGTACACGGCGCAGGTGCAGCTGGCCGTCAGCAGCGCCATGCGCAGCCGGCAGCTCGCGGTGCGCTGCAGCAGCAAGGCCATCTGCAGCGCGTTGCGCGCCTGCGGGAACACGAGCACGACACGCGAATCGCAGCGCTCGACGCGGCCGCCATGGCGCTGGGCCAGGGTCTCGACTTCCTCCGGCGTCCAGTCGAAGTCCAGCGTGTCGGTGCAGAGGAAGGTGACGGTCTCGCGCTCGAAGCGGATGCTTTCGTAGCCCGGCCCCAGGAACACCTTGCGCCACAGCTCCTGCGTGAAGTCGGTGAGCAGGCGCTCCGACAGGACTTCGAGCAGGCTCGCGTGTTCGCTCGCTTGCATGGGGACCACCTTTCCTTGTTCTTCCACGGGACCCCGCCACCGCTTTTCCTCACGCGATGGCGTCTCCCCTCCGACGACGTTCATTATGTTTCGGAGTGTGACAAGAACAGCGCCCGCGGGACAGGCTCACCATTCAGTAACGGGCTTGGGGGGAATGCCTAAGGGCAGGCACTCCGGGCGACTAGTGTCCTGTCCCGCAACTATCTAGGCTCTCGTTCGGTGCAGGCGGGGATGATCGGTGGTTGGCCAGAGTGGGTCCAGCCTGGCCGGCTGGACCCACTCTGGACGACCGCCGAGGGCCCCGCCTGCGCCGAACCCTTCGGGCTGCCCCGTATCGAGCCGCATGCCGCGTTGCGGACACCGGCGAATACGTCAAGTATTCGCCGGCGCCCGCGCCTTGCCTGCGGCTCGATACGGGGCAGCGAGAGCGCAGATATTTATGGGACAGGACACTAGGCTCAGCCCTTGTGCCCCGCCGCCTCGCCCTCATCTGGAGGCGAAGGAGGTAAGCCAAGATCATGAGCCAGCTGCACGTCGTCTGCCAGCACTGCCATACAACGAACCGCATCCGCGAGGCGGATCTCGACAAGGCGCCCGACTGCGGCAGCTGCCATGCCGCGCTGTTCACGGCCCATCCGGTGAACCTGAGCGCGACCGAATTCGAGCGGCACATCACGCGCAGCGACCTTCCCGTGCTGGTGGACTTCTGGGCGCCGTGGTGCGGCCCGTGCCGCATGATGGCGCCGGCCTTCGAACAGGCGGCCACCCACCTCGAGCCGCGCGTGCAGCTGGTAAAGGTCAACACCGACGAAGCGCAGGGGCTGGGCGCGCGGCTGAACATCCGCAGCATCCCGACGATCGCCCTGTTCGTCGGCGGCCGCGAGGTCGCGCGGCAGGCCGGCGCGATGGGCGCGAGCGACATCGTGAAATGGACGCGCGCGCAACTCGTTCGGGCGACGACGGCAGTCTGAGCGAGTTCCTCGTAGGCTGGAGGTGAGCCGCGCAAACGCGCGAACCCCAGCGATGCGGGCACCGGCCAGACGCTGGGGTTCCGGCGCTTGCGCGCCTCACCACCAGCCTACGGTTTCGCTGGCGCTCCACCACCAGCGTACGCACGCGAGGCCTAACCCAGCAGCCGCGCGAGCGTCAGCAGCGCCAGCAACACCATCCACAGCACGACCGACCGCCACACCAGGCCGACAATGCTGCGCAGGTGCGCAATCTCGGCCTCGCGGCCGGGCGTGCTCGCGGTGTCCACGGTCGGCTCCGCGCCTATGCTCGCCGCCTGGAAGCCCTGCGACGAGTCGGGCGCGAACACCGGCTTGAGCGTCTCGCCGCCCAGGCGCACGTTCACGGCCCCCGAGGTCGCGGCGAGGATCACGCCATCGTTGTCGTTGGGAAAGCGCTGCGCGTAGTTGCGCCAGCAGTCGATCGCTTCCTCGAAGCTGCCCACCACGGCGAAGGCGATCGCCGTGATGCGCGCGGGCAGCCAGTCCACCGCCGTCCACGCCCGCGCCGCCGCGGACTGCAGCGCCTCGCTGGCCGGCTGCAGCTGCATGCGGCTGCGGTAGCGCCAGTAGCGCGCGACGAATTCGGCCATGCGATAGAGCACCGCGCCGGCGGGCCCGAAGCCGAACGCCGCGAGGATGGAGAACCAGGCCAGCACGCCGAACACGTGGCGGTGCGCGGCCAGCACCGAATACTCGATCACGTGGCGCACGATCTCGCTGCGCGGCAGCTCGCTCGCATCGACGCGCTGCCATTGCGCCAGCAGCTGGCGCGCGCGGGCCTCGTCGCCCGCTTCGAGCGCGTCGCGGATCTCGGTGAAGTGGTGGCTGAACTGGCGAAAGCCCAGGGTGACGTACAGCACCAGCACGCTCCACACCATGGCGGCGGGCCAGCCGAGCGTGAGCATCAGCGCCCAGTGGATGCCCAGCGCCAGCAGCGAGGGCGCCACCACGGCGAGCAGCCAGGTGACCCACCCGTGCTGCGGCCCGCCGGCGTCGAAATTGCTGCTCACCCAGCGCGCCCACACGCGCAGGCCCGTGTGGATCGGGTTGTGCGCTCCCAGCGGACGCACCTGCTCGATCAACAGCGCGCACAGGATCGCGAAGAAGCTCATGGCCCCGGATGATAACGGGGCCCGTTCGTCGTCCTGCGACGGGCCTACGCCGCGAGGAAACGGTAGAAGTTGCGCAGCATGCCCGCCGTGGCGCCCCAGATGAAGCGCTCGTGCCCTCGCTCGTCGTGGTACGGCATGGAGTACCACTCGCGCCGCGTGCCGCTGAACTCGATCGCATGGCGCCGGTGGTGCGCCGGGTTCATGAGGAAATCCAGCGGCACCTCGAAGGCGTCCGCGACCTCGTGCGCATTGAGCGCGAGGTGGTAGTCCGGCCGCACGAGCGCAATGACGGGCGTGATGACGAACATCGTGCCGGTGGTGTACGTGGGCAACACGCCCAGCACTTCGGCCAGCGAGCGGTCGAGGCCGATTTCCTCGTGCGCCTCGCGCAGCGCCGTGTCGGCGGCGTCGACGTCGGTGTCGTCGCGCTTGCCGCCCGGGAAGGCGACCTGCCCCGAGTGCGTCGACAGGTGCACCGTGCGCTGCGTGAGCAGCACCATCGGCCGCTCGCGCATGACCACCGGCACCAGCACCGCGGCCGGCGCCGTCTTGCGGTCGGTGAAGCGCGGCTCGTGGCGCAGCTCCGGCTCCCACACGGGCGGCCAGGCGAAGCGCAGGCGCAGGGCCTCGGGCGACAGGCGCTGCGCATCGACCGCCGGCAGGTGGTGGTCGACGGCGACGACGGGCACCTCGCGCGGGTCGAAGTTGGGCAGCTTCGACAGCGGGGTGTCCGGCGGGATGACGGCGGAAGGGTCGATGGGCATGGGAGGGGAAAAGAAAAAACCGCCGCGGGCCTTGCGAGCCGGCGGCGGTTCGTCGCGTGGGGCGCTGCGCTTACTCCGCGGCGGGCGCCTTCTCGCGGTGGGCCAGCTTTTCCTTGATGCGCGCGGACTTGCCCGAACGCTCGCGCAGGTAGTACAGCTTGGCGCGGCGCACGTCGCCGCGGCGCTTGACCTCGACGCCGGCGATCAGCGGGCTGTAGGTCTGGAACGTGCGCTCCACGCCTTCGCCGCTGGAGATCTTGCGCACCGTGAAGGCGCTGTTCAGGCCGCGGTTGCGCTTGGCGATCACCACGCCTTCGTAGGCCTGCACGCGCTTGCGGCTGCCTTCGACGACGTTCACCGAGACGATCACGGTGTCGCCGGGGGCGAAGGCGGGGATGTTCTTGCCCAGGCGGGCGATTTCCTCTTGTTCGAGGGTCTGGATCAGGTTCATGGCTGCCTCAGTGATCTTGCCCGCGCTACACCGCAACGCGAAGGCGTTGCTTCTGGAATTGTCCTGGCTTCGCATGGTGTTGCCCGGGGCAACTGCGGCTCGGACGGCCGGACAGAGGATCGGAAAGCCCGAGATTATAGCGTGCGCAGGAAATCCTCGTCGGCGCGGGTCAGGCGACCCGCCTGGCGGGCGGATGCGATCAGGTCCGGTCGATGCCTGGCCGTGATGGCCAGCCGCTGCTGGCGCCGCCACGCGGCGATGCGGGCGTGGTGGCCGGAGAGCAGTTCCTCCGGCACCTTCAGCCCGTTCCACTCCTCCGGCCGGGTGTAGTGCGGGCAATCCAGCAGGCCGTCGAGGGCCGGGTTGAAGCTGTCTTCCTGGTGGCTGCCGGCGTCGTTCAGGACGCCGGGCTGCAGGCGCGCGACCGCATCCAGCAGCGCCATCGCGGCGACCTCGCCGCCGGAAAGCACGAAGTCGCCCAGGCTCAGCTGCACGTCGACGTGGGTGTCGATGAAGCGCTGGTCGATGCCCTCGTAGCGTCCGCACAGCAGGATCGCGCCGGCGCTGGCGGACCAGCGCTCCACGCCCGCGTGGTCCAGCCGCTCGCCGATCGGCGAGAAGAGCACGACGGGCGCGGTGTCGGCGCGGTCCGCCTTCACGGCCGCCAGGCAGCGCGCCAGCGGCTCCGCCAGCATCACCATGCCCGGGCCGCCGCCGAAGGGACGGTCATCGACCCGCCGATAGTTGCCCTCGGCGTGGTCGCGCAAGGGCCACAGGCGCACGTCGACCTGCCGGGTCTCGTAGGCGCGGCGCGTCACGCCCGCGGTGAGGAAGGGCGCGAACAGTTCGGGAAACAGGGTGACGACGTCGAAGCGCATGCGCGGCCCGCGCGTCTCAGTAATCCGCCTGCCAGTCGACCTCGATGCGGCGCGCCTGCAGGTCGACCTTGTCGACGTAGGCGGCCACGAAGGGCAGCAGGCGCTCCTGCGGCTGGCCGCCCTCCTCGTATTCCAGCACCAGCACGCTCTGCGGGCCGGTGGACATCAGGTCCTTCACGCGGCCCAGGTGCACGCCTTCGCGATTGACGACGTCCAGGCCGATCAGGTCGACCCAGTAGTACTCGTCCTCGGGGGCGGTGGGGAAGGAGGAACGCGGCACGAAGATGCGCGCGCCCCGCAGCAGTTCCGCGGTGTTGCGGTCTTCCACGGCATCGGCGCGGGCGACGACGGAGTCGGAGTGCTCCCTGGACTCGCGCACGCGCAGGAGCACCGTCCCGGCAAAGGTCTGCGGGCCCCGTTCGTTGGGCTGCAGGTACCAGCGCGTGGAGGAGAACAGCGCCTGCGGGTCGGCGCTGTGGGGCAGGACCTTGAACCAGCCCTTGACGCCCCAGGCGTCGAGGATGCGCCCGACTTCGACGGCATCCGCGGGGAGTTCCGCGGGTTCGATGTCCGGTGGCAGCCTGGGCGCTGCCGGACGGCCGGGCGCGGCCATCGGAGCCTTACGCGGCGGCGGCCGCCTCGGCAGCAGCGGGGGCCAGGGTGCCGGTCTTGATCAGGCGCTCGACGGTCGGGGAGGCCTGGGCGCCCACGCCGCGCCAGTAGGTCAGGCGGTCCTGCGCGATGCGCAGCTTCTCTTCGCCTTCCTTGGCGACGGGGTTGTAGAAACCCAGGCGCTCGATGAAGCGGCCGTCGCGGCGCACGCGCTTGTCGGCCACGACGATGTTGTAGAACGGACGGTGCTTGGCGCCGCCACGGGAGAGTCGGATCACGACCATGATTTATCCTTCGGGTGGATGACTGCGCGACCGGCGACGATATTCGCCGGGCGCAAGAATTTTTTCCCGGCGTTGAGACACGCGACTTGACCACCCGGCCAGCGACACGCCGAAAAGCCTGCGATTATAACTTCTTCTGCCTTTATGCTGAATCTGCGGCCGAGCACCGATGCCGATGTCCCGGCGATCACCGCCATCTACGCCCACCACGTCCTGCACGGAACCGGCACTTTCGAGACCACCGCGCCCACCGAAGCCGAGATGGCGGCCCGGCGCGCGGACGTGATCGCCAAGGGCCTGCCCTACCTGGTGGCCGACCAGGGCGGCCGCGTGCTGGGCTTCGCCTACTGCCAGTGGTTCAAGCCGCGGCCGGCCTACCGCTTCTCCGCCGAGGACTCGATCTACCTCGATGCGGGCGCGGCCGGCCAGCGCATCGGCAACAAGCTGCTGGGCGAACTCACGAAGCAGGCCGAGGCCGCCGGCCTGCGCAAGCTCATCGCGGTGATCGGCGACTCCGGCAACGTGCGCTCGATCGGCGTGCACCGCGCGGTGGGCTTCCGCCACGTGGGCACGATCGAGTCCTGCGGCTGGAAGTTCGGCCGCTGGCTCGACATCGTGCTGATGGAGAAGTCCCTCGGCGAGGGCAACCGCACCGCACCCGAGGCACTGCCCAAGTGAAAAGCAAGACGCTGGCCGCGTGGCTCGCCTTCCTGGGGGGCCCGCTGGGGCTGCATCGCTTCTACCTGCACGGGCTGGGCGACTGGGTCGGCTGGCTGCTGCCGATCCCGACCGCGCTGGGCCTGTACGGCATCGAGCGGGTGCAGCAGTTCGGGCAGGACGACGTCCTGAGCTGGTGGCTGGTGCCCTTGCTCGGATTCACCATCGCCGGCTGCTGCCTCACCGCGATCTTCTACGGGCTGATGCCAGCCGAGAAGTGGAATGCCCGCTTCAACCCGGGCGCGACGGCGGAAGCGAGAGGCGGTGCCACCCACTGGGGGACGGTCTTCGCGATCGCGCTGTCGCTGGCGATCGGCGCGGGCGTGCTGATGGCGAGCATCGCCTTCAGCTTCCAGCGCTATTTCGAGCACCAGGTCGAGGAAGGCCGGCGCATCAGCGAGTAGGCGGGCGGCGGGCCCGCGCCAGCGCGAACGAGCGATGCGTGCAGCGCGTCGTCCGAGGCCAGAAGCCTCGGTCACCCCGGCGGTTCCGCGCATCGCTCCATGCGCAGCCGGCATTTCCTCCCACCGCCGGGCCCCGCTAGATTGGAGCGTCCATCCCTCCCACCAGGAGACCGCCATGGACGCCCAGGCCCACCAGGCCCGCACGCTCACCATCCGCAGCTTCGAGCCGGAAGACGCCCATGGCGTCTCCGCGCTGCTCGGCACGCCGGGCGTCTTCGAGGGGACGCTGCAGCTGCCGGACATCCCCATCGCATCGCGCGTGGGCTACCTGCAGCAGCCTGATCCCCAGGCCTGCAAGCTGGTGGCCATCGCCGGCCAGGAGATCGCGGGCATGGCGGGCCTGCATCCCGTGCATCCGGGGCTGCGCCGCAGCCACGTGCGCGCGCTCGGGATCGCCATCGCGCCGGCCTGGCAGGGGCGCGGCGTGGGCCGGCAGTTGCTCGAACGCCTGCTGGCCTGGGCCGACGACTGGGCGAACGTGCTGCGCGTGGAGCTGAACGTCCACGCGGACAACGAGCGCGCGATCCGGCTGTATCGCAGCCTCGGGTTCGTCGAGGAGGGGAGGCACCGGGGGTATGTGCTGAAGGCGGGGGAGTTCGTGGATGCGCTGACGATGGCGCGAGTGCATCCGAGGCCGCCGGTGATGCGGGCTTAGGGCGGTGCGGAAGCCGCCCTCACCCCGGCCCTCTCCCGCAGGCGGGAGAGGGAGTGCGCCCACCCCAACCGCCACCCCGGAAATAGGCCAAGGCCTTTTTCCGGGGGCTCCGGAGGCCTCCCCCGGAGGGGGGAGGAACAGCCTCAGAAGGCCTGGAGGCTGATCCAGTACGCGATGGCCGCGACGAAGGCGCTGGCCGGGATCGTGAAGATCCAGGCCCAGACGATGTTGCCGGCCACCCCCCAGCGCACCGCGCTCATGCGCTGGGTGGAGCCGACGCCGACGATGGCGCCGGTGATCGTGTGCGTGGTCGACACCGGGATGCCCAGTGCCGTGGCGAGGAACAGCGTCAGCGCGCCGCCCGTCTCGGCGCAGAAGCCGCCCACCGGCTTGAGCTTGGTGATCTTCTGGCCCATGGTCTTGACGATGCGCCAGCCGCCGAACATCGTGCCCAGGCCCATCGCCGTGTAGCAGCTCGCGATCACCCAGGTCGGCGGGGTCTTGTCGCCGGCGGCCACGTAGCCGGTGGCGATCAGCAGCATCCAGATGATGCCGATGGTCTTCTGCGAGTCGTTGCCGCCGTGGCCCAGGCTGTAGGCGCCGGCGGAGACCAGCTGCAGCCGGCGGAACCACTTGTCCACGCGCGAGGGCCGCGTGGAGCGGAAGATGTTGGAGACCAGCATCATCATGAACGAGCCGAGGACGAAGCCCATGAACGGCGAGACGAAGATGAAGACCACCGTCTTCCAGATGCCCGACGCGATCAGCGCCTGCGCGCCGGTCTTGGCGATCACCGCGCCGCAGATGCCGCCGATCAGCGCATGCGAGGAACTGCTGGGGATGCCGTACCACCAGGTGATGAAGTTCCACGCGATCGCGCCCGCCAGCGCGCCGAAGACCACGTGCGTGTCCACGACGCCGGGCTCCACGATCCCCTTGCCGACGGTGGCCGCCACGCTCAGGTGGAAGACGAAGACCGCCACCACGTTGAAGAACGCGGCGAACACCACCGCCTGCGTCGGTTTGAGCACCCCGGTGGAAACCACCGTGGCGATCGAATTGGCAGCGTCGTGGAAGCCGTTCATGAAGTCGAACAGCAGTGCGACGACCACCAGCATCACCACGACCCACAGGGCCGTCTGCGTCACCGTCATGGATCGCCCGCCTCAGGAGTTCTCGAGCACGATGCCTTCGACGACGTTGGCCACGTCCTCGCACTTGTCGGTGATCGTCTCCAGCAGCTCGTAGATGGCCTTGAGCTTGATCACCTCGCGCACGTCCGGCTCCTCCCGGAACAGCTTGCTCATCGCGGAGCGCATCACGCGGTCGGCCTCGGATTCGATCTTGTCGATCTCCTCGCAGGTCTTCAGCGCCGCCTGTGCCGTGTTGTGGTCGGACAGCTTGGACAGGAAGGAGACGGCTTCCTTCACCTGCTCGCAGCAGCGCACGCTGAGCTCGGTCAGCCGGGTGATCTCGGCCGTCATGTGCCGCACGTCGTACAGGGCCATGGTCTCGGCCGAGTCCTGGATCAGGTCGGCCACGTCGTCCATCGTGTTGATCAGCGTATGGATCTGCTCGCGGTCGATGGGCGTGATGAAGGTGGAGTGGATCAGCCGGTTGACTTCGTGCGTCACCTTGTCGGCCGAGCGCTCGGCATGGTCTACCTCGCGGTTGTGCTGGTCGCGCAGGTTGGCGTCGTTGTAATTGGCCACCAGCCGCGAGAAGGCGTGGGCGCCTTCCACGATCCGCTCCGCGTGCTGGTTGAACAATTCGAAGAAGTTGCCTTCTTTCGGGAGCAGTTTCTTGAAGAGCATCGGCGCTCCGGGGAGGGAGAGGTAGTTGTTGTGGGAACCGCGGGCGAGTTTACCTGCCGGCCCCCCTCAACCGTTGCGGAATATGAAATACACGGCGCCGACCATGCACAGCGCCGCCCAGAGGTAGTCCAGCCGCAGGGGCGCCTTCAGGAAATAGACGGAAAAGGGCAGGAACACGCCCAGCGTGATCACTTCCTGCATGATCTTGAGCTGGCCGACGCTGTAGCCGGCCTGCTGGAAGCCGATGCGGTTGGCCGGCACCTGCAGCAGGTACTCGGCCAGGGCGATGCCCCAGCTCACGAAGGCGGCGACGTACCAGGGCGCCGTGCCGAGGGTGCGCAGGTGGCCGTACCAGGCGAAGGTCATGAAGACATTGGAGGCGATGAGCAGCAGGATGGTCTGCAGCGACAGCGGAACGATGGACGTGATGGCGGACATGCCGGGATTATCCGAAGGGCTGGTCTACGTCGACGAGCAGCTGCTCGTGCTGGACAAGCCCGCGGGCCTGCTGGCCGTGCCCGGCCGCGGCGAGGACAAGCAGGATTGCCTCTCGGCCCGCGCCCAGCGCCTGTGGCCCGATGCGCTGGTGGTGCACCGGCTCGACATGGCGACCTCGGGACTGTTCCTCATGGGCCGCGGGCTGCACATGCAGCGCGTGCTGGGCCGCGCGTTCGCCGAGCGCGCGGTGGACAAGCGCTATGAAGCCGTGGTGGCGGGCCGCGTGGGCGCCGTCGGCGAGCAAGGCGAGATAGCCCTGCCTCTGGCCGCCGACTGGCCGAACCGGCCGCGGCAGAAAGTCGATTTCGAGCGCGGCCGGACCAGCACCACCCGCTGGACGGTGCTGGCGCTCGGGGACGACAGCACGCGGCTCGCGCTCGAGCCGGTGACGGGGCGCACGCACCAGCTGCGCGTGCACCTGCAGGCGATCGCGCACGCGATCCTCGGCGATCCCCTGTACGCGCCGGCGGCGGTGCAGTCGCGCGCGCCGCGGCTGCTGCTGCACGCCACCGCGCTGCGCCTGGCCCATCCCGCCAGCGGCGAGCCGCTCGCCTTCGACAGCCCGGCGCCCTTCTGACACACTGGCCGGCACGCATCCCGGGATACCACCATGAGCAAGCACTTGAGCCGCCGCACCGTCGCCGCCGCGCTGGTCGCCCTGCCGGCCTGCTGGACCGGCGTGCGCTCGCAACCGGCGCGCGAGCGCCGCGCCACGCCCGCGCAGACCGAGGGTCCGTTCTATCCGGTCGCCCTGCCCGCCGACACCGACGCCGACCTGCTGCGCAACGGCACGCTGCACTACACCCGCGGCGAAGCGGCCTGGGTCGAAGGCAGCGTGACCGACCTGGAAGGCCAGCCGCTGGCCGGCGCGCAGGTGGAGATCTGGCAGTGCGACCACGCGGGCCACTACCACCATCCCGGCGACGGCGGTCGCGCCGATCCGAACTTCCAGGGCTTCGGCCGCGTCACGGTCGGCAGCGACGGGCGCTACCGCTTCCGCACGATCCGGCCGGTGCCCTATACCGGGCGCACGCCCCACATCCACGTCAAGGTGAAGCTGCAGCGGCGCGAGCTGCTCACCACGCAGCTCTATATCGAAGGCGAGCCGCGCAACGAGCGCGACTTCCTCTGGCGCAACCTGGGCGCCGATCGCGACCTGGTCACCGTGGCCTTCCGCGAAGGGCCCGACGGGGCGCGCGCCACCTTCCCCATCGTCATCGCCACCTGAGAATCCATGACCCACCTCACCATCCTCACCGGCGCCTCGCGCGGCATGGGCTTTGCCATTGCGCGCCAGCTGCTCGCGGGCGGCCACGACCTGCTTTGCATCTCGCGCAAGACCAGCGAGGCCCTCGCGCAGGAAGCCGCCCGCGCAGGCCGCCGCTGCGAGCAGTGGCCGCAGGACCTGGCCCGTGCCGACACCGCCGCCGAGCGCCTGGCGACCTGGCTGCAGGCGCAGGAAGCGCCGGAGTCGGTCACGTTGATCAACAACGCGGGCATCCTGCCGCGCATCGCGCCGCTCGACGACATCCCCGTGGGGCAGCTGGCCGAGGCGATGCGGGTGGACCTGGAAGCGCCGCTGCTGCTCACGGCGGCGTTCCTGCGCGCCACCGCCGGCTGGCAGGTGCCGCGCCGCGTCCTCAACATCTCCTCCGGGCTGGGCCGCCGAGCCATGGCCGCCCAGGCGGCCTACTGCGCGGCCAAGGCGGGCATGGACCTGTTCAGCCGCTGCGTCGCGCTGGAGCAGGCCCGCCTGCCCAATGGCGCGAAGATCTGCTCGCTGGCGCCGGGGGTGATCGACACCGACATGCAGGTCCAGCTGCGCGGCGCCGACACGGACCGCTTCCCGGACCGGGGCAATTTCGTCGGCCTGAAGGAAAAGGGGATGCTCAGCTCGCCCGAAGACGCCGCGGCCCGCGTGCTGGCCTTCCTGGCGCGGCCGGACTTCGGCGCCAACCCGGTGGCGGACGTAAGGGACTGACAAGGGATCGCTTGCTACAGTGGTGTCACCTATCCCCCCCTGGAGCGAGACATGACCCGTGAAGTGGTTGCCGTGAGCGCTGTGCGCACGGCCATCGGCACCTTTGGCGGCAGCCTGAAGGACATCCCCCCCACCGAGCTCGGTGCACTGGTCGTCCGCGAGTCGCTGGCGCGCGCCAGGGTGGACGGCGCGGACGTCGGCCATGTCGTGTTCGGCCACGTGGTGAACACCGAGCCGCGCGACATGTACCTGTCGCGCGTGGCCGCGATCAACGGCGGCTGCGGCGAAGGCACGCCCGCCATGAACGTGAACCGCCTGTGCGGCTCCGGCCTGCAGGCGATCGTGTCGGCGGCCCAGAGCATCCTGCTGGGCGACGCCGACATCGCCATCGGCGGCGGCGCGGAGAACATGAGCCGCGCGCCCTACGCCGACCTCACCGCCCGCTGGGGCGCGCGCATGGGCGACGCCAAGCTGGTCGACATGATGGTGGGCGCCCTGCACGACCCCTTCCACAACATCCACATGGGCGTGACGGCGGAGAACATCGCGGCCAGGTGGGGCATCACGCGCGAGGACCAGGACCGCCTGGCCGTCGAGAGCCACAACCGCGCCGAGCGCGCCACCGCGAACGGGTACTTCAAGGACCAGATCGTCCCCGTCACGCTCAAGTCCCGCAAGGGCGACACGTACTTCACCGCCGACGAGCACTTCCGCCCCGGCGTGAAGCTGGAGGACATGAGCAAGCTCAAGCCGGTGTTCGCCAAGGAGAACGGCACGGTGACCGCCGGCAATGCGTCGGGCATCAACGACGCCGCCGCCGCCGTGGTGCTGATGGAGCGCAGCGTGGCCGAGAAGCGCGGCCTGCAGCCGCTCGCGCGGCTGGTGGGCTGGGCGCATGCCGGCGTCGATCCCAAGTACATGGGCATCGGCCCGGTGCCGGCCACGCGCAAGCTGCTGGAAAAGACGAAGATCGGCGCCCACCAGCTGGACGTGATCGAAGCCAACGAGGCCTTCGCCGCGCAGGCCTGCGCGGTGGCGAAGGACCTGGAGCTCGATCCCGCGAAGGTGAACCCGAACGGCTCCGGCATCTCGCTGGGCCACCCGATCGGCGCGACCGGCGCGTTGATCACGGTGAAGGCGCTGCACGAACTGCAGCGCACCGGCGGCCGCTACGCCCTGGTGACGATGTGCATCGGCGGCGGTCAGGGCATCGCGGCGATCTTCGAGCGGGTGTAGGAAACCAAGACAGGACTGCCGGACGCAGAGGACGCAGAGGACGCAGAGGGCGCAGAGGACGCACAGGACGCACAGGACGCACAGGACGCACAGGACGCAAAGGGTACGCAGAGGACGCAAAAAAGACCAAGAAAACTTTAGATGGTTTTCTTTTGCGTCCTCTGCGTACCCTTCGCGTCCTCTGCGTCCGGAAGTCCGCCTTTCAAGCGTCCTGGAACCCACCCGCCCGGCACGTGACCACCAGCGTGTCCCGGTAGCCCGCCTCCCCCACCGGCTGGATCGGCGTGGTTTCGTGGATGACGCGTTCGTCGTCCAGGAGCAGCGCGCTCCAGGGCTCGGTGAGCGTGAAGCGCTGGCCGGAGGGGCCGTCGGACTGGAAGACGCGCGTTTCGCCGCCCTTGACGCCCTCCCGCGCGACCAGGAACACCGCCACCAGGTCCACGCCGTCGCGGTGCGCACCCTCCGGCGTCGGCCGGCCGATGCCGCCGGCCGTGTCGATGCGGAACTGGTGCGCCTCCACGTACCAGGGCTGCGCGCCGCGCAGCGCGCTGGCCACGCCGGCCAGCGACAGCAGCAGCCGCGTCCACGCCGGTTGCGCCACCGTCTCCGGCAGCACCGGTTCGAACCAGCGCTGCATCCCGCCATGCAGGGCGTTGTATTCCAGCGGCTGCCAATGCGCGCGGTGCGGCACCTGCGTCACGCCGCCCGCCTCCACCACGAACGACGCATGGCGGCGATGCCGGTAGTGGCCGCCGTCCTTCAGGTAGGCGTCGGGGGCCAGCGCATTCCACGACGCGCGCAGCGCCTCCAGCTCGCTCGGCGTGCAGCCCGCGAGCTGCGCGACGCCCTGCGGACTGAGCACGGCGTAGCCCTGCTGGCGCATCTGCGTCGCAAGCTGTTCGGGATACGTATAGGCGGGGTGCAGCAGCATCCGGCGAGCTTACCGAAACCGGCTCCGTGACCTGCATCAAGCCGGCCCGCGCGCACGGCTCCTAAGCTGGGTGCTTGACGGAGACCGCCATGCCCGCACTGCCCTGGACCGATGGCCTCAAGCTCGGCCTTCCCGTGATGGACGAGACCCACCAGGAGTTCGTGGACCTGCTCGCGCGCGCCGAAACGGCCGACGACGCGACGCTGCCCGCCCTGTGGAACGAGCTGGTCGAGCACACGACCGAGCACTTCGACCGCGAGGACGAATGGATGCTCGCCACCGGCTTCGCGCTGGGCAACTGCCACGCGATGCAGCACCGGGCGGTGCTGCAGGTGCTGCGCCATGGCGCAGCCGAGGCGACGCAGGGCAACCTGGCGCCCATCCGCAAGGTGATCCAGGAACTGGCGGTCTGGTTTCCGCACCATGCGCAGACCATGGACGCCTCGCTCGCCCTGCACCTGCAGGGCGTGGGTTTCGACCCGTACACCGGCCAGGTGAGCCGGCCGGAGGCGCTGCCGGCCGAGGCGATCACGGGCTGCGGCGGGGGGGACTGCTCTTAAGCGCTGGGGTTCCGGCGCTTCGCGCGTCACCGCCAGCCTACGGTTCCGGCGCTTCGCGCGTCACCGCCAGCCTACGGTTCCGGCTGACGCGCGTCGCCGCCAGCCTGCGGTTCCGGCGCTTCGCGGTTCAGCGCCGGCCCGCGAACGTCAGCGCCCCTCGCGCAGCAGCCGCAGCTCGTTCGTCCCCTGCTCCGCGCCGCTGCCCGGCACCATCTCGCCACGGCGCTCGCGCACTTCGCCCAGGCGCGCCAGCAACTGCTCGGGGGCATCGGCCGCCGTGCCGATGTAGACGCCGTGCGTCAGCGTGATGTTCGCCGCCTCGAAGCCGCCCGCGCCCGCGCACAGGGTCGTGCGGGTGGGCGCCTGCTCGCTGGCCAGCACCAGCATCGCCGGCACGACCGCCTCCGGGCCGAAGGCCTTCAGCATGTCCTGCGGCAGCAGCGACTCCGTCATGCGCGTGACGGCGGTCGGCGCCAGGCAGTTGACGCGGATGTCGTTCTTCGCGCCTTCCAGCGCCAGGGTCTGCATCAGGCCGACCAGCGCGAGCTTGGCGGCGCCGTAGTTCGTCTGGCCGAAGTTGCCGTAGAGGCCGCTCGACGAGGTCGTCAGCACGATGCGCCCGTATTTCTGCGCGTTCATGATCGGCCACAGGGCCTTGCAGCAGTGCACGCCGCCCATCAGGTGCACGTCCAGCACCTGGCGGAAGTCGGCCAGGTCCATCTTGGCGAAGGTCTTGTCGCGCAGGATGCCGGCGTTGCTGACCAGCACGTCGATGCGGCCCCAGGTGTCCATTGCCTGCTGCACCATGCCCTGCACGGCAGCGAAGTCGGTGACCGATGCGCCGTTGGCGATCGCCTCGCCGCCGGCCGCGCGGATCTCCTCGACCACGCGGTCGGCCGCCGTCGCCGAGCCGCCGGTGCCGTCGAGGGCGCCGCCGAGGTCGTTGACGACGACCCTGGCGCCGCGCGCCGCCAAGGCCAGCGCATGCGCCCGGCCCAGGCCGCCGCCCGCCCCGGTGACGATCGCCACCCTCCCGTTGAAGTCCAGTGCCATTTCGGCCTCCCTTGCCGGTTGTCGAAAAGGCGCGAATGTAGCGCACCGGGCTGACGGACTCCTTGTCGCCCGGGGAGGCCCGGTTTCCGCCAGGCGGCCGCCCCGGCCGGCCCGCCGGCTTGGCCTATTTGCATCAATATGTAAAACTGCGGCAGACGCGGTCCGGCAGCGCATTCGCCTGCCCCGCCACCAATCCGGAGGAGCCTGCCCATGGGGATGTTCGACATGCTGCTCGGGCGCAAGCCGGCACCTGCGGCGCCCGCGCGCCATTCGCGGGCGGCGCCGAGCACCCAGTTCGATTCCCAGCACACGCAGGCGGGCGGCAATTCGCAGTCCGTGCGCAAGGACCTGCTGAGGCTCGTCCTGCGCGAAACCCTCACCCGCAACGGCATCCCGCCGACCTGGCTGTCGGCCGACATGCTGCGCACCACCAGCCCGGCCCGGCGCGAAACAGGGCTGCACGTGCGCTTCCTGGTCCGCCACTGGGACCCGCGGCTGGTGCAGCATGCCGTGGCCTTCGAGAACGAATTCACGCAACGGCTGCAACTGCTCGATCCGGCGGCTTCCAGCTGGCTGATGGGCTTTTCCTGGCAATTCACCATGGAAGACCGCAGCGCCTGCCTGCCGCTGCCCCACCCTGCCACCTGGATGGCGCCGCCCCCGCCCAGCGCACCGGCGCCATTGGCGGGCAATGGCGAGCCGAGCAGCTATGGCGACGTGATCGCCGGCCCCACTGCCATGGAGCAGTCGCGTCCGCTGGAAGACGTGCGCGCCGACCTCGAGCGGCTGCTGGCCCTGCGCGACGAGGACCTGCGCAAGCACGGCGCCGGCGACCGCGCCTACGCCGCCACGCGCCCGGCCACGCTGTAATCCGGCGGCGCGCCAACGAAAAAGGCTGCCCGAGGCAGCCTTTTGCATCCGTCCTGCGCCCGTCAGCGGCGACGTTGCGGCGGCGGACCGCCGGTGTTGCGGTTCGGCAGGTGGCGGAACATGATCCGGCCCTTGGTCAGGTCGTAAGGGGACAGCTCCAGGCTCACCACGTCGCCCGCGATGATGCGGATGTGGTTCTTGCGCATCTTGCCGCCGGTATAGGCCACCAGCTCGTGGCCGTTGTCGAGGATCACGCGGTAGCGCGAGTCCGGCAGGATTTCGGCCACGCGGCCGTTCATTTCGATCAGTTCTTCCTTCGCCATGCAGGTCCCTCGTGGGCGGCATGCGCCGGCCCGTGCGAACGGCGCGGCCCCTGCAAGCGGGCAGGAGCGGCGCCATTGGATGTATCGGCCGGCCGTCGGGGCCGGTACGTGCGGACCTGCGCCGTCACGGCCTGCTGCTGCAGGGGCGGGGTCCGCTTCTTGGGGCCGCGGTGCACCACATGCGCTCCGGCCCCGGACACTGAATTGTAAGCCGGACGGCTGGACCGCGCAGGCGCAGGGAAATGCCCAGGCTCCTAGCCGGCGCCGCTGGCGCGGGCCGCCTCGATCACCGCCGCCAGCTCGCCCAGTTCCGCATGGTGCTGGGCGGCCAGCCGCTCCACGCAGCGCCGGCCCTTGGCCGTCAGGTGCACCTCGACCAGCCGGCGGTCGTCCTGGTTCTCCCGGCGCCGCACCAGCCCGGCTTCCTCGCAGCGCGTGACCAGCGCGACCACGCCGTGCTGCTGGGTCTGCAGCCGCTCGGCGAGTTCGCCGACGCTGGCCCACTCGCGGCCGGCAAAGCCCTGCGTATGCAGCAGCAGGTGGTACTGCAGCGCGGTCACGCCGGCCGCGCGCGCCGCCTCCTCGCCGAAGCGCAGGAAGCGCCGCAGCCGCCAGCGGAACTCCGACTGCCGCTCCAGCCCCGCCTTGTCCAGCACCTTGAATGTCTTCGTTTCCATCCTGTTCCCCGCGGCCGCAATGTAGCAGCCGGGGCCGTACGGGCAAACCTCATGTCGTGATGCATTTAGATCATGCCGTGATACAAACGGCCGGGTCGCAAACAAGAGGAACCCGATGCAATGAAGTTACGCATCCGCAACCAGAAGGACGTCGCCGCCGGGGCGATCTACGTCGCGTTCGGCGCGGCGTTCAGCCTCGGCGCGCTGAACTACAAGATGGGCGACGCCGCCCGCATGGGCCCGGCCTGGTTCCCGTTCTGGATCGGCGTGCTGCTGGTGGCCGTGGGCGCCGCGACGGCCGCCGCGGGGCTGAACCCCGGCGCCGCGCCCGAGGCGCTGAAGAAGCCCGAGCTGCGCACGCTGGCCTGGATCATCGGCTCGGTGGCGCTGTTCGGCGTGCTGCTGCAGCCGCTGGGCCTCGTGCTGGCGCTCGCCGCGCTGGTGATCGTCTCCAGCCTGGCCAGCCACGAGTTCGGCTGGAAGGGCACGCTGGCCAACGCCGTGGTCCTCATCCTGTTCAGCGCCGGCGCGTTCGTGCGGGGCATCAGCCTGCAGATCCCGCTGTGGCCGCATTTCCTGGCCGGTTGAGGGCACGCGCATGGAACTGCTTTCCCACCTGGCTCTCGGCTTCCAGACCGCGCTCACGCTGCACAACCTGCTGTACGCCTTCGTCGGCTGCCTGCTCGGCACCCTGATCGGCGTGCTGCCGGGCCTGGGCCCGGCGACGACGATCGCGATGCTGCTGCCCATCACGTACACGCTGCCGCCCGTATCCGCGCTGATCATGCTGGCGGGCATCTACTACGGCGCGCAGTACGGCGGCTCCACCACCGCGATCCTGGTGAACCTGCCGGGCGAATCCTCCTCGGTGGTCACCGCGATCGACGGCTACCAGATGGCGCGCAAGGGCCGTGCGGGCGCAGCGCTCGCCACCGCCGGCATCAGCTCCTTCATCGCCGGCTGCGTGGCCACGCTGGTGCTGGCCGCCTTCGCCACGCCGATGTCCGAGCTGGCCTTCAAGTTCGGGCCCGCCGAGTACTTCTCGCTGATGGTGCTGGGCCTCGTGGGCGCGGTGGTGCTGGCCTCCGGCTCGCTGGTCAAGGCGATCGGCATGATCCTGCTCGGGCTGGCGCTGGGGCTGGTGGGCACCGACGTCAACTCCGGCGTCGCCCGCTACTCCTTCGACATTCCCGAACTCACCGACGGGATCAACTTCGTGGCCGTCGCCATGGGCCTGTTCGGCTTCGCCGAGATCGTGGCCAACGTGGAGCAGCGCGAGCACCGCGAGACCTTCACCAACAAGGTCACCAACCTGTTCCCGACCAGGGAGGACTTCCGGCGCATGCTGCCGGCGGCGCTGCGCGGCACGGTGCTGGGCACCTTCCTGGGCATGCTGCCCGGGGGCGGTGCCACGCTCTCGTCCTTCGCCGCGTACACGCTGGAGAAGAAGCTGTCCAAGCGCGGCTCCGAATTCGGCCACGGCGCGATCGAGGGCGTCGCCGGTCCGGAGGCGGCGAACAACGCCGGCGCACAGACCTCGTTCGTGCCGCTGCTGACGCTGGGCATTCCGTCGAACGTGGTGATGGCGCTGATGGTGGGCGCGATGACGATCCACAACATCCAGCCCGGGCCGCAGGTGATGACCAGCAACCCGGAGCTGTTCTGGGGCCTGATCGCCTCGATGTGGATCGGCAACGCGATGCTGATCGTGCTGAACCTGCCGCTGATCGGCGTGTGGGTCAAGCTGCTGAAGGTGCCTTACCGCTACCTCTATCCGGCCATCCTGGTGTTCTGCTGCATCGGCGTCTATTCGATCAACAACAACACCTTCGACGTCTTCATGACGGCGGGCTTCGGCATCCTGGGCTACGTGTTCGCGCGCTGCGGCATGGAGCCGGCGCCGCTGCTGCTCGGGTTCGTGCTGGGGCCGATGATGGAGGAGAACCTGCGGCGGGCGCTGCTGCTGTCGCGCGGCGAGTTCTCCACGCTGTTCACGCGGCCGCTGTCGCTGTCGCTGCTGATCGCCACGCTGGTGCTGCTGGTGATCGTCGCCCTGCCGGCCATCCGGCGCAAGCGCGAGGACGCATTCCAGGAAGCCTGAACAAGAAGGGTGTCGGGAGCCACTGGAGCGGCCGCGAGGCCGCTCCTTTTTTTCGCCGCGCGCTTCAGCGCCCGGCGCGCACGCTGATGCCGTCGACCACCATCTTCGAGCCGGCAGCCACCAGCAGGATGTCTCCGCCCAACTGCACGTACCGGTGGCCCGGCGGCAGCTTCGGCAGGCTCGCCATCACCGGCTTAGGCACGGCTCCCACCGCGGCGCCGGCCGGCAGCGCCTGGCCGATCTGCCACTGCGGCGCACTGCCGCCGGGCGGATTGCTGTCGTAGTACCTGCGCACGGCGGCGCGGTCCTTGTCGGCGAAGTACGCGCCGGGGCCGAGCGGCTTGCGCGCGAAGTGCGTGCCCTTGCCGACGTCGTCGGCGCGGATGCGCGTGTCGGCGCGGTCGTCGAGCGCCATCTTGGCCTGGCGCTGCACCGGGGCGTCCGGCTCCGCGCCCCCCGTCCCCAGCGCCTGCTGCGCGGGTGCGGGCAGCGCGGGCGCGACGGCCGCCCCCGGCGCCTCGGCGGGACGGGCGGCCGCTTGCGGGGCGGGTGCCGGCCGGCGGACGGCCTTCGCCGCATTGGCGGGTTTGGCGGCCTGTTTCGCCTGCGCGGCCTTCGCCGGCTTCGCGGGACGGATCTGGTCCAGCGGACGGCCGATGACGGCGGGGGCGATGGGGTCGGGCATCGGGGACTCGGCGAGCGCAAGCGCCGCGCCGGTGGCATCCGCCAGCAGCAGCGCAAGCGGGATGGCCAGGCGGTGGAAGCGGGACGAGGTCATGGGGGCTCCTGGACGGGATTCGCGTTCGCCCGCCACTGTCGCGCCAGCAGCGCCCGCGCCGTGTCGGACAAGGCGGCATTGCCCGTCGGACGCGGGCGCGCGTGTCGCGCGTCCCGCGCGACACCCGTACGGACCACACTCCGCGGTGCGCGGTGTGCGGCGTGCGCTAAACGGCGGCGAGCGCCGGCGCCACCGCGCTGCGGCCGAGGCCGAGCCGCTCCGGCGAGATGTATTGCTGCCGGTAATGCTCGAAAGGCATGGAGTCGGCCGCTTCCACCGCCGCCTGGTCCTGCACCGACTGGTGCGCCAGGGCCTCCATCCGCTGCTGCAGCGCGCCGGTGTACGGCAGCTTCAGCAGCTTGTCCCGGGCCTGGCGCGACTGCGCCAGCGCGAAGGCGCCGAAGCCGTTGTCGTGGTCGCGCGCCATCGCCGCGAGCACGCGGGCCGAAGGCAGCATGTCGGGCGTGGCCAGCAGCGCCTGCCCCGCGCGCAGGGCGTCGGAGTAGTCGGACGTGGCATGCACCGCATCGAGCTGTGCCGCGATGGGCGCGCACTGCGCGAGCACCTCGGCGCCCCAGTCGGTGAGCTTCACCTCGCGGCCATCGCGCTCCAGCATCAGCGCCGGGTCGCGCCCGTAGGCGGCGGTGCGGTGCTGGTTGCGCCCGAGCGCCGCGATCTCCTCCGGCGTGTCCTCGGGGCTGTCCGCCAGCAGGCAGTGCAGCAGGAAGACGTCGAGGAAGCGCAGGGTCTGGGCCTTGATGCCGACCGGCACGAACGGGTCCAGGTCCATCAGCCGCACCTCGACGTATTCGACGCCGCGCTCGCGCAGGGCGTGCAGCGGGCGCTCGCCGGGACGGATCACGCGCTTGGGGCGGATGGTGCCGTAGAACTCGTTCTCGATCTGCAGCAGGCTGGTGGCCAGCTGGTTGTACTCGCCGCCCGGGTTGACGATGCCGATCGCCTCGTACGCGGGATACGGGCGCGTGAGCGCATCGTGCAGCGAGGCGGCGTAGCCTTCGAGGCTGTTGTAGCTGACCGCCAGGCTGGCCTGCGCCTCGCTCTGGTAGCCCAGGCGGCCCATGCGCAGCGAAGTGCCGTAGGGCATGTAGACCGTTCCCGGCGACAGCGTCTGCAGTTCGTGCTTGCGGCCCGCGACGAAGCTGGCGCAGGCGGCCGGCGAGGCGCCGAACAGGTACAGCAGCAGGAAGGCGTGGCGGCGGAAGTTGCGGATCAGGCCGAAGTACTCCGGATCGCTCACGCCCGGCAGCGACCAGTTGTAGTGGATGCCGGAGATGGTCTGCATGCGCCGGCCGTAGCGGTTGGCCAGGCCGACGCGGTAGACGCTCTTGGCCCGGCCGACGTTCGACGAGCCGTAGCGGCCGATCGGGATGTTCTCGTCCGCCGGCAGCGTGCACGGCATGCTGCTCACCCACAGCAGTTCGTCGCCGAGGGCGCGGTAGACGAACTGGTGGACGTTGGTGAGCTCTTCCAGGCACTGCTCCACGCTCGCATGCACGCCCGTGATCAGCTCCAGCTGCGATTCGCTGTAGTCGGTGGTGATGTGCGGGTGCGTGAGCGCGGAGCCGAGCGCCGCCGGATGCGGGGTCAGCGCCAGTGCGCCGGTGCCGGTGGCGCGCAGGCTTTCCTTCTCGATGCCGCGCCGGATGCCTTGCAGCCTCGCGGGCGCGAGCGTGCTCAAGGCCTCTTGCAATTTGCTCATGAAATTCTTCTCGCCGCCCTCTGGATGTGTCTGGCGTGCGAAGTTAGCACCTTTGCGGCGATCCTGCTTGCGGGCGGTCAACCCTTGCCCGGCCCCGGCGCGCCGGGGCCGGCGCCCCTGGCCGGTGGCAGAATGGCCGCGTTCCGCACCCCCGAGGAGGACAGCCATGAGCGTGAACGTGCCCATCGAGCTGGGCTACGAGTTCGAGGTCCGGGCGAGCTTCGAGGACGTGTTCGCGCTCCTGTCGGACGTGCCGCGCTCCGTGGCGCACTTCCCCAAGGTGGACAAGCTCACCGACCTGGGCGACGGCGTCTACAAGTGGGAAATGCAGAAGGTCGGCACGGCGCAGGTCCACCTGCAGACCGTCTACGCGAGCAAGTACACCAGCGACCCCGCCAAAGGCACGGTGACCTGGGCGCCCGTGAAGGGCGTGGGCAATGCGCTGGTGGGCGGCAGCTGGAAGATCACCGACCACCAGGGCAAGTCCACCAAGTGCGTGCTGAAGATCCAGGGCACGGTGGACGTTCCGCTGCCCGGGCTGATGAAGCCGGTGGTGGCGCCGGTGATCGAAGGCGAGTTCGAGAAGCTGGTGGAGAAGTACATCGACAACCTGATCAAGGTGTTCGGCGGGGAGGTGTGATCGGCCCCGTGCGGGATTCGTAGGCTGGCGGTGAGCCTGCGAACCCCAGCGCTTCGCGCACCGCTGGGGTTTCGCTGCGCTCCACCGCCAGCCTACGGACGCTTCGGCAGATCCACCATCACCGCCTGCCCCGGCGCCGTGCAGCCCATGTCGCAGCAGCGGCCCGGCTGGCGGTTGCGCGTGACGGGCCGCTGCGGGTCGTGCAGCGCGCCGCGTTCGAGCAGGCGCTCCACCAGTTCCACTTTCGATCCCACGGGGTAGTGGCGCCAGATCTCCTGCTTCATCGCCGCGGGCGAGCCGCCGCCATGCAGGCTGATCAGGCTGTACCAGCCGCCCTGGTAACCCGCCGTGAGGTCCTCGATGAAGCGCGCAGCCTGGATGCGCTTGTCGTAGGGCACGTCGGGGTTGGCCTGCAGCACCTGCGCCAGCTGCGCACCCGTCTCCGGGTTGTGGTCCTCGTCCGGCCCGGGCAGCGCCACCACCAGTCCGCCGCTCACGTAGTGCGCGATGCGGTGCATCTCGTAGATCTGGTTGGCCAGCAGCAGCTTGCCGATGTTGGCGAACACCGGATCGGGCATGAAGATGCCGCTGGCGCCATCGGGCTTCGCGTACACGCTGGCCGCCACGCCGCAGGCATAGAAGCCCTCGGTGATGCGGATCAGTTCCACCATCTGCTCGCGCAGGTGGCCTTCCTGCCCCGGGTCGAAGCCGTTGGCCTCGCACATCAGCGCGCCGGCGCCGATCAGCAGGTCGCCGAAGCCGGCCCGCGCGGCGATGCAGGTCTGCCGGTGGTGCGTGGCGTAGCTGTAGGTCAGGTGGCTGCCGTGCTCCCACTCGCCGGCCAGGAACACCTGCTCCCAGGGCACGAACACGCGGTCGAACAGGCACACGCCGGTGCTCTGGCCGTACTTGCGCGAGAACAGCGGCTCGCCGTGTTCCACCTGGTCGCCGGGGCGACCCGCCGGCCGCGCGACGATCGTGAGGCCGGGCGCGTCGATCGGGACCGCGCAGCAGACGGCGAAATCGGCATCGGCCTCGCCCATGTTGCGCCCCGGCATGACCAGCAGTTCATGCACGTAGGGCGCGGCGGTGACGATCGCCTTGGTGCCGGAAATCACGATGCCCTTGGCGTTGCGCTCCACCACGTGTACGTAGCTGTCCGGGTTGGCCTGTTCGTGCGGCCGCTTGCTGCGGTCGCCCTTGGCGTCCGTCATCGCGATGCCGAGCGACAGGTCCTGGTCCTGCACGCGGTGCAGGTACGCGAGGAAGCGCGCCGTGTGCTCGCGCGTGCCCTTCGCGTCGTCCAGGCGCGCACTGAGCTGGCCCAGCGCGTTGAGCGCATCGCCGGAGAGATAGCGCTGCGCGCAGCCCGTTTCCTGGCAGACGATGCGCACGGCCTCCAGCTTGTTCAGGAGGTCGCCCGCGCTGCCGGCGATGTGCAGCAGCCGGTTCACGCGCCTGCCGCTGGTGTGCTGCACCGCCGTCATCAACGGCGCCAGCTCGGGTTTCAGCGCGTAGTCGTACGTGAGCGCGATCGCGTTGATCCCCGGCTGCAGCAGCGGCTCGTCGGCCACGGACTCGATGCGGCGGCCGTCGACGAACACGCGCGGCCGCAGGGGGCGCAGGGACTCGCGGAAAGCCTCGCCCGTCATCAGCGTCGCGGTGGCCGGTGCGTTCATGCCGTCTCCTGGGGTGGAGGCGGCATTCTGGCCCGCGGCCGCCGCGGCCGCATCCGGGTCAGTCAGGAGAGGCGGGAGCCTGCTAGTGCTGCACTTCGCGGAACTGCACGTCCTCGATTTCCTTTTCCAGCTTGCGCGTGCTCTCGTCCAGGACTTCGTCGGCCTCGCGCGGCAACTGGCCGTCGGGCGTGATCTTGTCGACCATCTCCGGCATGATCTCGGCGAAGGCCTGCGCGACCTGGTCCTCGGGCACGCCCAGGCGCTGCGCCATCTGCCGCAGTTCGTCCTGGCCGACCACCTGTTCCACGGCCTGGCCGTCGATGGGGTCGTTGGCGCCGGTGGACATCCACGATTGCGCCTGCCGGTTCATGCCCTTCTGGCGGAACTTGTCCAGCACCGCGTTCATGCCGCCATTGCGCTGCACCCAGCGCATCGCCAGCGGCAGCAGCATGACGAGCAACGCCGTCCGGTTGCCGTAGGGATGCGGGCCCCCGGGCACGCCCACGGGCCGGCCCTGGCCGCGCCCGCGCATCATGCCGGCCAGCACGCTGCCCAGCGCGATGCCGCCGAGGGCGCCACCCACGCCGCCACCGAGCCCGCCACCGGTGGCGCCGCCTAGGCCGCCCCGGTTCATGCCGCGATTGCGCATGGCCTGGCCGAACAGGCCGCCGAGGACCTGCCCCAGCAAGGGATTGTTGTTCATCGAAAGCTCCTGGTTCTGCGATGCCTTCGATGTTGGGCCACCGTGGCAGCGGCCATGTAGGCGCAGGGCGTGCTTACGGGCCCGTCGACAGCACGCGCAGCAGCCAGGCGTTGAGTTCCTGGATCTCCAGCGGCGACACCGCGTGGCCCATCAGGTACTCGTGCCACTCCACTTCGTGGCCCAGCGCCTGCAGCGCGTCGCGCGTCGCCTCGGCCCGCTCCAGCGCGATCACCTCGTCGTGCGTGCCGTGGGCCAGGAAGATGGGCGTGCGCAGGCTGGCGCTGCTGCGTTCGGCCGCCGTCTTGTCCGGCAGCGGCAGGTAGCCCGAAAGCCCCATGATGCCGGCCAGCCGCTCGGCATGCCGCAGGCCCGTCAGCAGCGACATCGCGCAGCCCTGGGAGAAGCCGCCCAGCACGATGCGGTGCGCGGGGATGCCGCGCTCCTTCTCGCGCTTGAGCAAGGCCTCCACCAGCTGCTGCGAGCGCCGCAATCCCGCCTCGTCCTGCACCGCATCCTCGTCGAAGCCGAGGATGTCGTACCAGGCGCGCATCTGGTAGCCGTTGTTGATCGTCACCGGCATCACCGGCGCGTGCGGGAAGATGAAGCGCACCGGCCCCAGCTGCCGAAGGTCCAGCTCCTCGGCGATCGGCACGAAGTCGTTGCCGTCCGCACCGAGCCCGTGAAGGATCAGAATGGTGGCGGTCGGGTCCGGCCCAGACTCGGCCTCGATGATGTCGAGCATGCGTGGTCACTCCTTTGCGCCAGAGCATAGCCTGCGGCCCCCGGCCGGCAGGCCGTGTCCCACAGGGCTATCAAAGGCGTCCGACTTGCCACGCAGCCCGGCCGTCCGCAGGATGACAGCAGACGCTGAAAGGAAACCGCATGAAAGTGCAAGTCAACACGAGCAATGACATCGAGAACAAGGACGCCCTCGAACGCTGGGCCGGCGACTACCTCAACGAGCGCCTCGCGCGCTTCGAACAGGACATCACGAGCATCGAAGTGCAGATCACCGACGAAAACCACGCGGTCAAGGGCGGCGGCGTGGACAAGCGCTGCATGCTGGAAGCGCGCGTGAACGGGCGGGCACCCCTGGCCGTCACCAACTACGCCCCGGACCAGAACCTCGCCTTCCGCGGCGCGGCGGAGAAACTGGAGCACGCGCTCGACCACGCGTTCGGCAAGCTCGACCGGCGCGAACATCGGGTGCGGGAGACGATCCGTCGCGATCCGGAGGTGCTGGAGGGCATCGCGATCCCGCCCCAGTCCTGATTCCCCCTCCCGGTGGGCTTGCGTGCCCACCCCTTGCGCTTCGCCACGGCCGCTGCCCGCCAGCGGCCGTGCAGACACGGCTGGCAACACTTGTACCAACGTGTTTCGTGTAGGTGAAGCGCTGCACCGTCGAGGCGCGACGCGTGCGTAAATGGCGCTCCGCGTTGGCGGCTCTCTGCCGCAGCGGGATACACAAACCAAGGAGCGCATCCATGAATCTCGGCTTCAAGAAAACGACTTGTCGGGTGTTGGTGGTTTCCCTGTTCGCGCTGTCGTTCCAGACGGCGAATGCCGGCCTGATCGGCGCGGACCAGGCGGCAGGCTCGACCAGCCCCGAGCGCGCCATGCTGCTGAGCACGCTGGACCGCAGCGACGTGGTCGCGCAGCTGCAAGCCGCCGGCGTGGATCCGCTGGCCGCACGCGAGCGGGTCAAGAGCATGACGGACCAGGAAGTGCACGCGATGGCGCAGGACATGCAGGCCGCGCCGGCCGGCGGCATCAACACCTGGGGCTGGGTCGCGATCGTGCTGATCGCCGCCCTCGTCTGGTACTACGCCATCCGCAAGTAAGGATGCAGGCGCGAGCGACGACGCTGCGCCGGGCACGGCTCCTCCTCGGGGCGGCCGTGCTCGCGCTGGCCGGCTGCACCACGCTGATCCCGCAGACGGTGGCGCTGCGCACCGACTGGCCGGCCGGCGTGCCGCGGCAGGTGGAGCTCGCGCAGGTTCCCTTCTTCCCCCAGGACGACTACCAGTGCGGCCCCGCCGCACTCGCCATGGCGATGAAGTTCGCCGGCGCGCCGGTCGCGCCGGACGCGCTGGTGGACGAGGTCTGGCTGCCCTCCCGCAAGGGCAGCCTGCAGCTGGAAATGCTGGCAGCGCCGCGGCGCCACGGGCTCGTGAGCTATCGCCTCGCTCCGGCCTACGGCGACCTGCTGCGCGAAGTGGCGGCCGGCCATCCCGTCGTGGTGCTGCAGGACGTCGGCATGATGATGGCGCCCCTGCTGCCGGAATGGCACTACGCCGTCGTCAACGGCTTCGACTACGCCACAGGCACGATCTATCTCCGTTCGGGCCTGCAGGTGCGGCAGGAGATGCCCTTTTCCTATTTCGAGCGCACCTGGCTGCCGGGCGGCTACTGGGCGATGGTGGTCACCAGGCCCGAGGACATCCCGGCCACCGCGACCGAAAGCCGCTGGCTCGATGCCCTGCTGGGACTCGCACGCGGCGGCGATGCCGAGGCGACGATTCGTGGCTACCGCGCCGCCCTCGCGCGCTGGCCGGAGAGCCTGCCCGCGGCGGTGGGCCTGGCGAACCACCTGCATGCGCGCGGCTCGCTGCAGGAGGCCGCGGGCGTGCTGCGAGCGGCCCTGCAGAAGTCGCCCGGCTCCGTGATCCTGTTGAACAACCTCGCGCAGACGCTCTCCGACGACGGCCGCAACGCCGAAGCCCTGGCGGTGATCCGCCGCGCCGAGGACCCGCAGAGCCCGTTCGCCAATGACGTGCGCGCGACGCGCGAGCTGATCGAAGCGCGGATGCGCTAGTGTCCTGGCACTAGCCGAGCGCGCGGGCCACGCGCGCGACGAACCCCGGCGCGCCCGCGGCATCGAGCCAGCGCACCACCACCACGGCCTGGTGCTTCGGGTCCATCCACACGTAGTTGCCGCCGGCACCCACCATGAACCAGCTCTCGCGCGAGGCATCGGCGAACATCGCGCCCTGCCGGTTGAGCCAGGTGAGCCAGCCGTAGAACGGCGCCACGGCGCAGGGCTGCTGCATGCGCGCGATCCAGTGCGCGGGCACCAGCTGCTCGCCGCCATGCTGGCCGCCATCGAGCAGCAGCTGCCCGATGCGTGCCTGGTCGCGGGCGCTGATCGACACGCCCGCGCCCCAGTGCGTGCCGCCCGGCACCGACTGCATGCGCAGGCCGCCGATCTCCACCCACGCATCGTCGTAGCCGACCCAGCGGAAGTCGCGCCCGGCGCCGATCGGCTGGAGCACCGATTGCGCGAACACTTCCGGCAGCGGCTGGCGGAACAGGTGCAGCAGCGCCAGCGAGAGCTGGTTGATGCGCACGTCGTTGTACTCCCAGTAGGTGCCGGGCCGCTGCAGCACGCGGGCCTCGCCCTTGCGGCCCTGCGGCGGCTTGGGGTCGTACGTCACGCGCCGGTTGTGTTCGACCTGGTCCGGCATGCCCAGGCAGGTGCCGTGCCATTCGCTGGTCTGTTCCAGCATGTGCGCCCAGGTGACCTGCCGGTTGTGCGGATCGTCGAAGCCGATGCCGGGCAGGCGCGAGGCGATCGTCTCGTTCGCATCGGGCAGCAGCCCGCGCCCGTGGGCCACGCCGGCGAGCAGCGCGAGGTAGGTCTTGGCGACGCTGAAGGTCAGGTCCGCGCGATCGGGCTCGCCCCAGGAGGCCACTTCCTCGCCGCGCACGCGGATCACGCCGGAAACGCCGCCGCGCGGATGCACCGGCCCGCGCAGGCGGTTGTACGGCGGCGGATCGTCGTGGTGCACGCCCCACTTCGCGGGGTCGGCGGCGGGATCGCGCGGCCAGGGCACTTCGTGGCCTTGCGCGTGGCGGATGGCATCGGAGAAATCGGGCATGCACGGAGCATAGCGAAAGCGCGTTCGTGTGAAACTCCGGGCATGGCCCTGGAATTGATGACGAAGCGCAACTACGAGACGCCCGCACCCTCGGCCACGGTGGTCCTGCTGCGCGACGGCCCCGACGACCTCGAAGTTTTCCTGATGCGGCGCCACAGCCAGTCCTTCGTGCTGGGCGGCGCCTACGTGTTTCCCGGCGGCAAGGTCGACGCCGAGGATGCGGCCTGGCTGCAGCGCCTCGACCGCGACGCGGAGGACCTGCACGCGCTGCTCGGCGAGCCGGAAATCCCGCGCGACGAAGCGGCCGGCCTCTACGTGGCCGCGATCCGCGAGTTGTTCGAGGAAGCGGGGCTGCTGCTCGCCGATGTCACGCCGGCGCAGGCGGCGCAGGCCTGGGCCGCGCTGCGCGGCGGAAGCGGCTTCGACGCAGTGCTCGCGCCCATGGCGCCCCGGCTCGCGGCCAGCGCGCTGCAGCCCTGGTCCCGCTGGATCACGCCGACCCTCAGCAGCGTCGGGCGCAAGCGCTTCGACACGCGCTTCTTCCTGGCCACCGTGCCGCCAGGGCAGGAGGCGCGCCACGACGAACACGAAGCGACCGAGAGCCTGTGGATCGCGCCGCGCGCCGCGCTGCGCCAGTACTGGGCCAACGCGATCGACCTCGCCCCGCCGCAGATCATGAGCCTCACGCACCTGGCGCGGCACCGCGACGTGGCCAGCGCCTTCGCCGCGGCGCGCGCGCGCAGGCCGCCCTGCATCCGGCCGGAGCCGCACGACGTGGAAGGCACGCGCGTGCTGTGCTACCCGGGGGACCCCTGGCATCCGGAGGGCGAGCAGGTGCTGCCCGGGCCCACGCGCCTGTGCTGGCGCAACGGCCGCTTCGAGCCGGACGCAGGGCTGTCAATCCTCGTGGGCGAGTAGGGGTCCCGGCCCCCGGCTCCCACAGCCGCGCGCAAAGCGCACCTACAGCCGCTCGCGTGCGCCGCCTGCGCGCGCACCCTGGCCGGCGGGGCTCAATCACGCAAAGCCAGCCGGTTATCGCGCTACAAAGACAGGGATCGGACTCTCCGCTTCCGCAGGCGATCAGCGAGACCATTGTCCAGTGAACCGGCTGGCTTCCCCTTGCGGCCCCCTTTGCGGCCGCCTTCCCCTCCCGCCCCGATTCCGTGCATCTTCACCCTGGCCAAGCAAGCGCCGTCAGCAGCGCTGTGGCGGCTCCCACGCGCGCCACCGCCGTTGGCCTACAGCCGCGGCCCGCACGGCGGACCTACGCTGCGTGGCACGTCACACACACGCATCAGGGAGAACCTTCATGAGTCCGCTGTTCATGCGCATCTTCACCTTGGTGGGCATGGCGCTCGCCGCCGCCAGCATGCAGCTGAAGGCGCGGGCCGATACCCTGGCGGAACCGGATGTGCAGCAGGTGCAGGCCGTGGTGACGGCACAGCTGAAGGCCTTCTCCAGCGAGGATGCCGACGGCGCGTTCGCCGCGGCGACGCCGGCGGTGCGCCAGTCGGTCGGCGACCCCGGCCGCTTCCTGGCGCTGGTGCGCGGCAACTACCCGATGGTGTACCACCCCGCCGGCTTCGCCTTCCTGAAGCCGCAGGTCGACAAGGACCAGGTGCTGCAGGCCGTGGCGTTGCGCGACGAGGACGACAAGACCTGGATCGCCCTGTTCACGCTGGAGCGACAGCCCGACAACTCCTGGCGCATCGGCGCCTGCATCGTCGCCGAGAACGACTGGCGCTCGACCTGAGGACTTTCATCCGTGCAGTACCCCCCGACCCTCGTTCCTGAAACTCCGACTCCGCAACACCGCCGTCGGCGCGCGCGCAACGCCGCGGCCGGCTGGTCGCTGGTGTTCGCCGCGGTGCTCCTCGGCGGCGTCTTCGCGGCCGACCTTCCGCAGAGCCTGGCGGTGCGCAGCGTGGCCCCGCAGGTCTTGCAGCAGGTGGTGCAGCAGCAATTGCAGGCGCTGTCGCACGAGAACGCCGGCGAGGCTTTCGCGCTGGCCGATGCGGACCTGCGCACGCAGTTCGGCACGCCCGAGGCCTTCCTCGAAACCGTGCGCGAGCAGTACCCGATGCTGATGCATCCCGCGAGCGTGCTGTTCCTCAAGCCGTCCACCGACGGCAGCATCGCGATGCAGAAGGTGCGCCTGACCGACGACGCAGGCTCCTCCTGGTCGCTGACCTACCTGCTCAATCGGCAGCAGGACGACCAGTGGAAGATCAGCGGCTGCGTCGTCACGCCCGAGGGCCGCCAGGTGCTCACCTGAGGCTCTCGGGAATGCGGGCGAAGAAAAGGCCGCGCGAGCGGCCTTTCTTCATGCAGAGCCGGTTCAGCCGCGATCGGCCTTCACGCGCTTCGCCTTCTTCTTGCTCTTGGCCGCCTTGTGCGTGTGGGTGTGCGTGTCCTGCGCCATCGCGGTGCCGCCGGCGCGCGCGCCCGTCGTGGTGCCCGAGTTCATCGAGGCGCTGGAGCCCGTGGTGCCCATGTTGGCCGAACCCGCGGTCGCCGCGGCCGCGCCGCCCGCGCTGGTGCCGCCCTGGGCCATGCCGGCGCCGCCACCCGGCGTCCCGGTGCTGCCCATCGGGGTGTTCTGGGAGCTGCGCTGGCCGGCGCCCACGGCGGGGTCGGTCGCGGGACGCGGCGGGGTGCCCTGGGCGAAGGCCAGGCTGAACGTGGCCGCGGCGATGGCGGCGGTCAGGATCTTGAGCGATGACATGTACTTTGACTCCTATGGTGTTTCTGGTTTGCCGGCGCGCGCGCCAACCCGTCCACCATAGGGAGATGCCGTAGAGGCAACGTCAGTCCCGCCCGCACCCCGGTGTCGGACGAAAGGCCACTCAACGCTGCTCGAGCGCGCGCACGAAGCCCTGCACGGTGCGCGTTTCCGGCAGCACGTAGACGACGCTGCGCGAAGCGCCGAGCACGCGCTGCACGACCTGCTGGTAGAAGGGCACCGGCACCACGACGCAGCCCCAGGAGACGCGCCTGGCCGCGGCCTGCGTGGTGGCCAGCCGCCCGCTGCGCGCCTGGTAGGCGAAGCCCGGGCGCAGGCGATGGATTGCGAAGGCACTCTCGTAATCGACCCAGATCACGTGCTCGCCGGTGCGGTTCTCCCCCGGCGTGGCCTCGAAGCGGCCGGCCGGCGTGGTGCGTTCGGCGGGTGGCACGTGGCCGCTTTGCGCGTGGGCGCCGACACCGGCCACCGTGTGGTCGCCGAGCGCGCTTCCCAGCAGCGCGGGCGAGTGCCCGGCCAGCCGGCCGTCGGCGTGGAACACGTAGAGGTGGGCGCTGCGCTTGTCGACCACCGCGTACGGGCGGCCATGCGCGTCACCGGTGCGCTGCACCCAGCCCACGAGGCTGCGGGCGTCCTCGGAAGGCCGAAGATCCTGGAAAGTTTCGGTGGCGAGCGCCGCCGGCGCCAGCGCCGCGAGCATCGCCCCTGCCGTACTGCCGGCTGCAAGCCGCAGCCATCGGCGTCGATCCCACATCCGAGTCCCCTGTTGCCGAGCCACCAGGCTCAACAGGGGCGGATGCTAGCAAGCGCGGCCATACGGCCGCAAGAGCTTCAAGGTAACGGAACGGTGAAGCCGGGCGTCTTCAACGGGCCTGTGGCAGCCCGCCCACCTGCTGCAGCGAGACCTGCTGCAGCGGGTTGGAAGTGGCCTCGCGGGCGGCGAGCTGCCCCGGGTCGGTCACGTCCCAGGCGCCGAAGACCTGCTGCGGCGTCTTCACGTCCGGCAGCACGTACACGATGGCGCCGTATTTCTTCACCGTGGGCGCCACGACGTTCTCGTAGAAGCTCACCGGCAGGTTGATGCAGCCGAAGGAGATGCGGTTGTCGTCGGTGGTGAGCGACGCCAGGCGCTCCAGCCGGTGCTCGCGCGCGTGCAGCGGCCGGATGCGGTGCATCGAGACGGCGAGATCGTAGGAGACCCACACGACGTCCTCGTTGCCCGAGTTCATCCCCGGTTCGGCGACGAAGCGGCCGGCCGGCGTGGTCTTCTCCTCGGGACGGACCTGCGACAGCGGCTTGTCGCCGATGCCGGGATAGGAATCGTCGCCGCGGGCGGCCCCCAGCAGGGCCGGCGCGCTGTCCTTCAGGCGGCCCTCGGGGCCGAACACGTAGACGCGCGCATCCTTCTTGTCGACGACCACGAAAGCGTGCCGCTTCGCGTCGCGGGTGTGGACGACCCAGTTCGCCACCAGCCGCGCGTCGGGCGAGGGATCCTCGCCGCGGAAGTCCGCCAGCCGCACGCCGGGCGCATGCGGGACGGCCGGCGGCTGCGCCTCGGGCACGGTGGCGCGCGGGCCGGGCACCGCCTGCGGCGCGAGGACGACGGCGCCGCGCTGCGCTTCCTGCGCGTCGCGGTGCTTCTTCACCCACACCGGCGGCAGCGCCAGCACCAGCAGCCCGAGGCCGATCAGCGCGCCCTTGCGCAGCGCGTCGACGAATTCGGAATCCCGGGCTGGCTGCATGGCATCAGGCCGCTTCGCCACGCGGCTCCTGGCCCCAATACGGGATCTGCAGCGCCGGGTCGGCGCATTCGCAACCCAGGGCGTAATCGGATTCGTCGGATGCCGGCGCGTCCGCCAGCATGGGGATGGCGGCCGGAGCGGGCTCGGCGGACGGCTGCATTTCGGGCATGGCGACTCTCCCTCTCGTGGAAGAGCCATTGTTCGCAAGAGCCGACCGATGGCTTATCCGCAGAGCTCGCCAGGCGGCGTAGGAGGGAACCTACGATTGGGGCTCAGGCGGGCAGCGCCGACTTTCCACGCACGCGCCGCACCAGCGCGTAGACGCCCACCAGCACCGCGCCGACCACGATGCCGATCACCGCATCGAGCAGCATGCCCGCGGGCACGCGCAGCGCGCCGGCGTCTGCCGTGGCTTCTTCCATCGTGTGGTGCAGCGGCGGGATGCCGTGCTCCAGGATGCTGCCGCCCACCAGGAACATCGCCGCGGTGCCCGCGATGGAGAGGCCCTTCATCATCCACGGCGCGGCGCGCAGGATGCCGTTGCCGATCGCCCGCGCCGCGGACGTCGCACCGCGACTGAGCCAGGCGCCGAGGTCATCGAGCTTCACGATGCCCGCGACCAGCCCGTACACGCCCGCGGTCATGGCCAGCGCGATCACCACCAGCACCGCCAGGCGCGTGACGAAGTCCTCGCCGGCGACCGTGCCGAGGCCGATCACGATGATCTCCGCCGAGAGGATGAAGTCGGTGCGGATCGCGCCCTTGATCTTGTCGCGCTCGACGGCGACCAGGTCCACCTTCTCGTCGACCAGGGCCTGCTGCAGTTCCTGGTGGTGCGCCTCGTCCTCGGCGCGGCTGTGCAGCAGGCGGTGCGCGAGCTTCTCGGCCGCTTCGAAACACAGGAAGGCGCCGCCCAGCATCAGCAGCGGCGTGACGGCCCAGGGCGCGACGGCGCTGATGGCGAGCGCCGCCGGCACGAGGATCGCCTTGTTCAGGAGCGAACCCTTGGCCACCGCCCACACGACGGGCAACTCGCGCTCGGCGCGCACGCCCGAAACCTGCTGCGCGTTCAGCGCGAGATCGTCGCCCAGGACGCCGGCGGTCTTCTTGGCCGCCACCTTGGTGAGGACGGAAACGTCGTCGAGGATGGTGGCGATGTCGTCGAGAAGGGCGAGCAGGCTGGAGGCCATGGGCGTGCGTTCGTTGTTGTGGCCCGATTATGGGCACGCCCCGTCGTCGCGGGGCCTGCGCGCACGGCGATGCTCGCGCCGCTTCAGTAGTTGCCCGTGCGGTACGGGCTGCGAGGCACGTACTTGTGCTCGCCGTCGGGTATCGGTTCCGCCTTCGGGTCCGGTCGGTGCTGGACGGCGTTGCTGCCCTCACCCTCCGGAGGCGGCCGCCGCCGGCCGCGCGGGGCTTCCGCCTGTTTGGGCCTGCTCGAACGTCGGTAGAGGTTCATGGGGTCACCTTAGGAGCGGGCCCGGGCACCCGCTGTAGGACGCTGTCCATGGCCGCGTCCGACGGTCACCGACGCAGCGCAACGTGCTCCCGCAACAGTGGCATAGTCCCGGGCGATGCGCGGCACCATCCTTTTCCTGTTCCTGCTGTGGAGCGCCGCCGCGGCGCTGGCGGCCCCCGTCGTCTTCGAGGACACGATCGCGCAGCGCACGCTCGCCTGCACCGCCTGCCACGGCAAGGAGGGACGCGCGGGCCCCGACGGCTATTACCCGCGCATCGCCGGCAAGCCGGCCGGCTACCTGTACAACCAGCTGCTCAATTTCCGCGACGGACGGCGGCATTACGGCCTCATGGTGGGCCTGCTGGACACACTTTCGGACCCGTACCTGTACGAGATCGCGCAGCACTTCGCCCGCCTCGACGTGCCGTATCCGCCGCCGCAGCCGTCGACCGCGCCGGCGGAGACGCTGGAGCGCGGACGCGTGATCGCGCAGCAGGGCGAGCCCGAGCGCCGCGTGCCGGCCTGCGCGCGCTGCCACGGCAAGGCGCTCACGGGCGTGCAGCCCGGCATCCCGGGCCTGCTCGGGCTGCCGCGCGACTACCTCAACGCGCAACTGGGTGCCTGGCGCAACGGCCAGCGCCGCGCAGTGGCGCCGGACTGCATGGCGGAGATCGCGCGTCGCATGTCGCCCGAGGACCTGTCCGCCGTCACGAGCTATCTCGCGGCCCAGGCACTGCCGAAGGACCCGCATGCCGCCCCCGCGCCCGGCACCGCGGCACCCGTGAAGAGGAAAGGCCGCAAGGCGGCACCGCCGCCCGCCCCGGAGCCGCCGCCGCTGCGCTGCGGCTCCGCCGAGCCGCCGGCCGCAGGAAGCAGCCGATGATCCGGCGCGTGCTGTGGATCGCGGCCGGGGTGCTGCTGGCGCTGGTCGCCTTCGTGTGGATGTTCAATTACTGGGGCGGATCGCGCGTGCACGACCGGCCGCCGTCGGCGCCGCCCTCGCGCGAGCAGGTCGCGCGCGGCGCCTACCTCGCGCGCGCGGGCAACTGCATGCTGTGCCACACGGAGCGGGGCGGCGCGCCCTACGCGGGCGGGCGCGCGATCGAGACGCCGTTCGGCACCGTCTACGCGAGCAACCTCACGCCCGACGCCGAAACGGGCATAGGCACGTGGTCGGCCGGGCACTTCCGCCGCGCCATGCACGAAGGCCGGTCGCGCGACGGGCACCTGCTGATCCCCGCCTTTCCCTACACGCACTTCACGCGCGTCGCGGGCACGGACGTGGACGCGCTGTACGACTACCTGCGCAGCCTGCCGCCGGTGAACAAGCCCAACCGGCCGAACCGGCTGCGCTGGCCCTACGACACCCAGGCTGCCCTGGCCGTCTGGCGCACGCTGTACTTCCGGCCCCAGCGCTACGAGGAAGACGCTTCGCGCACGCCCGAATGGAACCGCGGCGCCTACCTGGTGCAGGGCCTCGGCCACTGCGGCGCCTGCCATACGGCGCGCAATGCGCTGGGCGGCATGCGCGACGTGATGGACCTCTCCGGCGGCCTGATCCCGATGCAGAACTGGTACGCGCCCTCGCTCGCCGCCACCGGCGAAGCGGGCGTGGCCGACTGGCGCGTGGAGGACATCCAGCAGCTGCTGGCCAGCGGCGCGTCGCCGCGCGGCACCGTGCTGGGCCCCATGGCGGAGGTGGTGCTGCACAGCACCCAGTACCTGGAACCGGCGGACCTGCGTGCGATCGCCGTCTACCTGAAAAGCCTGCCGCCCGCGCCCGGCGACTCCGACCCGCGCGAAGTGCCGCGTGCCTCCCCTGCCGCCCTCGAGCGGGGCGGGAAGATCTACGCGGACCGCTGCGCGGCCTGCCATGGCGAACAGGGCCAGGGCGTGCCGGGGGCGTATCCGCCGCTGGACGGCAACCGCGCCGTGACGATGCCGGTGACGGCCAACCTCGTGCAGGTCGTGCTGCACGGCGGCTTCCCGCCGGCAACGCACGCGCACCCGCGGCCCTTCGGCATGCCGCCGTTCGCGCCGGTGCTGTCGGATGCGGACGTCGCGGCGGTCCTCACCTACATCCGCTCGTCCTGGAAGAACAGGGCCGCGCCGGTCACGGAACTCACCGTCGCGCAGCAGCGCGCCACCCGGCGCGAGTAGCCGGCGCGAGAATCCCGCATGACCCTGCGACGCGTGCGATTGCCTCCCGAGGTCCCCGGCCAGCTCTGGCTGGGGCCGATGCCCGGGCGCTTCCAGGCCTGGTCGGCGTTCAGCGCGGAGGCCGAGCGCAGCGGGCTGGGGCTGGTCGTGTGCCTGACGCCGAAGCTGGAACTGGCGGAGCTGTCGCCGGACTATCACGCGGCGGTCGGGCGGGGGCGGCTGCCGTTTCGCTGGATGCACGTGCCGATGCGCAACTTCGGCCTGCCGGAGGACCCGGCGGCGTTCCGGCGCGACGTCAACACGATCGCCGACACGGTGCGCGCCGGCAAGTCCGTCCTGCTGCACTGCGCCGCCGGCATGGGCCGCACCGGCACCGCCGCCGCCTGCGTCCTCAAGGCCCTGGGCCTGGACGCCCAGCAAGCGGTGCAACGCGTGCGCGACGCCGGCTCCAACCCGCAGAACGCGGAGCAGTCGGGGTTGGTGGAGTGGTTTTGAAAGGCGGACAGCCGGACAGCCGGACGCAGAGGACGCGAAGGGTACGCAGAGGACGCAAAAAGGACAAAGAAAACTTCAGATGGTTTTCTTTTGCGTCCTCTGCGTACCCTTTGCGCCCTCTGCGTCCTGCCTTCGGTTTTCTACGCGAACGGATTCGCGAACACGAACATCATTGCCACGCCCACGCCGATCAGGAAGTTGGCGTCGATCAGGCCGGCGAGCAGGAACATCTTGGTTTGCAGTTCGTTCATCAGTTCGGGCTGGCGCACCGCGCCTTCGATGAAGCGCCCGCCCATGGTGCCGATGCCCAGGCAGGCGCCGATCGCGCCCAGGCCGATGATGAGGCCGCAGGCGATGGCGACGAGGCCCGTGTCTGTCATGGAAGGCTCCTTTCTGTTTTGGATGCCCCCATGGTGCATGCGCGAGGTCAGGGCGTCGATGACGCGCCGGGTAATGGCGCGATGCGCTGGTGCGCCACGGCCGCGAGATCGCGCGCCGCGACCCGCTCCGGCGCGAGTTCCGCCAAAGGCAGCAGCACGAAGGCGCGCTCGCGCAGGCGCGGATGCGGCACCGTCAGCACCGCGCTCTCGATGCGCGCCATCCCGTACAGCAGCAGGTCCAGGTCCAGCGTGCGCGGGGCGTTGCGGTACGGGCGCTCGCGGCCGGCCGCGTTCTCGAGCGACTGCAGCGCGCGCAGCAGCGCGAAGGCATCCAGCGTGGTCTCCACCTGCGCGACCGCGTTGAGGTAGTCGGGCCCCCCCGCATCCACCGGCGCGCTGCGGTAGATGCGCGAGCTGCGCACAAGGCGCGTGCCGGGCAAGCCAGCGATGCCCGCGAGCGCAGCGCGCAGCGCCGCCTGCGCGTCGCCGAGGTTGGCGCCGAGGCCCACGAAAGCCGTGACCGGCGCGCGCATGGAATGGCCCGGTACAGCCCTAGTCGGCCGGCCCGGCCCCCGAGCCCTCGGAGGGCTGCGCCGCGCCCTGCCCGCCGGGCTTGCGGCGGCGCCGGCGGCGCTTGCGCGGCGCGTCGGAGGCGCTGTCTTCGGCCGGTGCCGCTTCCTCGCGGGCTTCGCCATCGGCGGGCCGCTGCGCCCGCTGGCGCGGCGCCGGCGCTTCGGCGCCGGCCTCGTCGCTGCGCTTCTTCGGCCCGCGCGCGCGGCGCTGCTTGTGCTGCTCCTCGCGCAGGGCCTCCACCAGGTCCTCGCGCACGGCGTCGCTGGCCTGGCTGAACTCCTGCCACCAGTCGGCCAGCGTCACGTCGACCTCGCCGACGTCGGCGCGCAGCCGCATGAAGTCGAAGCCGGCCCGGAAGCGCGGCTGCTCCACCAGGCTGAAGGGCGTGTGGCCGACGCGCTTTTCGAAGCGCGGCTGCATCATCCAGATCTCGCGCATGTCGGCACCCAGCTTGCCGCGCCCGGAGATGTCGCCGATGCGCGCATCGAACACCTCGTCGATCGCGGCCTGCAGCGCCGGGAAGGGATGCTCGCGGCGCGCGATGCGGGCGGCCCAGCCGTCCCGCACGTCGGCCCACAGCACGCAGGCCAGCAGAAAGCTGGGCGCGACGGGCTTGTCCTCGCCCACGCGGCGGTCCGTGTCCTGCAGCGCGGCGCGCACGAAGGGCTGCTCGGCGCGCTCGACCACCAGGTCCAGCAGCGGGTAGATGCCCGTGGCCATGCCCAGCTGCTTGAGCTGCTCGATCGTGGCCAGCGAGTGGCCCGTCTGCAGCAGCTTGAGCATCTCGTCGAACAGGCGGCTTTGCGGCACCTCGTTCAACAGCGGCAGCGAATGCAGCAGCGGCGCCTTGGTCTTGGGCTCGAACTTGAAGCCCAGGCCGGCCAGCTTGGCCGCGAAGCGCACGGCGCGGATGATGCGCACGGGGTCCTCGCGGTAGCGCGTGGCCGGATCGCCGATCATGCGCAGCAGGCGCTTCTTGGCATCGGCGATGCCGTTGTGGTAGTCCACCACGATCCGCGTTTCCGGGTCGTAGTACATGGCGTTGATGGTGAAGTCGCGCCGCGCGGCGTCTTCTTCCTGCGGGCCCCAGACGTTGTCGCGCAGCACCCGGCCGGAGGAATGCACGGCATGGTGCATGCCCGCCAGTTCCGCCTTGCTGGTGCGCTCGTTGCCCTCGACCGATTCGGTCGCGGCGGCGTCCATGTAGGCGCGGAAGGTGGAGACCTCGATCACCTCGTGCTCGCGCCCGCGCCCGAACACCACGTGCACGATGCGGAAGCGCCGGCCGATGATGAAGGCGCGCCGGAACAGCGACTTGACTTCCTCCGGCGTGGCGTTGGTCGCCACGTCGAAGTCCTTGGGCCGCAGGCCGAGCAGCAGGTCGCGCACGGCGCCGCCCACGATGTAGGTTTCGTGGCCGGCTTCCTTGAGGGCGTGGACCACGCTCAAGGCGCGGTCGTCCACCAGGGTCGGGTCGATGCCGTGCTGCTCGGGGCCGACTTCCTGGCGCTTGCCGAACTTCGGCTTGCGGCCGCTCGCGCCCGCAATGAGCTTGTCGATGAACTTTTTGATCATTCTCTGTCGAAGAGGTCGAGTATGCGCCAGCCGCGCTCGAGCGCGATGGTGCGCAGGCGCGGATCCGGGTTGGTGGCGACCGGGTGGTCCACCTGCTCCAGCAGGGGCAGGTCGTTGAGGGAGTCGGAATAGAAGGTCGACTCGACGTCCAGCCAGTCGAGTCCGCGCGCGGCCAGCCACTGCGCGACGCGCACCACCTTGCCCTCGCGCATGGAGGGCACGCCCGCGATCTCGCCGGTGATCCAGCCGGAGCCGTCGCGCTCGAGCTCGACCGCGATCAGCTCGGGCACGTCGAAGGCGGCCGCAATGGGACGCGTGACGAGCTCGTTGGTGGCCGTCACGATGGCCACGAGGTCGCCGCGCTGCTGGTGGCCGCGTACGAGCTCCCGCGCGGCCTCGCGCAGCCTGGGGGCGATCCATTCCTGCATGAAGCGCGCATGGGCCTCGCGGTAGGCCTCGGGCCCGCGCGTGCGCAGCGCGTCCACGGCGAAGCGCACGTAGTCGTGCACGTCGAGGGTGCCGGCGAGGTAGTGCGCATAGAACTCGTCGTTGCGGCGCTTGAACACCACCGGGTCGGTCCAGCCGATGCGCTGGGTGAACTCGCCCCACGAATAGTCGGAGTCGATCGGCAGCAGCGTGTGGTCGAGGTCGAACAGCGCGACTTTTTGTTTCCCGGGGCTCACTCGTTCTCCAGCATGGCCTTGACCAGGGGGATGGTGATCGCGCGCTGCGTCTGCAGGGCGTAGGCGTCCAGGTGCTCCAGCAGCAGCATGAGGCTGCCGAGGTCGCGCGAGAAGCGGTGCAGGATGAAGTCCATCACGTCGTCGCCGAGGAACACGCCCCGCGCGTCGGCGGCCTGCCGCAGGACCGCCCGGCGTTCCGGTTCGGACAGCACCTGCAGCTCGAAGATGTGGCCCCAGCCCAGGCGCGTGCGCAGGTCCTCGCGCAACGCGAGGCGCGTCGGCGGCAGCGCGCCGGCGGCGAGCACGCCCCGCTGCAGTGCCTGTGCCTGCACGAACCAGCTGAAGGCCGCGTGCTGCTGCACCGCGCTGTAGCGATGCACGTCGTCCAGCAGCACCACGGCCCAGCGCTCGTCGAAGGCGGGCGGCTCCGCCATGGACGGGTCCAGCCAGCCGGTGCGGGCGCCCTGCTCGCGCAGGCTTTCCTGCACCGCCTTGAGCAGGTGCGTCTTGCCGCTGCCCGGCGGCCCCCACAGGTAGGTCGGCACGGGCGAGCGGGTCGGGCTGCCGGCCCAGAGCTGCAGGTGCTTCCACGCGGCCTCGTTGGGCCCCGCCAGGAAGCTGGCGAGGGTGGGCGCGCGCGCCAGGCCGATGTCGAGGGGCAGCTGCTTCATCAGCTGTGGTAGAGCTTGCTGGCGAAATAGCCGCTGCGCGCGCGCCGGATCGCCACCAGCAGCACCGCGCTGGCCGGCAGCGCGACCAGCACGCCGACGAAGCCGAACAGCTGCCCGAAGGCGAGCAGCGCGAAGATCACGGCCAGCGGATGCAGGCCGATGCGTTCGCCCACCAGCCGGGGCGTGAGGAAGAAGCCTTCGAACACCTGCCCCGTACCGTACACCAGGCCGACCATCAGGAAGGCCTTGGCCGAGCCGAATTCGAGCAGGCCCGCCAGCAGCGCCAGGATCAGCCCGATGCCGAAGCCGACGTACGGCACGAACATCGCCAGCCCGGTGAACACGCCGATCGGCAGCGCCAGCTCCAGCCCGAACAGCGCCAGGCCGCCGCTGTAGAAGGCCGCCATCGTCAGCATCACCAGCAATTGCCCGCGCAGGTACTGCCCCAGCACCTGGTCGGCCTCCGACGTGAAGGAGTCGACCCCCGGACGCGCCCGGGGCGGCACGAGTTCCAGCACCCGCGCGACCAGCCGCTTCCAGTCCAGCAGCAGGTAGAACAGGGCCACGGGCACCAGCAGCACGTTGAAGATCACCATCAGGGCGACGCTGCCGCCGATCTTCAGGGACGACCAGACGGAGCCGAAACTGTCGCTCCAGTTGGTCTGCAGGTACTCCATGAGCTGGGCGCGCAGGCTCGCCAGGTCCAGCGAGATGCGCACGCCGAACTGGGCGAGCCACGGCGACAGCCGGTCGTGCAGGCGGTCGAACAGCACCGGGATCTGCTCGCGCATCAGGGGCAGTTCCTTCAGCAGCACAGGGACCACCAGCAGCGACAGGGACAGCAGGACGACGACCAGCAGCAGTTCCACGATCACCACCGCCAGGATGCGCGGCATGCGGCCCCGCCACAGGGCGTCGAGCCGGTCGACCAGCGGTGTCAGGGCATAGGCGAGCACGCAGGCGATGATGAAGGGCGTGAGCACCGGCCCCAGGGCGCGCAGCGCCAGCAGGCCCAGGAAGGCGATGGCCATCCAGGCCGCGGCGCGCTTCTGCGTGGGGGTGAATTGCATTCGGGAAGGGCCGACCTCCGGGCCCGATGACACTAGAATCAGCCGCAAATTCTATCGGTCGGCGCCGCAGGCTCCGGCTGCGCACCTGCATGAACGCTTCCCCCCTCTCGTACAAGGATGCCGGCGTCGACATCGACGCCGGCGACGCGCTGGTCGAACGCATCAAGCCGCTGGCGAAGAAGACGCTGCGCGAAGGCGTGCTGGCGGGCATCGGCGGCTTCGGCGCCCTCTTCGAGGTGCCCAAGCGCTACCGCGAGCCCGTGCTGGTGAGCGGCACCGACGGCGTGGGCACCAAGCTCAAGCTCGCCTTCGAGTGGAACATGCACGACACGGTGGGCATCGACCTGGTGGCCATGAGCGTGAACGACGTCCTGGTGCAGGGCGCCGAGCCCCTGTTCTTCCTCGATTACTTCGCCTGCGGCAAGCTCGACGTGGACACGGCCGCCGCGGTGGTGGGCGGCATCGCCCGCGGCTGCGAGCTCTCGGGCTGCGCGCTGATCGGCGGCGAGACGGCGGAGATGCCCGGCATGTACCCCGCGGGCGAATACGACCTGGCCGGCTTCGCCGTGGGCGTGGTGGAGAAGTCGCGCATCCTCGCGGGTCAGGACGTGAAGGAAGGCGACATCGTGCTGGGGCTGGCCTCCAGCGGCGTGCACTCCAACGGCTTCTCGCTGGTGCGCAAGTGCATCGAGCGCTCCGGCGCGCAGTTGCCCGCGACGCTCGATGGCCGGCCCTTCCGCCAAGCGGTGATGGAGCCCACCCGCCTGTACGTGAAGAACGTGCTGGCGGCGCTCGCGAAGCACCCCGCCGGCATCAAGGCGCTGGCCCACATCACCGGCGGCGGCCTGCTGGAGAACATCCCGCGCGTGCTGCCCGACGGCCTGGCCGCGCAACTGAAGCTGGGGAGCTGGCCGCGCTCCGAGCTGTTCGCGTGGCTGCAGGCCACCGCGGCCATCGACGACCACGAGATGAACCGCACCTTCAACAACGGCATCGGCATGGTGGTGGTGGCCGCGCCCTCGGAGGCCGCGGACATCGCCGCGACGCTGCGCCAGGCCGGCGAGACGGTGCACGAGATCGGCCGCATCGCCCCGCGCGGCACCGGAGCCGCCGTCACCCTGGCCTGACGCGGCGATGCAGAGCGCCGCCCCCCGGCTGCCGGCGAGCATCTGGGCGCTGGGCTTCGTGAGCCTGCTGATGGACGTCTCCTCGGAGATGATCCACAGCCTGCTGCCGGTCTTCCTCGTGAGCGGCCTCGGCGCCAGCATGGTCGCCGTGGGCGTGATCGAAGGCCTGGCCGAGGCCACCGCACTGATCGTGAAGGTGTTCTCGGGGGCCTGGAGCGACTGGCTGGGCAAGCGCAAGCCGCTGGCGATGCTCGGCTACGGGCTCGGCGCCGCCTCCAAGCCGCTGTTCGCGCTGGCGACCACCACCGGCACGGTGCTGGGCGCGCGGCTGATCGACCGCGTCGGCAAGGGCCTGCGCGGCGCCCCGCGCGACGCCCTGGTGGCCGACCTGGTGAACCCGGAACAGCGCGGCGCCGCGTACGGCCTGCGGCAGGCGCTCGACACCGTCGGCGCCTTCCTCGGGCCGCTGCTCGCCGTGGCCCTGATGCTGCTGTGGGCCAACGACTTCCATGCCGTGTTCTGGGTCGCGGTGATCCCCGCCATGCTGTCGGTCGCGCTGCTCGCCTTCGGCGTGCGCGAGCCCGATGCGCCCCCGGGCGGCAAGCGCGTCAACCCGATCCGGCGCGAGAACCTGCGCCAGCTCTCGCCGGCCTACTGGTGGGTCGTGGGGCTGGGCGCGGTGTTCACGCTGGCGCGCTTCAGCGAGGCCTTCCTGGTGCTGCGCGCGCAGCAGGGCGGCCTCGCCATCGCCTGGGCGCCGCTGGTGCTGATCGCAATGAACGTCGTGTATTCGGTCGGCGCGTATCCGTTCGGCAAGCTGGCCGACACGATGTCGCACCGCAAGCTGCTGGCCATCGGGCTGGCGGTGCTGGTCGCCGCGGACCTGGCGCTGGCCGCCGCCGGCGCGGGCGTGCTGCTATGGGCCGGCATCGCGCTGTGGGGCCTGCACATGGCGTTGACGCAGGGCCTGCTGGCCACCATGGTGGCCGATACGGCGCCGGCGCAGCTGCGCGGCACCGCCTTCGGCGTGTTCAACCTGGCCAGCGGCCTCGCCCTGCTGATGGCCAGCGGCCTCGCCGGCTGGCTGTGGGACCGTTTCGGCGCCGTGGCCACCTTCGGCGCGGGGGCGGGGCTGTGCCTGCTGGCGCTGGGCCTCATGGCCTCCCCGGCCCTGGCGCGCGTCGGCCGCGACGGCTGACGCCGACAAACCACGCGCCCCAGCCTCCGGTCGGCGACCAGCGGCAAATCGTTGACGGCGGTCAACGAGCTCTCCGTCTTCTGAAACATTCAGTAACGACTTTCCCTAAGCTCCCCCTCAAGCCCGATGCCGGGCGAACCTGGAGGACACATGGGCAATCGACGTGACTTTCTGCAGACCACCGCTGCCGCGGGCCTGACCATCGCACTGCCAGGGCTGGCCCGGGCGCAGGCTGCAGGAGACACCCTGCGCATCGGCCTGATGGCCGTCAAGAGCGGGCCGCTGGCATCGGGCGGGATCGACATGGAGCGCGCCCTGAACATCTACCTGGCCGAACGCGACCAGATGATGGCCGGCCGCAAGGTGCAGGTCTTCTTCGTCGACGCCGGCGCCAAGGCGGACGTGGCGCGCGCCAAGGTGGCGGAGCTGTGCGAGGTGCAGAAGATCCACGCCCTGCTCGGCCCGCAGACGGCCATCGAGCTGCTCGCGCTGGACGAGGTCACGCGCTCGCACAAGCTGCCGCTGGTGTCGACGGCGGCCGCCGAGGACGTCACGCAGCGCAAGGCCAATCCCTGGCTGGTGCGGCCCACCGCCTCGTCGGCGCAGACGGCGCACGTGATGGCCGACTACTGCGCGAAGACGCTGAAATACAAGCGCATGGCGCTGGTCGCCGACGACTTCCCCTACGGCCACGAGACGGCGGCCGGCTTCCAGCGGGTGTTCGAGGAGTCCGGCGGCAAGATCGTGCAGCGGATCTACACGCCGCTGGTCACCCCCGATTACTCCGGCGCGGTCGGCCAGCTGGCCAAGGTCGACGGCGTGTTCCTCGCCTTCGCCGGCTCCAACGGCTTCCGCTTCATCCGCCAGTTCGCCGACGCCGGCCTGCGCGACAAGCTGCCGCTGGTGGGCAGCATGACCTCGCTGGACGAATCGGTGCTGCGCAACATGGGCGACGAGGCGCTGGGCATCCACACCGCGTCCTGGTACTCCGCGGACCTCGCCACGCCCGCCAACGCGCGCTTCGTGCCGGACTTCCGCAAGGCGCACGGCTACGACCCCGGCTTCTATGCCGCCGCCATGTACATCAGCGCGGAGGTGCTCGAATCGGCGCTGAAGACGGTGGGCGGCAAGGCCTCCGACCCGCAGGCGCTGATGGCGGCGCTGCGCAAGTCGCACACGCAGACCCTGCGCGGCCCGGTGCGCTTCGACGAGTACGGCAACGCGGTCGGCGACGTCCTGATCCGCAAGGTGGAGCGCAAGGACGGCCGGCTGGTCAACGCGGTGGTGAAGACCTATCCCAACGTGAGCCAGTTCTGGACCCACAACGCCAGGCAGTTCCTGGCCAACCCGGTGTACTCGCGCGACTGGCCGCCGGCACGCAACATCGAGGGCTGAGTCGATCGGCGGGACGGTCCCGCCAGCGGAGAACAACTTGAAAGTCCTGCACAAGATCCTGGTGGCGCCCATCGTGGCGATGGCGTTCCTGGTGCTCGTCGGCGCGGTGGCGTACGGGGCGCTGCGCCAGCAGAACGCGGCGCTGGAGGACCTGGCCCGCACCCGGCTGCACACCTACCAGGTGAGCGCCGACGCGGCGCAGGAGGTCACCGCCGTCCACTCCAACGTGTACCGCCTCATCACCTGGCTCTCGGGGCTGAAGGAAGACCGCATCCGCCAGATCGTGGGCGAGCAGAAGGACCGCATCGACGCCGTCAGCGCCAAGCTCACGGCGCTGGTGGCGCAGCCGGGGCTGTCGCAGGAGGAACGGCAGATCGCCAGCCAGGCGAACGCCGAACTCGCCAAGTACCGCAAGTCGGTGGAGGCTGCGATCGACCTGAGCGCCGGCGACACCCTCACCGGCGCCACCGCGATGCAGATGGCGGACAAGCAGTTCCAGGCCATGCAGAAGCACTTCGACGCCCTGGTGCAGCTGGAAAAGAAGCTGTCCGACAGCAGCTACGAGGCCGCGGCCGGCACCTCGCGCATCGCCACCGGCACGATGCTGGCGATCACCGCAGCCGCCCTGCTCGCCTCCGCGGCCATCGCCTGGCTCATGAGCGGCATCATCGTGCGGCCCCTGCGCACGGCGATCGCCTCCGCGGGGCGGATCGCGCAGGGCGACCTGAGCGAGACGCTCCGGGCGGCCGGCACCGACGAGACCGGCCAGTTGCTCGCGGCGCTGTCGGAGATGACGGAGCACCTGCGCAGCCTGGTGGGCGAGGTGGCCACCGGCGCGCGCGCCGTCTCCGAGACCAGCGCGCAGATCGCGCAGGGCAACCAGGACCTGTCGCAGCGCACCGAGGAACAGGCCAGCACGCTGGAAGAGACGGCCAGTTCGATGGAGGAACTGACGGCCACGGTGAACCAGAACGCCGACAACGCGCGCCAGGCGAGCCAGCTCGCGGTGGGCGCCTCCGAGATCGCGCGCCAGGGCGGCGACGTGGTGGACCAGGTGGTGCGCACCATGAGCGGCATCTCCGAGGCCTCGAACCGGATCGCGGACATCATCGGCGTGATCGACGGCATCGCCTTCCAGACCAACATCCTGGCGCTGAACGCCGCGGTGGAAGCCGCGCGCGCGGGCGAGCAGGGCCGCGGCTTCGCCGTGGTGGCCGCGGAGGTGCGCAACCTCGCCCAGCGCAGCGCCACCGCCGCCAAGGAGATCAAGGCGCTGATCGGCGACTCCGCCGGGCGCGTGGACGCGGGCGCGAAGCTGGTCGACACGGCCGGCCGCACGATGCAGGAGATCGTGCGCGCGGTGAAGCAGGTGAGCGACCTGGTCGCCGACATCGCCGCGGCGAGCGAGGAGCAGAGTTCGGGCATCCGGCAGGTCAACACCGCGATCACGCAGATGGACGCGGTGGTGCAGCAGAACGCCGCGCTCGTGGAAGAAGGCGCGGCGGCCACCGAATCGATGAAGGCCCAGGCGGGCGGGCTGTGGCAGGCCGTGGCCCGCTTCAAGCTGGGCGACGACTCCGATGCCGCCGCGGCCTCCCGCGAGGTGGGGGCCGAGGCGGCGGCGACCGCGAAGCCCGTGCCGGCGACCATCCAGGTGCGCCCGCGCAACGAGGCGCCGGCGCTGGCGTCCCCGCGGCAGGAGACCGAAGCCGCGGCAACGGTGGCCGGCAAGGGCGGTTGGCAGACATTCTGAAACACGCGCGCGGCGAACGGCGCGCGCCGGCGGACCGGCGGGGTGGCGCGGGCCCCACACGGAAGAGCACCATCCGGACAGGCGGGCCCCGCTGGGCAACGCACAAGGAGGGAGGATCCCATGCCGGTGGTGGCGGTGGTGAACCGCAAGGGCGGCAGCGGCAAGAGCACCTTCGCCGCGCACGTCGCGGCATGGTGCGCGCGCCAGCAGCTGGCGGTGATGCTGGGCGACGTCGATCGCCAGCAGTCCAGCCGCGGCTGGCTGCGCCGGCGCGATCCTGCCCTGCCCGGCATCGCGCCCTGGGTGGTGGACCAGAAGAACGTGCTGCGCGTGCCGACGGGCATCACGCACGTGGTGCTCGACACCCCCGGCGGCCTGCATGGCTTCGAGCTGGCGCGCATCGTGATGTTCGCCGATGCGATCGTGGTCCCCGTCTGCCCCTCGGTGTTCGACCGCGAATCGGCCGCCGCCTGCCTGGAAGAACTCAAGACGCTGCCGCGCGTGGCGAAGGGACAGTGCCGCCTGGCCACCGTGGGCATGCGCGTGGACGGTCGCACCAACGCGGCGAACGTGCTGCGCGCCTGGGCCGGCGAGCAGGACATCGAGATGATGGGCATGCTGCGCGAGACGCAGCTGTACGTGAGGGCGCTGGAGCGCGGGCTCACGCTGTTCGACGTGGCGCCCTCGCAGGTCCCGACCGACCTCGCGCAATGGGAGCCCGTGCTGCGATGGCTGCGGCCGGTGCTGCTGCCGGTGGCGCAGCAGCCGGAGTCGCGCCGCGAGCCCATCCTGCCGGTGCGCCGGGCCTCCGTGCTCGGTGCGCGGCCGCTGCATCCCGGCCACGGCATCCTCACCCAGGCCGGTTGATCCCGGCGCTGCGCGCCTCAGCAACAGCCTGCGAACAGGCGCATCGCGCTATTGCTTCGCGCGGCGCAGGTTCGCCACGCGATCCGCGATCGCGTCGATGTCCAGCGCGTCCTGCGCGTGCACGAGATACGTTTCCAGGTCGCCCACGGCCTGCTCCGAGTGGCCCTGCTCGGCGTGCGCGAGGCCGCGGTCGCGGTACTCGGCCCAGGCGTCCGGCAGCAGGACCAGCAGGCGGTTCTGCACCGCGATCACGCGCTGCCAGTCTTCCTGCGCGCGGTGGATTTCCTTCAGGTTGCGCAGCATGCGCGCGATGATGTCGCGCGGCGGCGCCGCCTGCAGGTACAGCCCGAGCGGCACCTCGAATTCGTCGATGAGCCCGCTGCGGCGCTTGTAGGGCTCCAGCCGCTCCGACAGTTCCTCGCGCGAGAGCGACTGGCCGGTGAACGGGTCGATCACCACCTGCCCCTTGGGCAGGTTCACCTTGACCATGAAGTGGCCCGGGAAGCACACGCCCCGCGCGTGCAGCCCGATGCCCTGCGCCAGCTCGATCCACAGCACCGCCAGCGAGATCTGGATGCCGCGGCGCGTGCGCAGCACCACGTTGAGGTAGCTGTTGTCCGGGTCGCAGTAGTCGTTGACGTTGCCGCCGAAGCTCAGGTCGCGGAAGAAGAACTGGTTGAGCGTGCGCAGCCGCTGCAGGGCGGCGGCGTCGGCGGGGATGCGGCGCTTCAGGCGCGCGAGCAGCTGGTCGACGTCGCCCAGCACCGTCTGCAAATCCAGGTCCGGGTATTCGTCCTGCGCGATGCTCGCCGCTGCCTCGAGCAGCGGGAAGTGCTCGTCGCTTTGCACCAGCATCCGGAAATAATCCAGCGGCGTGGGCGCATTGATGGGCAGCGACGTCATGGTCAATCGTTGTAATGGACGGGCCAGGGGCCGTCAAGCGGGCGGCGCTCTATGGCGCGGGGCGTCCTCAGTGCGTGACAAATTGACGCAGCTTGAGGCCCGCCGCCAGCAGTGCTCCGAAATAGAGAGCACCGGCGCCGGCGACCAGCGCCGCCAGCATGCCCGCCCGCTTGAGCGGCTCGGTCCGCCACGCGACCCAGGGGAAATGGCCGTTGGCCCACATGAGGAAGATCGCCAGCAGCGCGCTGGCCGCCAGCACCTGCAGGGCGAAGATGCCCCACCCCGGGCTGGGCTTGTAGCTGCCGCGCCGCAGCAGGCCCACCAGCAGCGAGCCCGCGTTGACCAGCGCGCCCAGCCCGATCGAGAGCGCGAGCCCCGCGTGCTTGAGCCAGGGCACCAGCGCCACGTTCAGCAGCTGCGTGACGATCAGCGCCGCGATCGCGATGCGCATCGGCGTCTTCATGTCGTGGCTGGCGTAATAGCCCGGCGCCAGCACCTTGATGGCGACGAGTCCCAGCAGGCCGGTGCCGTAGCCCGCCAGCGCGAGGGCGACCTGGCTCACGTCGCTGTCCTTGAACGCGCCGTAGTGGAACAGCGTGGCCACCAGCGGCGCGGAGAAGACCAGCAGCGCCACCGAGCTGGGGATGGCGAGCAGCACGACCAGGCGCAGGCCCCAGTCCAGCATCGCGGAGTAGCGCGCCTCGTCGCCGCCCGCGCGCGCCGCGGCCAGTTGCGGCATGAGGACGACCCCGAGCGCGACCCCCAGCATCGCGGTGGGGAACTCCATCAGCCGGTCGGCGTTGTTCAGCCAGCTCACGCTGCCCGCCGGCAGGTAGGAGGCGATCTGCGTGTTGATCAGGAGCGAGATCTGGGCCACGCTCACCCCGAGCAGTGCCGGCAGCATCAGCCGCAGGATCTCGCGCGTGGCGGGGTCGTTCCAGGATTCGCGGATGCCGGCCCAGGCCAGCCGGAAGCGCGGCCACATGCCCAGGCGCCGCAGCGCCGGGACCTGGATGGCCAGCTGCAGCACGCCGCCGGCCATGACGCCGATCGCCTGCGAATAGATCGGCTCGATGCCGAAGCGGCGAAACAGGGGCGCGGCGATCGTGATGGACGCGATCATCGACAGGTTCAGGAGCACCGGCGACGCCGCCGGCACCGCGAACTTCTTCCAGGTGTTCAGGATGCCGCCCGCCAGCGCCACCAGCGACATGAAGCCGATGTAGGGGAACATCCAGCGCGTCATGAGCACCGCCGCGTCGTAGGCGTGCGGGTCCTTGCGCAGGCCGCTGGCCAGGGTCCAGACCATCAGCGGGGCACCGAGTACCCCCGCGATGCACAGCAGCACCAGCACCCACAGCAGCACGGTGCCCACGTGCTCCACCATCCGGCTGGCGCCGGCATCGCCTTCCTTCGTGCGGCAGGAGGCCAGCACCGGCACGAAGGCCTGGCTGAAGGCGCCCTCGCCGAAGATGCGGCGGAACAGGTTGGGAATGCGGAACGCGACGTAGAAGGCGTCGGTGAGCGCGCTCACGCCGAAGAAGGCCACGAACAGCATGTCGCGGGCCAGGCCGGTGATGCGGGACGCGAGGGTGAGGGCGGAGACGGTGGAAGCGGCTTTGAACAGGCTCACCGGCGCGAGTGTAGCCCTGCCCACCGCCCGGTTTCCCCGCCACTGGCCGGGGAGAAGGCCTCGGGCTATAATGGTCGGCTTTGCTGGCATCATCCTCAGACACGAAGGATTCAATCAATGGCTTCTGGAAAACCCAAGAAGAAGAACCCCCGCCTGGCGTCGGGGCGCAAGCGCGCCCGCCAGGACGTCAAGCTGAACGCCGCGAACACCTCGCTGCGCTCCAAATACCGTACCGCGGTGAAGAACGTCGAGAAGGCGGTCGTCGCGGGTGACAAGGCCAAGGCGACCGAACTGTTCGCCAAGGCGCAATCGATCGTGGACAAGGTGGCCGACAAGAACATCTTCCACAAGAACAAGGCCGCGCGCGACAAGAGCCGCCTGTCGGCCAAGGTCAAGGCCCTCCAGGCCGCGGCCCCCGCCGCCTGACGTCACAGCGTCAGGTCAGCCCGTGAGCCGCAAGGCCCACGCCGTTTGATCCGGGTGCGCTGCCAGCAAACGAGAAAACCGCCTCCGGGCGGTTTTTTCGTTGGGGAGTCAAAAACGGACAGCCGGACGCAGAGGACGCGAAGGGTACGCAGAGGACGCAAAGAAGACAAAGAAAACTCTGGATGGTTTCTTTTGCGCCCTCTGCGTACCCTTTGCGTCCGGAAGTCCGCATTCAACGGCGTCCGAAAAGGCGCTATGCCGCTTCTTGGGCGCGCTCCCGCTGCGGCGGGGCGCCTTCGGTGATCTTCAGCTCGTTGTCGCGGGCGAAGTTCATGACGAAGTCCCAGGCCATGGGTTCGTAGTCGCGCAGGGCCCGGTTGACGATCACGCACTTCACGCCCTCGATCACCGTCGGGATGCACCAGGGCGAATAGTTCAGGTGGCTGCCCGGCTGGGCGCCGCCGGGGCGGAAGGAACTCATCACGCCGGCCAGCCGCTCCGCCCAGTCGCTGGGGCGGAACGTCCGTCCTTCCCGGGTCAATCCCTGGATGAACACTTCGTCGGCGATCTTCAGAACCATGGGTGGGAGTCGCATGCGTCGATCGGGGCAGCCATCCGGTCTGCTGCACCGCACAAGTATTGTATCTTATATAAGAGTTGACCCCAAGATTGGACCGCACCGAGCTGTCACGGGGCTGTCGCGGCCACCGCATCGCTGCGATGCGGAATTCTCAAACAAGGCCGCCGGGGCGTGTGCCTACAATCGTGCTCCAACGGCTCACATCGGTGCCACCCCGGCAGGCAAGCTTCCCCGGGGACCCCGCACGTTGAGCCGCTTTTCGTTTGGAGAACAGGAACGCCCATGCCCAACCTCGAGGCGGCATCGCCCCACACCATGAACACCTACGGCCGGCTGCCCATCGCGGTGGACCACGGCGAGGGGGTGTACCTCTGGGACGTCAACGGCAAGCGCTACCTCGATGCGCTGGCAGGCATCGCCGTCAACACGCTGGGACACAACCACCCCAAGCTGGTGCCCGCGCTGCAGGACCAGGTCGCCAAGATCATCCACAGCTCGAACTACTACCACGTGCCCAACCAGGAGAAGCTGGCGGCCAAGCTGGTGCAGCTCTCGGGCATGACCAACGTGTTCTTCGGCTCGACCGGGCTGGAGGCCAACGAGGCCGCGATCAAGCTGGCGCGCAAGTACGGGCACGACCGCGGCATCGAGCGGCCCGAGATCGTCGTCTACGAGAAGGCCTTCCACGGCCGCAGCATCGCCACGCTCTCGGCCACCGGCAACGAGAAGGTGCAGAAGGGCTTCGGGCCGCTGGTCGAAGGCTTCATCCGGGTGCCGATGAACGACATCGACGCCCTGCGGCAGGCCACCGACGGCAACCGCAACGTCGTGGCCGTGATGTTCGAGACGATCCAGGGCGAGGGCGGCATCAACCAGATGCGCATCGACTACCTGCAGAAGGTGCGCGAGCTGTGCGACCTGAAGGACTGGCTGCTGATCATCGACGAGGTGCAGTGCGGCATGGGGCGCACCGGCAAGTGGTTCGCGCACCAGTGGGCCAGCATCGTGCCGGACGTGATGCCGCTGGCCAAGGGCCTGGGCTCGGGCGTGCCGATCGCGGCGGTGGTGGCGGGGCCGAAGGCGGCCGACATCTTCCAGCCGGGCAACCACGGCACCACCTTCGGCGGCAACCCGCTGGCGACGCGCGCCGGCGTGGAGACCATCCGCATCATGGAAGAGGACGGCCTGCTGGAGAACGCCGAGCGGGTGGGTGCGCGCCTGAAGCAGACGCTGGCGCGCGAGCTGGGCGGGCTGAAGGAAGTGGTGGAGATCCGCGGCCAGGGCCTGATGATCGGCGTGGAGCTGGCCCGACCCTGCGGCGTGCTGACGCAGCGCGCCGCCGAGGCGGGCCTCCTGATCAGCGTCACGGCCGACACCGTGGTGCGGCTGCTGCCGCCCCTGATCCTGACCGAGCGGCAGGCCGACGACGTCGTCGCGATCCTGGCGCCGCTCGTCCGGCAATTCCTGGCGGAGTGAAGCACACGATGGCGATCCGGCATTTCCTGCAGTTCAGCGACTTCAGCACCGAGGAGCACGAGTGGATCTTCCAGCGTGCCGCGGCGATCAAGCGCAAGTTCAAGAACTACGAGAAGTACCACCCGCTGGCCGACCGCACGCTGGCCATGATCTTCGAGAAGGCCTCCACGCGCACCCGCGTGAGCTTCGAGGCGGGGATGTACCAGCTCGGGGGCAGCGTGGTGAACCTGACCACCGGCGACAGCCAGCTCGGTCGCTCGGAGCCGATCGAGGACACGGCGCGCGTGATCAGCCGCATGGTGGACATCGTGATGATCCGCACCTTCGGGCAGGAGCGCATCGACAAGTTCGCCGAGTATTCGCGCGTGCCGGTGATCAACGGCCTCACCAACGAATTCCACCCGTGCCAGATCCTGGCGGACATCTTCACCTACATCGAGCACCGCGGCTCGATCAAGGGCCGCGTGGTGGCGTGGGTGGGTGACGGCAACAACATGGCCAACACCTGGCTGCAGGCGGCGGAGCTGCTCGGGTTCTGCGTGCACGTGAGCACGCCCAGCGGCTACGAGGTGGACCAGGCCGTCGCCGGCATCCGCAGCAGCGACAGCTACAAGGTCTTCCGGGATCCGATGGAAGCCTGCCGGGGGGCCGACCTGGTGACCACCGACGTGTGGACCAGCATGGGCTTCGAGGCCGAGAACGAGGAGCGCCGCGCGGCCTTCGCCGACTGGTGCGTCGACACGGAGATGATGCGCGTGGCCAAGCCCGACGCCCTGTTCATGCACTGCCTGCCCGCCCACCGCGGCGAGGAAGTGGAAGCGGACGTGATCGACGGCCCGCAGTCCGTGGTGTGGGACGAGGCGGAGAACCGGATGCACGTGCAGAAGGCGTTGATGGAGTACCTGATGCTCGGGAAGGTCACGGGCTGACCTTGCCTTGCTCCCTCCCCCTTTGGGGGAGGGTAGGGGTGGGGGCGCCCCGGCGTTTGCCGCCTCCCTGG